>CAMCTC010000004.1 GCA_945878355.1 Bordetella parapertussis | reverse complement strand
GCCAGGTAGACATTGAAGCCAGGGATCGCTTCGCGGCCGGTGCGGCGGCAATACGCTGCCACATAGGCTGCTTCGTCGGGGATGCCCGAGGCCTTCAAGTCCACGCCGCCTAGCGTGCCCCAGCTCTCTGAATTCGAGTGGTACAGGATGCAGCCATAGGCGATGTCGGCCAAAGGGTGGCCTAGCGTTGACAGCTCCCAGTCGAGCACGGCGATGATGCGTGGTTCGGTGGGGTGGAACATCACGTTCTCGAGCCGAAAGTCGCCATGGGCGATGCTGACCTCGTCGCTGGCGGGGATCAGCGCGGGCAGTTCGGCGATCAAGCGCTCCATCTCCGGGATGGCTTCGGTCTCGGCGCCGCGGTACTGCTTGGTCCAGCGGTCGATCTGGCGCTGAAAATAGTTCCCGGGTCGACCATAGTCAGCCAGTCCGATGGCTGCGAAATCAACTTGGTGCAGGCGCGCCAGCGTGGCGTTGAGGTTGTCGTAGATCGCCGCCCGTTCAGCCGGCGCAATGCCCGGGAGCCTGGCATTGCGGAAGATTCGGCCTTCCAGAAAGTCCATCACGTAGAAGGTCGTCCCGATGACCGACTCGTCCGCGCAGAAGGCCCGCATCCGCGGTACCGGAAAACCGATCGTGCCCAGTGCCGACATCACCTTGTACTCGCGGTCTACCTGGTGGGCGCTGGCCAGCAGTTGACCCGGGGGCTTCTTGCGCAGCACCCAGCGGGTCTGGCCGGCGCTGATCAGATAGGTCGGGTTAGAGGCGCCTCGGTTGAACTGGCTCAGCACCAGGGGTTCGACCGGATCCTCGACGTTGGCACGGAACCAGGTGTTCAGCGCCGCTTCGTCCAGGCGTTGGTTGTCCCGCACAGCGCCTATCGAGGGCTGGCTGGGGTCGGGTGCGACGGTCTCTTCACGCATGGTGGGTTCTCTCCCCAGGGTTGTTGAATGGCCTGGAAATGTTCTGAAGGCTCGATGGAAGCCAAGAGGCGGTGGCGGACGCCACCCAGAGTCAAATAGGCTTGACTCCAGGACCGTCGCCCGCCAGTCCAGCGACGGGTCAGTCTACGCCGCGCTCCACGACCTCGCTGTCGTGAAGCGGACTCGACCGCGCTACCCGACCAAGCCAGCGCGCGACCGTCAACTATGGCGCACCGGTCCTTGGCGCTGCTCTTGGTTGGCGGAGGTCGCCAGTTAAACTTCGGGCCGTCGCCCGAGTGCGCGCTTGGGCACTTGGCAAGCTGCGACTGGCGCCGTTGAGACCCCAAGACCCTGAAGCGATCCGACATGAACCTCAACGCCAAGATCTTCGTCTCAGGCCACCGGGGCATGGTCGGCAGCGCGATCTTGCGCCGCTTGCAGGCAGGTGCTTACACCCAGGTGATCACGCGCAGCCATGCCGAGCTCGACCTGCTGGACCAGCGCGCCGTGCAAGGCTTTCTGGCCCTTGAGAAGCCCGACTATGTCTTCATCGCCGCGGCCAAGGTCGGCGGCATCCAGGCCAACAACGAGTTCAGGGCAGATTTCCTGCACCAGAACCTGTTGATCGAGACCGGCCTGATCCACGGCGCACACCTGGCTGGCGTGCAGCGGTTGATGTTCCTGGGCTCGAGCTGCATTTACCCGCGTGACTGTCCGCAACCGATCAAGGAAGAGTACCTGCTGACCGGCCCGCTCGAGCCCACCAACGAGCCCTATGCGATCGCCAAGATCGCTGGCCTCAAGCTGGCCGAGTCCTACAACCGGCAATACGGTCGTCAGTACATCAGCGTGATGCCGACCAATCTGTACGGCCCCAACGACAACTACGACCTTGCCAACAGCCATGTGCTGCCGGCCTTGATCCGCAAGGCGCATGAGGCCAAGCAACGCGGCGATGCGCAGTGCGTGGTCTGGGGCAGCGGCGCGCCGCGGCGTGAGTTCCTGTATGTCGACGACCTGGCTGACGCCTGCGTGCACCTGATGGCGCAAGCCTATGACGGTCCTTTGCTCAACATCGGCACCGGCGACGATGTGACGATCCGCGAGCTTGCCGAGACCGTGATGCAGGTCGTGGGTTACGAGGGCCGTATCGTCTACGATGCCAGCAAGCCCGATGGCACGCCGCGCAAGCTGCTCGACGTCAGTCGCCTGACTGCCGCTGGATGGCGCGCTGGTGTACCGCTGCGCGAAGGCATTGCCCGCGCTTATGCAGACTTCCTGGGCCGACCTTGAGCCGATATCGCCTGGTTTCTACAACCATGACCCTCACACCATGACCCAACCCAAAGTCGCCCTGATCACCGGTGTCACCGGACAAGACGGCGCCTACCTCGCCGAACTGCTGCTGAGCAAAGGCTATGTGGTGCACGGCATCAAGCGCCGCGCCAGCCTGTTCAACACCGACCGGGTCGATCATCTCTACCAGGACCCGCATGTCGAGCATCAGCGCTTCAAGCTGCATTACGGTGACCTGACCGACAGCACCAACCTGATCCGCATCGTCCAGCAGGTGCAGCCCGACGAGATCTACAACCTGGCCGCGATGAGCCATGTGGCGGTGAGCTTCGAGACGCCCGAGTACACCGCCAACGCCGACGGCATCGGCACGCTGCGCCTGCTCGAAGCCATACGCATCCTGGGGCTGGAGAAGAAGACCCGCTTCTACCAGGCCTCCACCAGCGAGCTGTACGGCTTGGTGCAGGAGACACCGCAGAAGGAGACCACGCCTTTCTACCCGCGCAGCCCTTACGCGGTGGCCAAGATGTACGCCTACTGGATCACGGTCAACTACCGCGAGGCCTACGGCCTGTACGCCTGCAACGGCATCTTGTTCAACCACGAGAGCCCTGTTCGAGGCGAGACCTTCGTCACGCGCAAGATCACCCGGGCGATGGCGCGCATCGCGCTGGGCCTGCAGGACTGCTTGCACCTGGGCAACATGAGCGCGCTGCGCGATTGGGGCCATGCCCGCGACTATGTGCAGATGCAGTGGTTGATGCTGCAGCAAGACGTGGCCGAGGACTTCGTGATCGCCACCGGCGTGCAGTACAGCGTTCGGCAGTTCGTCGAGTTCGCGGCGCTCGAACTCGGCATCACGGTTTGTTTTGAGGGCCAGGGCGAGCAAGAGGTCGGCGTGGTGGCCAAGGTCGAACGCGTCAACGGCGAACTGCGCGCCAAGTGCAAGCCGGGCGAGGTGATCGTCAAGGTCGACCCGCGCTATTACCGTCCCACCGAGGTCGAGACGCTGTTGGGCGACCCGAGCAAGGCCAAGGCCAAGCTGGGCTGGGAGCCCACCACGACACTGCACGAACTGGTCAAGGAGATGGTGCTGAGCGACTACTCGGCGGCCAAGCGTGACAGCCTGGTCAAACTGGCGGGCTTTCAGGCCTACGACCACCACGAGTAGGGCTAGAGCGCAGCGCCTGCGCCGACAGGCTGCGTCGCGCAGCGTCGGCCCTGGGCCAGCGCATCAAGCGATCACAGGCTGCGCTGGTTGACCCGTTGCGACAAGCTGTCTGCGCTTTCCTTGCGCTCGCTGTAGCGGTCGACCAGATAGCCTGAAACATCGCGGGTCAGCAGCGTGAACTTCACCAACTCCTCCATCACGTCGACCACCCGGTCTAGGTAGCTCGAGGGCTTCATCCTGCCGGTGTCGTCGAACTCGAGGAAGGCCTTGGCCACCGACGACTGGTTGGGGATCGTGATCATGCGCATCCAGCGACCGAGCACGCGCAGTTGGTTGATGGCGTTGAACGACTGCGATCCACCGCAGACCTGCATCAGCGCCAGCGTCTTGCCCTGTGTCGGGCGAACCGCGCCCAATGCCAGCGGGATCCAGTCGATCTGCGCTTTCATGATGCCGGTCATCGCGCCGTGCCGCTCGGGCGAGCACCACACCATGCCTTCGGCCCATTGCGCCAGATCGCGCAACTCGACCACCTTGGGGTGTGATTCGGGCACAGCGTCGGGCAGCGGCAGACCGGCAGGGTCGAAGATCCGGGTCTCACCGCCCATTGCCCGCAGCAGCCGCGCCGCTTCTTCGGTCAGCAATCGGCTGTACGAGCGCTCGCGCAGCGAGCCATAGAGCAGCGCGAAACGCGGCGGGTGCGAACTGGCGGGCCGCGCCAGCAAGCGACTGGGCGATGGCGCGGCAAACATCGCCGCGTCGACATGGGGCAGATCGCTCAGCATCGAACGTGAGCGCGTCAAACGCGCCGGCCTTGGGCGTCGATCACCGCTTCTTGCGCCTGCGGCAGGATGTCGAGCACGATTTCAGACGGGCGGCACAACCGAGTGCCCAGCGGCGTGACGACGATGGGTCGGTTGATCAGCACCGGGTGGATCAGCATCTGAGCGACCAGTTGCTCGTCGCTCAGCGCCGGGTTGTCCAGCCCCAGCTCGTCGTAAGGCGTGCTATTGCGGCGCAGCAGGTCTCGCGCCGGGATGCCCATCGCAGCGATCAGCGCGAACAGGGTTTCTCTACCCGGCGGATGCCTCAGGTATTCGATGACCTGAGGCTTCGCCCCGGTGTTGCGTGTCAGCGCCAGGACGTTGCGCGAGGTGCCGCAAGCCGGGTTGTGGTGGAGCGTGATGTCGCTCATTTTGAATGTAATTCGGCAGTTACCCTGCGGCGCTGGGTCACGGTGCAGGCGACGCCACCGCAGCAATGGGCGCTGAGGTATTGCAGCAGTGCATCCATTTGCGCCAACGCCGGTCGGTAGATCAGGCTGCGACCGTCGCGCTGCTGGGTCACCAGATTGGCGTGCATCAATTCCTTGAGATGGAAAGACAAGGTAGAGGCCGGCACGTCCAGCATCGCCGACAGCGTGCCCGGCGTCAGACCTTGCGGGCCAGCGCCCACCAGCGCGCGGAAGATGCGCAGCCGCATGCCTTGGGCGATCGCAGCCAGCGCAGCGACAGCGGATTTTTCGTCCATCTCAGCCTGCTTTCGCCGCGGCGTCGGTAGCCGCACCACCAAAATATCGTTTCTGGAAACCCAGTGCGATGTTGACCAGCAAGATCATCACCGGCACCTCGACCAAGGGTCCGATCACCGCTGCGAACGCCACGCCAGAGTTGATGCCGTAGACCGCGATCGCCACCGCGATCGCGAGCTCGAAGTTGTTGCTCGCCGCAGTGAACGACAGCGTGACGCTCTTCTCGTAGTTCGCGCCGAGCCACTTGCTGACGAAGAACGAGAACATGAACATCAGCAGAAAGTACAGCAGCAGTGGGATGGCGATCCGCACCACGTCGAACGGGATGCTGACGATCAGCTGACCCTTCAGGCTGAACATCACGACGATGGTCGACAGCAAGGCGATCAGCGTGATCGGCGCGATCTTCGGCACGAAGTGCGTGTGGTACCAATCCTTGCTGACGAAGCTGAGCATGACCCAACGGGTCAGCACGCCGGCGATGCAGGGGATGCCGAGGTAGATGAACACGCTGCGAGCGATCTCCGCGACCGAGATGTCGACCACCGCGCCAGACAGGCCGAACAGCGGTGGCAGCACCGTGATGAACAACCAGGCGTAGACGCTGAAGAACAGCACCTGGAAGATTGAATTGAACGCCACCAGGCCCGCAGCGTATTCGGTCGAACCTTTGGCAAGTTCGTTCCAGACGATCACCATCGCGATGCAGCGGGCCAGACCGATCATGATCAGCCCGACCATGTACTCTGGCTTGTCGGGCAGGAAGACGACCGCCAGCACGAACATCAGCGTCGGCCCGACGATCCAGTTCTGCACCAGCGACAGCCCCAGCACCTTCTTGTCGCGCAAGACGTCGGGCAACTCCTCGTAGCGCACCTTGGCGAAAGGCGGGTACATCATCAGCATCAGCCCGATCGCGATCGGCAGGTTGGTGCTGCCGACCTGGAAGCTGTTGATCAAAGCCTCGGTGCCCGGCACAAGATAGCCCAGGCCAATGCCCAGCGCCATCGCGGCGAAGATCCAGACGGTCAGGTAGCGATCGAGGAATGACAGTTTGCGGGTGATCGCGCTCATCGTTTGGCTCAAGGTTCCGACAGGTGAGCGCAGGTTTTACAAAGCTCCAGACCCATCCATGATTCCATAATAACGGAAATGATCTGAGCCTCCGATCCATGACCAGGCGGCTTCGTCGCGACAGATCCGCCCATTCGATCAGGGTTCATCCGGCTGGCCCTGGCCTGACATCCTCCATTAGACTTGGTAGAGGGCTTTTCCATTGAAGCCATGGTTCGACAAGTCACAAAGCGGAGAGATATCAAGATGGATCGCAGAACCCTACTGAAGGCGGGCGGCGCGGCTGCAGCAGCCGTGGCTGGCACGCCAGCCCTGGCGCAATCGGCCAAATGGCCGAGCCGCGAGATCACGCTGATCAACCCCAATGCGCCGGGCGCTTCCACCGACCTGACCGCCAGGCTGATCGCGGTCGCGCTCGAAAAGCGGCTCGGGGCGACGGTGATCGTCAAGAACGTGGTCGGTGGTGCCGGCGCACTCGGGCCCACGACGCTGGCGGCTGCCGCACCCGATGGCTACACGCTGGGCCTGGTGGCGATTTCAAGCCACATCACCGTGCCCAGCCTGATGGACGTCAAGTACAAACCCTGGGAAGCCTTTGATGTGCTTGGCCAGGTCGCTGAGCTGCGCTACGGCATCGGCGTGGGCATGAACTCGCCGATCAAGACCATCGACGACCTGATCGCCACCAGCAAGACGCGGCTGGTGACCTATGGCTCGAACAACGTCACCAATGTGGTCGCGATGTACCAGCTCGCCAAGATCACCGGCGGACGCTTTCGCTGGGTGGTGTTCACCGGCGGGGTCGAGTCGGTTGCGCAAGCGGTCGGTGGCCATGTCGATGCCTGCATCCAGACGGTGGCCGAGATGCGGCCGCAGATCGAAGGTGGCAAGCTGCGCTTTCTCGCGGCGGCCGGCCCCGAGCGCTGGCCCGACTACCCGGAGGTCAAGACCTTGCGCGAACTGGGTTTCGATGCGGTCACCAGAGGCCCGTTCGGCTATGCCTATCCGGTGGGCGTTGAGCCGGCGATCAAGCAGCGCATGGAAGCCGCGCTGGCTGACGTGATGGCTGACAAGAGCGTCCAAGACCAGATCTCCGCGCTGGGCATCGTGGCCGTCCACCGCAACGGTGCTGATTACAAGGCTTACCTGAAAAAGATCGAGGGTGAGCTGTCGCCGATCCTGGCCGAGACCGGCATGGTCAAGAAGCGCTGATGTCGGGTGCAGACGATGCGGCCGCGCCGCTCCCCCAGCTCTTGACCGGTTCACGCATCGCCGCAGCGGGTTTGCTGTTGCTCGCGGGGCTGGGCCTTTGGCAAGCGCTGAATTTGGAGCGTTGGAGCATCGAGGGCCCAGGTCCAGGCCTGTTTCCGGTGATGGTCGGGCTGGTCTTCGCGCTGCTGGCGCTGGTCGTGCTGATCTGGCCCGGTCGCGCTGCCGCCACCGAGGAAGGCGACACCGACCGCATCGATCCCGAGACGCGTGCGCGCACGCGCTCCAGCTTCGCGATCTACGCGCTCAGCATGGTGGTGCTGGCGGCGGGGGCGGCCTTCATGGGCTTCACCGTGACGTCGATCGCGGTCTCGGTGCTGATCGTGCGTTTCGCTGAGGGTCGATCCTGGTTCGCGGCGATCGCTTACGGCCTGGGTTGCGCTGCGGTCGGGCTGGTCGGCTTTGGCTGGTTGCTGAGGGTCGACCTGCCGTCGAGCTTCATCGAGCACGCGTTTTTCTCTCTGGTGCGCTGACCATGGAAGCTCTGCTCGGCGGTTTTGCGGTCGTGATGACACCGGCCAACCTGATGTACTGCTTCATCGGCGCATTTCTGGGCACGGTGGTCGGCATCCTGCCGGGGCTGGGTCCGCTGACGACGATCGCGATCTTGCTGCCGATCACGTTCAAGATGGAAGTGACCTCGGCGATCATCATGCTCTCGGGCATCTATTACGGTGTTGCCTACGGTGGCACGGTCACCTCGGTGCTGATGCGCATCCCCGGCGAGGCTTCCTCGGTCGTGACCTGTCTAGACGGCTACGAGATGGCGCGCAAGGGGAGGGCGGGTTCGGCGCTGTTCATCGCCGGTGTGGGCTCATTCATCGCCGGCACTGCCGGCACACTCGCGATCACTTTTTTGTCGCCGCCGCTGTCGCGCTTGGTGTTGGCCTTTGGGCCGTCCGAGTACGCGATGATGATGCTGGCCGGTCTTGCCATGGTCACCTACATGTCGGGCGGGTCGCTGCCGCGCGCGCTGCTGATGGCCGCTTTCGGCTTGTTGCTGGGCACGGTGGGTGCCGACCCGATGAGCATGACACCTCGCCTGACCTTCGGCATCATGACGCTGGGCGACGGCGTGAACCTGGTGCCGCTGGCGATCGGTTTGTTCGGCCTGTCGGAAGTGTTGTTCATGGCGATGCGCAGCGAGGACGAACTCAAGATCATTGCGCCACCCAAAGGCCTGGCTGGATTCCTGCCCACGGCCGAAGAGGCCAAGCGGTCGATTGCGCCGATAGGCCGCGGCACGGTGCTGGGCTTTCTGGTCGGCCTGTTGCCCGGGGGCGGTGCGGTGATCGCGTCCTTCCTGTCCTATGCGGTCGAGCGCAAGCTGTCACGCCACCCCGAGGAATTCGGCAAGGGCGCGGTCGAAGGACTGGCGGGCCCCGAAGCCGCCAACAATGCCGGCACCGCTGGGGCTTTCGTGCCGCTGCTGTGCATGGGCATCCCCGCCAACGCGATCACCGCCTTGTTGCTGGGTGCTTTCATGATCCACGGCGTCACGCCCGGTCCGACCATCCTCGAGCGCCAGCCCGAGGTGTTCTGGGGCGTGGTCGCAAGCATGTACATCGGCAACATCATGCTGCTGGTGCTCAACCTGCCGCTGATCGGCTTGTTCGTCCGCATCCTCGACATCCCGCGCGTATTCCTGACGCCGATGATCCTGGTTGTGTGCCTGGTCGGCGTCTATTCCAACAGCGGCAATGCCGACGATGTGGTGGTGGCGGTGGTCTTCGGCTTTGTGGGCTTCTTCCTGCGGCGCCACGGCTTTGACCTGGGCATCGTGATCTTGGCCTATGTGCTCGGGCCGATCTTCGAGCGCTCGGTGCGCCAGGCGCTGTCGATCTCCGACGGCGACCCGGCGATCTTCCTACACAGCCCGCTGTCGATAGGCTTTGCGGTTGCGGCGGTGGTGATCCTGGGCGCCGGTTTGTGGCCGCGGCGCGTCGCTGCGCCGCGAGGCTGAGCCGCCGGCGTCACGACGCCGCGGCTTTACGGGCCCAGCCCGCAAGCAAAGACTGCCGATGAATCCGAACCAAGCCGCCACCTCGGCGCACGCGATGCTGTCGGTGTTTGCCAGCAATGGCATCGACCGCGTCTTCCTGGTGCCAGGCGAGAGCTATCTCGGCATCCTTGACGCGTTGAGCGATTTTCCGCAGATCGATGTGCTGACCTGCCGCCACGAAAGCGGCGCTGGTTTCATGGCCTGCGCGGATGGGCGATTGACGCACCGGCCGGGTGTCGTGATGGTGAGTCGCGGCCCGGGGGCGACCAACGCTGCGATCGCGGTTCACACCGCCCAGCAGGACGCGGTGCCGCTGATCTTGGTGATTGGACAGATTCCCAAAGCCGATCTGCGCCGGCAGGCGTTTCAGGAGATCGATTACCAGCAGATGTTCGGGTCCATCGCCAAGTGGGTGGTCGAAGTCACCGATCCTGACAAGCTGGCCGAGGCCGCTTTCAAGGCCTTGCGGATCGCGACCACCGGCACACCCGGTCCGGTCGTGCTGGTCGTGCCCGAAGACATCCAGCAGCAGCCGGTCGCCCAGCGAGCTTGGCAGTTGCCTGCGCGGGTCGCGAGCCTGTCTGACCAAGAAACGCTGGCGAAGATCCATGCGCTGTTGTGCCGTGCCGAACGCCCGCTGATCATTGCCGGCGGCGCGCTGGACTCAGGTCCTGGCCGTGCCGCACTGCTGGCTTTGGCCGAGCGTTTCCAGGTGCCGGTGGCGGTGTCATTCCGCCAGCACGACATCTTTCCGAATCGCCATGACTTGTTCGTCGGTGACCTCGGCTTGGCCAACCCCAAGGACCAGATCGCAGCCTTCGATTCGAGCGACCTGATCCTGGCGATCGGCACGCGATTGGGTGACATCACGACCCAGGGCTACACCTTCCCCAGTCTGCCCAAACCCTCGCAGACCTTGGTTCATGTCTATCCCGATGACCGGGCGGTGGGACTGCACTTCGCGGCTGATTTCGGCATCGTCGCAGACCCTGCGCCCTTCGCCGCTGCGCTGGCCGCGATCGACGGCGCCGTGGTGTTGCCGCAGCGCAGGGCTTGGCTCGGCAGCCTGCGCGCCATCCACGACCGCATCGCCGCCTGGCCTGCAGCGCGCGCTGTTGCCGCCGATGGGGTGCCGTTCGTCAACGTGGTCGCCAGCCTCGGCGCCAGCCTGCCGGCCGACGCGATCGTCTGTCTCGACGCCGGGACTTTTGCTGCGCCGGTCTACCGCCACCTGCCGTTCGCCTATCCGCAACGCCTGATGGCGCCGTTGTCAGGCGCGATGGGCTACGGCATGCCGGCGGCGATCGCCTCGCAGCTGCGCCTGACGGGTCAGCGTGTGGTCTGCCTGGTCGGCGATGGCGGCTTCATGATGACCGGCAACGAGATGATCGCCGCCGTCGACCGGCAGCTGCCGATTCTGTTCATCCTGTCGAACAACCAATGCTACGGCTCGATCCGGGTCCATCAGGAGCGGCAATACCCGGGCCGCCATGTTGGCACCAGCTTGACCAATCCTGACTTCGTCGGCATCGCGCGCTCTTTCGGCATCCAGTCCGAGCGGGTTTGCGCCGTCGACGAGATCGACGCGGCGCTGGCGCGCGGCTTGGCGGCACGCCAGCCCTACTTCATCGAGGTGATGTCCAGCCTGTCCGCCAGTTTTCCGGCCCTGGCCGCCGCCGATCGCCCAGGCGATTGACCGACTCGCTGCGGCGGCGCAGCGGATCAGAAAGTCGGCAGCCCCAGCGCGCTTCGGAAGCGGTTTTTCAAGTGCACGCCGTCGCGCGACGGCAAGGCGCGCGGCAGGTCTTCGGCACGAACATGAACTTGCGCTAACGCGCAGGCCTGGCGACCATTGACCAGTGTGGCCAGCGCTGCAACATCGCCTGGGTCGCGGATCTCCATGACCTGTCGGATGCCGCAGCCGCGCGCGACGGCTGACAAGCTGGTGCCCAGGCTGCTGTGGCTGGCCTGCATGCCCGTCTCGCCGAAATGCCCGTTGTCCAGCACCACGATGCTGAGGTTGGCGGGCTGTTGCGCGCCGATCGTCGCGAGCGTACCGAGCCCCATCAGCTGCTCACCGTCGCCGGTGATCACCAGCACGCTGCGCGCCGGCTGCGCCAGCGCCAGCCCAAGCCCCATCGCTGCGGCGCCGCCCATCGCGCCCCAGAGGTAGAAGTTTTCAGGCCGGTCGCCGGCAGCGAACAAATCGTACGAAGGCGAGCCCAGGCCGCTGATCACCAGCGCATCGGGGCAGGCGGCCAGCAGGCGGGCGACGAAGTCACGCCGCTCAATAAAAGCAGTGGTTTGATTCATTTCGATCGGGTCCATTCCTTGCGGCCAATCAGGCTTTGCGCCAGCAGCACCGCGATCGGCTCGCCGCTTTCGAAGGCCGCGTCGAGTCCGGCGCGCACGGTCTCGGCCACTTCGTCGGCTTTGCTCACCCGCAACACCGTGACGCCCATCAACTCCAGCGTTCCCTGAGTCGCTTTGCTCATCGGCACTTGCCAGGGGTTGAATTCAGCCCATTCGCCGCGCATCGTGATCAGCGTGAGCAGAGGGAATCGGCAGTTCTGGATCAGCGACAGCATGTTGATGCAGTTGCCCACGCCGCTGCTCTGCATCAGCAGCGCGGAACGCTGGCCGCCCAGCCAGGCGCCGCAGCAGATCGCCACGCCTTCCTCCTCGGTCGTCAGCACGACGGGGCGCATCGTGGGCTCGGCGTGGACGCGCCGGATCACATGTGCGTGGCCTGCGTCCGGCACATAGGCCACCTGGCGGATACCGCCTTGCTTGAGGGTCGAAAAAATGTCTTCCTGCCAGGATGGCGCGGAGGCGCTTGCACTGCTCATGAATCAAAGCCTTTCATTGCGGAGGTCTTGTCAAACCATCAGTCGATTTTCACGCCAGTCTCGCGCACCAGCTTGCCCCATTTTTCCTGCTCGCTCTTGATGTGGGCGGAGAACTCCTCGGGCGTGCTCTTGAGCAGTTCCGACCCCATCGCCAGCAACCGGCTTTGCGTCTGGGGTTCGTCGAGAATCGCGTTGAGTTCGCGGTTGAGCTTGTCGACGATGGCCTTTGGCGTGCCCGCCGGTGCCAGCATGCCGAGCCAAGCGCCGGCGTCGAAGCCCTTGACGCCGAGCTCGTCGAGGGTCGGGATCTCCGGCGCGTACTTCGAACGGTTCAAGGTGCTGACGGCCAGCGCCTTGAGCTTGCCGTTCTTGACGTGCGGCATGATCGACACCAGCGTGTCGAAGGTCGCGTCGACCTGTCCGCCGATCAAATCGGTCTGGGCTTGCGCGCTGCCCTTGTACGGGATGTGGGTGAGTTCGATGCCGGCGCGCTGCATCAGCATCGTCATCAGCAGGTGGCTGGTCGTGCCGTTGCCGATCGACGCAAAGCTCATGGTCGCGGGACGCGCTTTGGCGTTGGCCTGGAACTCGGCAAAGCTGTTGACCTTCGAGTTGGCGTTGACCACCAGCGCATAAGGCAACCAGGAGTGCAGGCCGATCGGCGCGAAATCACGCACCGTGTCGTAGGGCAGCTTGGGGTAGACATGCTGGTTGATGGTCAGCGGTGCGGTCGCGCTCAGCAGCAGCGTGTAGCCGTCAGGCGCAGCCTTTGCCGCCACGGCCGCGCCGATGCTGCCGCCCTGGCCGGCCTTGTTGTCGATGATGAAGGTCTTGCCCAGGCGCTGCGTCAGGCGTTCGGCGAGCACCCGGCCGATGCTGTCGGTGGCGGTGCCGGGCGGGAAGCCGACGATCATCGTCACCTGTCGGCTCGGGTAGTCTGCGGCCGGGCTCTGCGCCTGCGCGCCTTGGGCAACAGCTAGCGCCGCCAGCACACCGATCACCGTCTGGTTCAAGGTTTTCATGCTGTTCTCCGAACTGGGCGCTCAGCCCGAGACATTGCCGAAGCCGTCGTCGACGATGACTTCGACCAGGTTGGGTACCGCGCTGGCGATCGCGGCTTTCAGCACGCTGTCGAGTTCGGCCGGGTCGGTGACGCATTGCGCCGGCAGACCCAGGCCGCGGGCGACCGACACGAAGTCGATCGACGGCTGCTTCAGGTCCATCGCAATGAACTTGTCGGACCCGCGACCGGCCAGCAGGCGCTCCTTGATGATCCGGTAGCTGCGGTTGTTGACGACCAGGTAAGTGATCGGCAGTTTCAGGTGCGCTGCGGTCCACAAGGCCTGGATGCTGTACATCGAGCTGCCGTCACCGACCACCGCGACGACAGGACGCCCGGGCTGCGCCAGGCTGATGCCGATGGCGCCCGCCATCGCAAAGCCCAGCCCACCGCTGGCCAGGCCATAAAAGCTGTTGGCGTCGTGTATCGGCAGCAAGCTCGTCAGCGCCCCTGTCGCTGTCAGCGCTTCTTCGACCACGATCGCAGCCTCGGGCAAGGCCTCGACCAAGCGCAGCATCAACCAGCGTGGGTCGATTGGCAGGCTTGATGAAGTCGCGCTTGACGTCTGATAGGCTTTGACACGGCGCGCTGCCCAGTTGTCCGCGCTCAGCGCCGTCAGCCTGGCGGCAGCCCGGTGAGCCTGTTCGGGCGATCGCCTGGCGCGCAGCAGCGGCAGCAAGGCGCGCAGCGTTTCGCGAACATTGGCGCGGATCGCGATCTCGGTCGGGTAGTTCTTGCCCAGCTCCCAGTCGCGCTCGCTGATGTGCACGACCGCGAGGTCGTCGGGCAGCGGGTCCACTTCGCTATAGGGCGACATGCGCAACAGGTCGGCACCCAGGCACAGCAGCAGGTCGTGCCGCTGCAGGGTTTCGCGCACGCGCTGCTGGTTGCGCGTCAGGTCGCCCATGCAGGCCGGATGGCCGGATGGGAAGCGCGCGTTGTACGGCACAGGCTCCTGGTACACCGCGGCGCCGAGCAGGCTGGCCAACTCGCCGGCTTCTTCGAAACAGTCGTGGTGGGCCAGTTCGCGACCCGCGATCATCACCGGCCGGTCTGCTGCGAGCAAGCGGTCGGCCAGGCGGTGCAAGCTGTCGTCCGACGGCCGGGTCGACGCCTCGATGCGCGTCGGGTGGCCGAGGTCGAGTTCGGCTTCGTCGTCCAGGATGCTGCCGGGCAGGCTGATGAAGACCGGCCCGGTCGGCGCGGTCATCGCGATCTTCGCGGCGCGGCGGACGATACGCGGCAGGTCTTCGATGCGCGTGACCTCGACGGCCCATTTCACCAGCGGCTGCGCTATCGGCACCAGCGGTTCGTACAGCAAGGGCTCGAGCAAGCCATAGCCTATCTCGTACTGCCCGGCGGTGATGATCAAAGGCGAGCCCGAAAACTTCGCGCTGTAGATCGCCCCCATCGCGTGTCCCAGCCCTGGCGCGCAGTGCAGGTTGACCGCAGCGAGCCGGTTCGAAGCCCGCGCAAAACCGTCGGCCATGCCGACGACAATCGATTCCTGCAGTCCCAGCACATAGCGCAGTTCAGGGAATTGCGGCACCGCCTCCATGATCGCCAACTCGGTCGTGCCCGGATTGCCGAACAAATGGGTCACGCCCTCGTCGATCAGCAACTGCAAAAAGGCGGCACGGCCGGTCATCCTGCGCTTGGGCATCTGTGACTCACCTCATGACGTCTGACGGGAGCTTGACGGAGCCGCCACGAGGGCGGTGATGGATGGTAGCGCATCGCGTGGGCGGTCTTGCCGCCACGGCAACTGCGACACCGTCGATCGAGACGGGCTCGATCTGCAGCGCCATCTCACCCGCCAGCTCAGGCGCCATCCGTCGTGAAACCGGGCATGACCTCGCGGTGGAACAGTTCGACCGATTGCGTGGCTTGGGCCAGCGTGACGGTGCCGAACGCGAAGCGGCACAGCATGTAGTTCGCGCCGCTGCGCTCGATCTGCTCGGCCAGCATCTCGCGCACGGTCGCGGGTGACCCCACCAGCGCAACGCCTGCTTGTTGCGCCTGCGCCAGGTTGGTCGGAAACATCGCCAACTGCGGCGCGCTGCCGTGCTGGCGCCACAGCTTCATGAAGCTGTCGTACCACTGCAGGTAGGCGGGCTTTGCGATCTGGCGCGCCTGCTCGTCGGTCTCGGCGACGACGATGTGGCGCGTCGTGCCGACAAAAGGCATGTCTTTGGGCGCATGGCCGGCCTCGGCCCAGCGCGCAGCGTAGCGGTCGACGATGGCGCGCACCCGCTCCAGCGGGCCGTTGACCACCGCGTTGACGCGGTTCGCGACGCACCAGTCCACGCCCTCGGGTGCGCCGACGCCGTACCACAGCGGCGGATGGGGTTGCTGCAAGGGGCGCAGCACGATCGGCACATTCCGAAACTGAAAGCGCGGGCCTTCGTGGTCGAGCACGTCCTGCGTCAGCGCCTTGATCAGCACCTCGAAGCTTTCGAAATAAATGCCGGGCGCCTCGGCGGCGTCGACGCCGAAGTAGCCGAGTTCGAAGGGCGAAACCCCTCGGCCCACGCCGAGCTGCAAGCGTCCGTTGCTCAGGTGGTCGAGCATGCAGACCTCTTCGGCCACGCGCAGCGGATGGTAGAGCGGCAGGATGTAGACCAAAGGGCCGAAGCGCAGCCGCCGGGTGCGCTGGGCCACCGCCGACAAGAACACCGACGGCGAAGGCGCCATGCCCAAAGGCGTTGAATGGTGCTCGGCGACGTGGTAGGCATGAAAGCCGGTGCGGTCGTACAACTCAACCAGCTTCAGGCGCTCCTCGTAGTACTGCGCCATCGGCAGTTCGTTGCGGTCCAGGTGGTCGAAAATGCCGAACTTCATCGCCTGCTCCTTCTGATGGCGCATTGCCAGTTCTCTGGTTTTTACCATTGCACCGATACGGCCCGCGCTCGACCTCCGCGCCTGGGTTCGCGCGCAGTCGATCCATTCGTCCGATTCAGCCTACAGTCCTGCCGACACCCAACCCTCACGAAAGCACCGCATGAAGACCTACGCCATCGCCACCATCCCGGGTGACGGCATCGGCCAGGAAGTCATTCCTGCCGGCCGGCAAGTGCTCGAAGCGCTGGCCGCGTCCAGCGACAGCTTGCGCTTTGAGTTCGAGAACTTCGGCTGGGGCGGTGACTGGTACCGCGCGCACGGCGTGATGATGCCGGCCGACGGGCTGGACGCGCTGCGTCTCAAGGACGCGATCCTGTTCGGCTCGGCCGGGGACCCGGCGATCCCCGACCACATCACGCTGTGGGGCTTGCGGCTCAAGATCTGCCAGGGCTTCGACCAATACGCCAACGTGCGCCCGACCCGCATCCTGCCCGGCATCGACGGCCCGCTCAAGCGCTGCGGACCCGACGACCTGAACTGGGTCATCGTTCGCGAGAACTCAGAAGGCGAGTACTCGGGCGTCGGCGGCCGGGTCCACCAGGGTCACCCGATCGAAGCCGCGACCGATGTGTCGATGATGACGCGCGCCGGTGTCGAGCGCATCATGCGATTCGCCTTCAAGCTGGCCGCGTCGCGGCCGCGCAAGCTGCTGACCGTCGTCACCAAGAGCAATGCGCAACGCCATGCGATGGTGATGTGGGACGAGATCGCGCTACAGATCTCGCGTGAATTTCCCGACGTGCGCTGGGACAAGGAGCTCGTCGACGCGTGCACCGCCCGCATGGTCAACCGGCCGGCCACGCTAGACACCCTGGTCGCGACCAACCTGCATGCCGACATCCTCAGCGACCTGGCCGCCGCGCTGGCTGGCAGCCTTGGCATCGCACCGACCGGCAACATCGACCCCGAGCGCCGCTACCCGTCGATGTTCGAACCCATCCACGGCTCGGCATTCGACATCATGGGCCAAGGTCTGGCCAACCCGGTCGGCACCTTCTGGTCGGCGGTGATGATGCTCGAGCATCTGGGCGAGACCGATGCCGCGCAGCGCCTGATGCGCGCGATTGAGCAGGTCACCGCCAACCCAGCCTTGCACACCCGCGACCTCGGCGG
This sequence comes from Bordetella parapertussis, assembly GCA_945878355.1. GTDB lineage: Bacteria > Pseudomonadota > Gammaproteobacteria > Burkholderiales > Burkholderiaceae_C > Pseudaquabacterium. The sequence continues at coordinate 85,739 of CAMCTC010000004.1, read as the reverse complement.
CTCGGCGACCACGGCGCAGGTCACGCAGGCCGTTTGCGAAGGGCTAGTTGCTGGCGCGCAGCGCGCTTCGGGCTGAGCCTTCTTCGAATCTGTGCCCGGCAGTCGCGTCGAGCGTGAAATCGTCTCGCTATCGTCTCGCTATCGGCTGCGGTGCCGGCTGCGGTGCCGGCTGCGGTGCCGGCATCGGTGCGATCGGCTGCTGGTCGTCAGTAGACGGCATCATGATCGCCAAGGTCCAAGGGCACGATCTCCCGCTCGGTGATCAACAGGTGGATCGTGATCCGGTAGGACAGGTTGATCGACACCGAATGCACACCGGCCAAGCGCCCGCCTAGCGCGTGCAGTCGCAGCGAAGGGTGCTGCGGATTGACTTCAAGCAAGGCCAGCGTCTTCACGTAGGCTCTCGCCATGTCGGGGTGGCGCTGCAAAAAACGTGCTGCGATGCGCGTATAGCGCTCGGTGAAGACGATTTTGTAGCTCACTTGCCGGTCACTGCACCGCTGACGATCAGCGCCTGCAGGCGATCCAAGTGCTGGTCCGGCGACTCGACCACAGAACGGCCGGCGGCGATGTCAGCCCGACTCTCGGCCAGAGCCGCTTCGAGTTCGCATTCGCGCAGGTGCTGGTACTGCGCCAATTCCATCACCACATAGCGATCGGTGCCCCGCACCGACACCACCGCCTCGGTGCATCCCGAGCCGAGCAAAGCCTCGATCGCGGCGATGCCCCGGGTTTTCAACTCGTTGGCAGTGATGTGGGCCATGCTGAGAAGCTCCAGATTTCCGATCAGCGCATTGTAAATCGTACGATCAATCGTGTTGTGTGGGGCTGGGCTGTTCAAGGGCCAGTTTCCGTGGTTCTTGGGCCGGCCTTGGGTGGGTGACGCTGTGTTCTGGGCCTGCGCGACGCTGCGGAATTCAAGGTTGGCCTTGGCGTCACAGCCGAAAACCTTCAGACCGCCGCAGGCCGGCCTGAAGGCCTGTCTCGGGCCCTGCTGGGGGCGGTTGAAATGCCTGTTCTTGCGCCACCGCATTGTTTTAGGCTCAGACTCGTGGTCCCACTTGAGCCACAATGTAGCCCACCGTTAGAGGAAAGAACTTATGTCAGCAAATTCAGTGGTCCGAGCCCGAATCGACGGGCAAATCAAGGAAGAAGCGACCGTTGTGTTGGCCGCGATGGGCCTGACGGTGTCTGACGCATTTCGGATGTTGCTGACCCGTGTTGCCCGCGAGAAAGCGTTGCCGTTCGAGCCCTTGGTGCCGAACGCCGTCTCCATCGCAGCAATGAAAGACGCCCGGCGTGGTGCTGGCTTGAAGTCCTTCGCAAGTGTTGAGGATCTGATGGCAGACCTGAATGCGGACGATTGAGCAGACAGGCCAGTTCAAGCGAGACTACAAGCGCGAAGCCAAAGGCCCGCATCTGATGACATTGGCCGGCGATTTCGCGGCCATCATCACCGCCTTGGTGAACGATCATCCCTTGGCCGAGAAGCACCGTGACCACGCTCTGGTTGGCGATTGGAAGGACCACCGGGATTGCCATGTCAAACCCGACCTGATCCTGATCTACCGGAAGCCCGAGGGCGCTGTACTGCAACTCGTTCGCCTCGGTTCGCACAGCGAACTCAGCCTGTGAACGACGGCGAATAGCCCTGTTTCGGCAGGGATCGTTGCGCCCGACCTCGGTGTGCTTGACATTCGGTCTTGCCTCTATGTCTCGGGCCTTGCTGGGGTGGTTGAAATTCCTATGCTCTGATGGTCGTCGTTCCGATGGCGACGAAGGCCTTAGTTCTGCAGCAAGCCGCCATCGAGCCTCACTTTGTCCAGCTGGGCCACCGTGAACGACGCATTCAAATTGATCCATCTGGTGGCAGCCATCGTCTGGCGTTGAAGCTGCTGTGGCCGTAGCGACGGCGCTTTTTTGCTGCTAACGCGGCCAGGGGCAATCCTAGGGTTCGACCTGTCACCCCGGTGGAAGTGCCAGGCGACCTGATTGCTTAGCATCCAGTCATCGCAACACCCCAAGGGTGACCAGATGGCGCACTTTCCCGGCAAGATCGGCAAGACGATTGCGCAGTCCACGCCTTGGTGGCCGCCGCGCGTCGACGGCGCGGCCAAGAAGCCCAACGTGCTGGTCGTGCTGTTCGATGATGTGGGCTTTGCCGATTTCGGCTGTTACGGCTCGTCGATCCGCACCCCGGCCATCGACGCGCTGGCTGCGCGGGGTTTGCGCCTGACGGGTTTTCACACCACGGCGATGTGCTCGACCACCCGCGCCGCGCTGATGACCGGCTGCAACCACCACCGGGTGGGCATGGGCTGCTTGGCCAACTTCGATTCGGGCTACCCCGGTTACCGCGGCAAGATCGCGCACGAGGCTGCGACGCTGGCCGAGATGCTGCGCCCGCAAGGCTATGCCAACTACATGGTCGGCAAATGGCATGTCACCTCGTTGACCGAGACCGGCCCGACCGGCCCGTTCGACGGCTGGCCGCTGGGCCGGGGCTATGACCGCTTCTACGGTTTCATGGACGCCGAGACCGACCAGTACGCGCCCGAGTTGGTGCGCGACAACACGCAGATTCCCGCGCCCGGCAGCTTCGAGACCGGCTACCACTTGAGCGTGGACTTGGTGGATCAGTCGCTGCGCTACCTGGCCGACCATGCGGCCGGCCAGCCCGACAAGCCCTGGCATCTGTGGCTGGCACCAGGCGCCTGCCATGCGCCACACCAGGCGCCTGACGCGCTGATCAAAAGTTATGACCCGTTGTTCGAGCACGGCTGGGACGAGGAAAAAGCCCGCCGTCTGGCACGCCAGATCGAACTGGGCATCGTGCCGTCTGGCACTGTCCTGCCGCCACCCAACGCCGGCGTTCAACCTTGGGACAGCCATGCCCCGCCCTTGCGCGCGCTGATGACGCGGCTGCAGTCGGCTTATGCGGCGATGCTGGACCAGTTCGACGGGCAGATCGCCCGGCTGGTGGATTTTCTCGAGGCCAGCGGCCAACTCGACGACACCATCATCGTGGTGTTGTCGGACAACGGTGCCAGCCAGGAGGGCGGTCCGCTGGGCTTCATCAATGCGATGGGGCCTTACAACCAGCAACCCGAGGCCTTGGCCACCAAGCTGTCGCGCATCGACGACATCGGCGGGCCCGACACCCACAGCAACTTCCCCTGGGGCTGGGCGTCGGCGGCCAATACGCCGCTCAAGCGCTACAAGCAGAACACCCATGGCGGCGGCATTCGCGATCCGCTGGTCATCAGTTGGCCCAAAGGCCTGGCTGCGCGTGGCGAACTGCGCCACGGCTTCCACCATGCCACCGACCTGGCGCCCACCTTGCTGGCGTTGATCGGCGCGTCCAAGCCCGATCGCCTGAAAGGCCTGGACTTGCTGCCTTTTGACGGCGAGAGCTTCGCGCCTGCGCTGCGCGATGGCGCTGCGGCAGCACGGTCGCGACCGCAGTATTTCGAGATGTTTGGCCATCGCGGGATCTGGGCCGATGGTTGGAAGGCGGTGGCCTTTCATCCACGCCGTCAGGCCTTCGACGACGACGTCTGGGAGCTCTATCACCTGGACCAGGACTTCAACGAGAACCATGACCTTGCGGCCGCCCGCCCCGAGCAGTTGCAAGCGCTGGTGGCGCAGTGGTGGCGCGAAGCCGAGCGCTGCCAGGTGCTGCCGCTGGACGACCGCTTCGGCCAGCGCTTTGCCGAGAACGGCCGGCGCGTGCAAGGGTCTCGGCGTCAGTTCGTGATGCACGCCGGCATGGGACACCTGCCCAACGACATTGCGCCGGATATTCGTGGCCGCAACTATTCAATCGAGGCCGATGTCAGCTTGCCCGAGGACGGCGCCGAGGGCGTGCTGATCGCCCACGGCGATGCCACCAGCGGCTACAGCCTGTACCTGCAAGGCGGCCATCTGGTGCATGACCTGAACATCGGCGGCGTGCACAAAGTGTTGCGCTCGGACCGGCCCGTGACCGCTGGCCACCACCGGCTGGCGGTGCAGGTGGTGCTGGGTGCCTGGGTGCCCTACACCTGCCCGATGGCCGGACCAATCAAAGTGCCTGAGCATCGCACCGCCACCTTGTTGATCGACGGCGAGCCGGTCGGCAGTCTGGTCAGTCCGCACGGCTTCAACAATTTCATCTCCTGGTCCGGGCTGGACATCGGCCTGGACCGCGGCTCACCGGTGTCGCATTACGCAGCACCTTTCGCGTTCACTGGCAAACTTCGCCGGGTTACGGTGACGCTCGATCCCTTGCAGGTACTGGACGGCGATGCCGTCGGCCAGGCTGAGATGGCTCGCCAATGAGCGGATTCGGGCGCACCTCCAACCCTGTTTTTCAACTGGAGTCTCTTTGATGGCCAACACCCAGGAACTGACACTGATCGACATCGCCCAGCGCTACCGGCATATCCGGCCGGTGCCGCGCATGCCCAACTTCGCCGCCTGGATCGAGGGCGTCGACCTGACCCAGCCGCTGACCGAGCCGGTGCAGGCCGAACTGCGCCAGGCGCTGAACGACTTCGAGGTGATCTTTTTCAGGCCGCAGACCATCACCCCGGCCCAGCATGTGGCGCTGGCCAAGGTGTTCGGGCCGGTCTCTGGCGGCTCATATTTCGAGCGCAAACCCGGCGCGCCCGAGCTCGAGATGATCGTCTTCGACCGCGACCGGCCGCCCTCGATCGACAACTGGCACACCGACATCAGCTGGAAGCCCAACCCGCCGCTGGGCACCGCGATCCAGATCACGGTGACGCCACCGGCCGGCGGCAACACCTGCTGGAGCAGCACCAGCAAGGCCTATGACGGCTTGTCGCCGGGCATGCAGGCCTACCTCGAAGGCCTGAGCGCGGTGCACACCTGGGAGGTCTCGGGTTTTCGCGAGGCGCTGGGCCGGCGCGGCGACGACGCGCTGATCGCCGCGATCAAGGCCTTCAAGCCGGTGACCCATCCCGTCGTCAGAACCAACCCCGGTTCGGGCCGCAAGTGCCTCTTCGTCAACGCCGACTTCACCCGCAACATCGTCGGCATCGACCGCCACGAGGCCCGCAGCATGCTGAACTTTCTGCTCGACTGGATGCAAAAGCCCGAGTTCATGGTGCACCACCAGTGGGAAGCCGGCGGCATCGCCGTCTGGGACAACCGCAGCACCCAGCATTACGCGCTGGCCGACTACTGGCCGCACCAGCGGGTCAACCAGCGCGTGACCTTCGACGAACCCGGCGCGCCGGCGGCCACTGTGAACGTCAACCAGCAGGTGCTGCAAGGCGACAAGCGCTGAGCCCCCGCTTTGCGCTTGTCGCCCGGCGGTACCGAAGGCGACAGCGTGCACCGCCCGACTGGCGTACGCTAAAAGCTGTAAAGCTGGCCGTCGCGCCTGGCCGACAGAGGAGATTCCTTGCTACATCCGTATGTTCATGCCCGCACGACCCCTGACAAACCCGCGCTGATCTGCGCCGGCAGCGGCCAGATCGTTACCTACCGCGAACTCGACGACCGCTCCAACCAGGTCGCGCAGCTGTTTCGCTCGCTCGGGCTGCAATCGGGCGACCACATCGCGCTGATGCTCGAGAACCACCCGCGCTACTTCGAGATCTGCTGGGGTGCGCAGCGCGCGGGCCTGATCTATACCGCGATGAGCACCCGGCTGACCGAAGGCGAGGTCAGCTACATCGTCGACGACTGTGGCGCGAAGGCGGTGATCGCATCGCGTGCGATGGGCGCGGCCGTGCAGCACTTGCCCGCCGCTTGCAAAGCCGTGAAGTCCTGGCTGATGCTCGGCGGCGCGATCGACGGCTGGTCGGCCTACGAGTCGGCTGTCGACGCGCAACCCGTGGCCCGCATCGCCGACGAACGCGCTGGCGGCGACATGCTGTACTCGAGCGGTACCACCGGCCGGCCCAAGGGCGTGTTCGTGCCGCCTGAGTTCACCGAGATCGACGCCACCGGTCCGTTGACCGACACCATGACCAAGCTCTACGGCGTGGACCCGAGCACGGTCTACCTGTCGCCCGCGCCGCTGTACCACGCAGCGCCGCTGCGCTTCACTTTGGGCGTGCAGCGCCTGGGTGGCACGGTGGTGATGATGGAGCATTTCGACGCCGAGGAGTACTTGCGGCTGATCGAGCGCTACCGCATCACCCACAGCCAACTTGTGCCGACGATGTTTGTTCGCATGCTCAAGCTGCCCGAGGCCACGCGCAAGCAGTACGACCTGTCGTCGCTGCGCTGCGCGATCCACGCCGCCGCGCCTTGCCCGGTGCCGATCAAGGAGCAGATGATCGCCTGGTGGGGCCCGGTGATCTGGGAGTACTACGCCGGCACCGAGGGCAACGGCGTGACGATAGCGAACTCTGCGCAGTGGCTGGCGCACAAGGGCACGGTTGGTCGCGCGGTGATCGGCGAGCTGAAGATCTGCGACGACGAGTCGGGCGCGCTGCTGCCGCAGGGTCAGAGCGGCACGGTCTACTTCGCCAACGGCAGGCCCTTCAAGTACCACAACGATCCGGCCAAGACCGCCGGGTCGACCCATCCGCTGGGCTGGACCACGCTCGGTGATGTCGGCTATGTCGACGCCGAGGGTTACCTGTACCTGACCGACCGCAAGGCCTACATGATCATCTCGGGCGGGGTGAACATCTACCCGCAGGAGGCCGAGAACGTGCTGATCAACCACCCTCAGGTGGCTGACTGCGCAGTGCTGGGCGTGCCCAACGAGGAGTTCGGCGAGGAAGTCAAAGCGGTGGTGCAGCCGCGCGACATGCGCGACGCCGGCCCTGAGCTCGAGCAGGCCTTGATCGCCTATTGCCGGCAGCACCTCTCGCACATCAAGTGCCCGAAGTCGGTCGACTTCGAAGCCGAGTTGCCGCGCCATGCCACCGGCAAGCTCTACAAGCGACTGCTCAAGGACCGCTACTGGGCCGGTCACGCATCGAAGATCGTCTGAGCGCCCCGAGGTCGGCCGAAGCCGGCCGCCGCCATGGGGGTCAAACAAATTGGCAAAGCCACATTTGCTTGAGCGAAACCGACCCTCCTGCGTCAGCGCGTAGCGGCCCGTGCTGAGCGCGGTGCTCGGCATGTGTTGCACACTGTCGATTACCTCCTGCAAGCCAGGTCGGGTTCGGGAAATCCCAGCATGAATCCTTCGCGACGACACAGCCTGCAACGCCTTGCCGCCCTGAGCGCCAGCGCGGCCCTGGCCTACCCGGAAGCCTCCGCCATGAACTTCGACACTGCCCGCATCGACACCCTGGTCGACGCTGCCTTCGAGTACGCGTTTCCGCTGTATGAGATGGCACGCACGCGCTTCAACGCGCTGGACAATCCAGCCAACCCGCGGCGCGGCCAGGTCAACACCGCAGGCCATCAGCGCAACCTGGCCGATCATCGTTCGCGCGCCGTCACCACCCCCAACAACGACACGCTGTATTCGTCAGCCTGGCTGGACTTGTCCGCCGGTCCCGTGGAGGTGTCGGTGGGCCGCTTGGGCGTCGGGCGCTACTGGTCGGTGGCGCTGATGGACTTTTTCACCAACCACCCCGCCATCCTGGGCAGCCGCTCGGAGGGCCAAGGGCCGGTACAGGCGCATCTGGTCGGGCCAGACTGGCGCGGTGCGAGGCCTAGCGGGCGTGTCATCGCCATGCCCGGCAATGACGTCTGGCTATTGAGCCGCTGGCTGGCCGAGGGTCCGCATGATCTGGAGGCCGCCCGAGCCATGCAGGATGCCTTGCGGGTGACGCCCAGCGCCACGCCTGCCGCGCAATCCCGCGTGGTGCCACGCAATTCGCGCGATGCCGAGAACTTTCTGGCCGTGGTCAACGAGGCACTGGCGCGCAACCCTGCGCCGGTCAATGAAGGCGCAGACTTGGCGCGCCATGCGCAGGTCGGCCTGCACGGCGGTAGTGGCCCAGCCTGGGCCGCGCTGGACGAAGGTTTGCGCGGTGCCTGGCAGCGCCGCATCGGCCCGGCGCATGACGCGCTGCGCAGCGGCCTGCTGCGTGATGGCCGCCTGGTGCAGGGCTGGAGCCAGCCGTCGGCCAGCCTCGGCAACTTCGGCCGCGACCATGCGCTGCGCGCCAGCGTCGCATTGGGTGGCCTCGCCGCGTTGCCACCCGAAGAGGCGGTCTACCTCAGCCGCCAAACCGACAGCCATGGGCAGATCTTGGACGGCGCGCAGGCCTGGCGCATCCGCATGCCAAGCGGTGGTGTGCCTTGCGACGCTTTCTGGTCGCTGTCGGTGTACGAGCGCATGCCTGACGGTCGACTGTTCTTTGCCGAGAACCCGATCGGCCGCTTCGCCATCGGCGACCGAACTCGCGGCATCGAGGTGCAAGCCGACGGCTCGATGGACATCTGGCTGCAGCGCGCCGAACCGATCGATCCGCAACGCCGCCGCAACTGGCTTCCGGCACCGGCTGGGCCCCTGCATTTGACGCTGCGCGCGTACTTGCCCAAGTCGGCTTTGCGGGACGGGACTGCAGAACTGCCGACCGTCGCTCGCGCGGACTGAGCGCTACGACAGCCCGCTATCCGTCGCAGCGATCCGCGCTGCTCGGGGTGGCCGCGGATTCAGGTTTTCGGGAAGTAGTGGACACCAGGCAGTCCCTGGTAGTCCTGGTCTTGCGTCAGAAAGGCGGCCTGATGTTCCAAGGCCATGCTGTACATCACGGCGTCGGCCATCGCGAGCCGGTGGCGCTGTGCCACTTCAGAAGCGGCAACAGCGCGCTTGTCGCTCAGTTCGAGCACCAGCCCCATTCGCATCACGTTCAGGCATGCCGCCAATGCCTCCGCGGGTATCTTGCGGCTCAGGACTCGGTGCACCTCATACAAGGCGATCACCGGCACCAGCAAGCGTTCTCGCTGCTCGATCGCCCCGGCAAACAACTCGGCTCGCGGCGTGTCGAGCAGGTACTCGATCCAGCCCGAAGAGTCGACAAGGTTCACAAGACTTCCCGGTCCTGCTCCTTGGGAATGACCAGATCTGCCGGGTCAAGCTTGTAGCGCTTGAGCATGCCCCTGTATGCACTTATGGGAGGCTCTGGCTTGATGATCAATTCGTTGCCACGCAGTTCGAAATGAATATGCGATCCAGCAACGATACCCAGGACCTTGCGCATCGCCGCGGGCAATGTGACCTGTCCTTTGCTCGACACAACAGCTTCTGATTGCATGCAATATTTCCGACAAATTGCTAGGTAAGGCGTTGTGAATTGTAAAGAAATCGGAGGCGTTTGAGCAGCCTGCCTGGAATGGAGGTGGAGGACGCGCCGGGTTCGCCAGGATCGAAAGACGGTCTTCTGGGTCCGGGCCAGCGCACAGGCTGCAGCCGCCTTGAGGCCGATGCAGCCATTGGCGACCCGAATTGCGAACAGCTTGGCCCAGGCAATACAGGCTGATGATGCGAAACAGGCATCCCTTGTTCCGCCCCTTGCATCGTGGTGGCTGCGGGCTATCCTGAATGGCAGTTGCACCTGAGCAAGTCTGCCTACTGCCTGGCAAGGGTCGTTGCGCCGCCGATTGCGCCCGTGCTGATCTTGGTTCTGCCCGCGAGGCGTTGCGCTGCTGTTGGTGTCGCTGCACCGCGTTGGCATCCGCAGGAGTTGAAGCTGCGGTCCGCCGCACATGACCCATCGCCGTGGGCTTGATCGCACAAAATTCGGTCTTTCAGCATCGAGATCTCACCATGTCCCGCGCGCTTCATCTCGCCTTCGCCGGTGTCGTCCTGGCACTTTTGTCCTCGTTGGCTGCGGCCCAAGCAACGCCACCCACCAACGCCGACATGCGCCTGGTGTGGGACCTGACCCGCTTGTTCCGTAGCGATGCGGCCTGGGATGCCGAGCGGCTGGCCTTGTCTGCAGAGCTTCCCAAACTGGCTTCGCTCAAGGGCACGCTGGGGCGTGATGCCGCAGCCCTTCGCCACGCGCTAGACCAATTCTCAAACGCCGACCAACGGCTGAATCGGCTGTGGGTCTACGCCAGCACGCAGGTTTCCACCGACAACGGTCAAGGTCGCAACCAGGAGCGCATGGGGCTGATGTCGGCCCTGTGGGGCCAGTTCAGCAGCGCACGCGCTTGGGCTGATCCAGAGATCCAGGCGATGGGCGCCAACAAGATCGCCGGCTTCCAGGCCTCCGAGCCCGGACTGGCTCGCCACGCGGCCCGTTTGCGCCAAACGCTGCAGCGCGCGCAGTACACGCTAGCGCCAGAAGCGGAATTTGCGTTGGCCACCATGGCGCCGGTGATGGGATCGTTCTCGAACATGAGGGAACTGCTGATCAACGCCGACATCGGCTGGCCGACTCTCAGCGTCGACGGCCAGCCTGTGCGCTTGTCCGACACGGGCTACGTGCAGATGCGCGCCCACCCTGACCGCGCGATCCGCAAGCAGGCGTTTGACCTGTTCTGGAAAACCTACGGCCAATACGAGAACACGCTGGGCGCGTTGCTGGCGCAACGGGTGCAAGCCGGTGTGCTCAACGCTCGTTTGCGCAAGTACCCCAGCGCTGTGGCTGCGTCCTTGTCGTCGTCGGAGGTTCCCGAGGCTGTGCTGCGCATGCTGGTGGCCGAAGCGAACAAGGGTCTGCCGACCCTGCACCGCTACTTTCGGCTGCGCCAGAAGATGCTCAAGCTGCCCGATCTGCATTACCACGACATCTACCCAGACCTGATGAACTCCACCCAGCGCTATCCGGTGGAGGCGTCATCCCGGATCGCGATGATGGCCATGAAGCCGCTGGGCGATGAGTACCAGGGCGAACTTGAGATCGCTCTGGGTGCCCGCACCATGCATGTACTGCCCGCACCCGGCAAGCGCGGAGGCGCGTATGCCACCAGCGTTTACGGGATGACGCCCTACATCTTTCTGAACCACACCGACAACTTTCAGAGTCTGGTCACCTTTGCGCACGAATGGGGCCATGGCATGCATTCGGTGCTGGCGCAGCGTTCCCAGCCGCCAGAGACGGCGGCTTATCCGCTGTTTCTGGCAGAGATCGCCTCCACGACCAACGAGGTATTGCTCACCGACCACATGGCCAAGCAGGCCCTTAGTCGCGACGAGAAGGTGTTCGTGCTCAGTCAGGTGCTGGAGCGACTGCGCGCGGCGTTCTTTCGTCAGACGATGTTTGCCGAGTTCGAGTTGCTGGCCCACGATGCCCAACAGCGAGGTGAGGCGCTGTCAGGCAAGCGCTTTACCCAGATGTACTGCGGGCTGCTGCGCAAGTACCACGGCGCTGATACCGGCGTGATGACGATCGACCCGCAGTATTGCCAGGAGTGGGCCTACATCCCTCACTTCCATAGGCCGTTCTATGTTTATGCCTATGCCACCAGTGCCACCGCCGCGCAGTTTTTCGGCGAGCGCATCCTGGAGGGCAAGCCCGGCGCCCGCGAGGCTTATCTGGGCGTTTTGAAGGCTGGCGGCTCGGTGCCGCCGCACGAACTGCTGAAATCCGCCGGCCTGGACCTCACGACCGCCGAGCCCTACCAGGTGCTGATCAAGCGCATGGACGCCGTGATGGACGAGGTGGAAAAACTGATCGGGATGAATTAGCCCGGCAGACTTGGGCAAGACATACCGAGCGCTCAACCCCGTCTTTTTTCGTCAGGCCCGGGGAGTTCATCGTAGAACAGGCCTTGGCAAGCGCGGCTTTGCTCGAAAAAGCATACTCAGGGCAGCCCCGAGTGCAAAGCCGACGTCCACTCGATCGGCGCCAAGCTTGCAAGCCCTTTCTATCCAAGGAGACTCCGATGCATGAATTCTGCAAGATCGAACGCGAAGGCCACCTGACCATCGTCACGCTGAACCGCCCCGACGTGATGAACGCGCTGCACCACCCTGCGCACCTCGAACTCGAAGGCGTGTGGGACGATTTCGCTGCCGACCCCGAGCAATGGGTCGCGATCGTCACCGGCGCTGGAACGCGAGCGTTTTCTGCCGGCAACGACCTCAAGTACCAAGCCGGCGGCGGTGCACGCGGCTTCGTGGCGTCGGGCTTTGCGGGCTTGACGTCGCGCCAGGGGCTTGACAAGCCGATCATCGCTGCCGTCAATGGCGTGGCGATGGGCGGTGGTTTCGAGACCGCGCTGGCCTGCGACATCATCATCGCGGCCGAGAACGCCAAATTCGCGCTGCCCGAGCCGAAAGTAGGCCTGGCAGCGCTCGCCGGTGGTATGCACAGGCTGCCGCGCACCATTGGCATGAAGCGCGCGATGGGCATGATGCTGACCGCGCGCCACGTTTCTGCCAAGGAGGGTTACGAACTGGGCTTCGTCACCGCGCTGGCCGCCGAGGGTCAAGCCCTGATCGAGGCCAAGAGATGGGCCGCGATGATGCTCGAGTGTTCGCCGATGTCGCTGCGTGCGACCAAGCAAGCGGCGATGGACGGCATGGCCATCGCCGACGTCTTTGCCGCTGCAAAAGTGGAGTACGACGCGGTCGCTAGGCTGCGCAAGAGCCGGGACTGGATCGAGGGGCCGAAGGCCTTCTCGGAAAAGCGCAAGCCGAATTGGATCTCGGAGTAATCGGCACCGGGTCTGTTGCGTGGCCGGACTCTAAAGCCCCAGGCTGGGGTGGTCGAAACAGGCCAGCAGCGCGAGGATTCGCGCGGGGTCGCCGATCGCCTTGACGTCCCCGCTGGCGATCGCTTCGCTCATCCGGGCCTTGCCCGACAGGATGTTGGCCCAGGTCGGCAGGTCGAGCTCGATCGCGAGTTGGGCCTGCGTGCCGTCGGTGATCGCAGCGATGCCGTTGCGCAGGTGCAATCCGGCCTGTTGACCGCCTGGCGTGAATCGCCAAGCCAGTTCTTCGTCGAGTCCGACTGACTTGTCGGGGTCGAGGATCACCCGCAGCGTGTGGACAAAGGCTTCGGGCGGGCTGGCCAGCACATCGCTGCGCGAGAAGCGGTGCCGGCGGAAGCGGCTCAAGTCGAGCTTGCCTTCGAGGTCCAGCGCGCGCGTCAGACACCAGTTGCGGATGTTCGCAGCAGTGGTGCGCTGGCCGATCGCGCGCAGCACGGTTGCGAGCCGGGCGCGGTCGGGCTTGCTGCCGGCATCGACCCGCGCCGTCGCGCTGGCATCCGACTGAACCAGCCACGCACTGAGCTCCAGCGCCCAGCGCAGGTCGTCATCAGCCAGCGCTTGTTCGGCCTGCGCACGGACTGCGTCAGCGCCGCCGAAACCGGCGACCAGTCGCTTCGCACGCTCTTGTGGCGGCAGCGGAAACAGTGTCGATTCGTCGCCATCAAACCAGCCGCGCAGGCCATTGTGGATTTGGCGCACATGGTGTTCGACCACGCCGTAATATTGGCTGGTGAAGTAGCTGCGGGCAAACACCGCGGGTAACTTCACGCTGTCGCGCAGCTCACCCAGCGTCTGGCCTTTGTTGATGCCGCGAACAGTCTGGTCCCACATGAACTGGATCGAGTCGCGGTACGCGGTCACCTCGGCCATGACTGCGTCCTTGCCCGACAGCGGCGGCCCATGCGCGCCCAGCAGGTAGTCGGCCTGCAGGCCCCGGATGTGGTCGAGTCCGGCCAGCAGCACGCGCGGGTCGCGGTACTCTTCACCGCGGATCGGGAACACGTTGAACAAGGTTGGCCACACCATGTTGTTGACGCACAGGCCGAGTTCAGGGAACCAGATCGTGATCGAGTCGTCGCAGTCGGAAGGCGCCGGCGTCATCACGACGCGCAGACCGGCGATCGTCGCCTCGGTCGCGGCCTCGAAGCTGTGCGTCGGTGGCAGGAACCCCTGCGTGTAGGGCGCATGGTCAGGCCGACGGTAGGCCTGGCCCAGTCCGGTGCCGACCAGCCCATCCGGGCCTTGCGCGGGCAGGAAGATGCCGAACTGGTGCGCCATGCCGCGCGCTGCTGCGCCACTGACCTCGGCGCTGATGCGCAAGCGGTTGGCGACGATGCGTTGGTGGCCCCAGATCGGCAGCTCGCCGCCGTCAGCTGTCTTCACAAAGGGCAGCACGGCCTGGGTGCCGCCGACGTAGTGGAAATGGGTGTAGATCACCGCAGCAATCGGGCTGGCGGTGTGTTGCCTGACGGCGGCCAGCGCGTGCGCCATCTCCTCGATGCACTCGCCGGTGTCGATCGCGATCAAGCCCTGCGGGCCTTCGACAAAAGTCTGGTTGGACAGGCCGTTGCCGACCATGCACCAGACGCCAGGTCGCGGCGACCAGAGCTTGCGCTCGAACCGGTCGTTGTGGGTGATGGCATCGCGGTGGGCGCGCTGGCCTTGCCGGTCTGTGGCGATGACCGACGCGTCGTTGCTGAAGCTGGGTGGATAGCGGTTGTCGAGACGGTTCATGCGCGGTTTCCGGGTTGAGCGAATGGCGTGGTGTGCTGGGTCGACCGGCGAGCCTGTCACGGCGGGGGGCGGTGTGGACCTGGGTAGATTCGGTCTATTGTCACCGTCGAGTCGCGCGCGGGCGGCATCTCTGCCGAGCGCTTGGCCCTCTCGCGAGACGCGCCGGGTTTGCTGCGCCACCTTGCAAGAAACGCCCGGTTCAGGCTGCGCTGTCGGCTTCTCGAGCACAGGGGGTTCAGATTTGAGACCCGGTCCCCAGGAAGGTCGCCAGTAACGCGGTGAGCGCCTTAGGCGAAACCAGGATTGTCTTGCCGTGGTGTGGCGTGGTCTGATCGACTATCGTCGTTCGCTCGACAACACCCCTCTGGAGTTCTGCATGCTTTTCAAGTCCGTCCGCCACCTCGGCCTGCTGCTGATGATGACCCTGCCTGTTGGCGCTGCGCTGGCGCAGGCCTGGCCCAACCGGCCGGTCAAGATCATCGTGCCCTACCCGCCGGGCGGCCAGACCGACATCGTCTCGCGCTGGCTGGGTGAGAAGCTGCAGACGGCGCTGGGCCAGCCCTTCATCATCGACAACAAGGCTGGCGCGCAAGGCGTGGTGGGCATCAGTGCACTCAAGCAGTCGCTGCCAGACGGCTACACCATCGCCTATGTCAACTCGTCGAACATGATCATCAACAAGTTCGCGATGCTCAAGCTGCCCTACGACGCGCCCGATGACTTCGAGATGGTCAACCAGATCGGCATGGCCGCGCTGGGCATGGTCGTGGCGCCAGCGCTGGGCACCAAGACGGTCGACGAGTTCCTTCGCTACGTGCGGGCCAACCCCGGCAAGACCTCGTTTGCGTCTTTCGGCATCGGCAGCAGTTCGCACCTGTACGGCGAGATGTTCAAGAGCGCTGCCAAGCTCGACATGGTGCATGTGCCGTACAAGGGCGCTGCGCCAGCGGTGCAGGACGTGATTGCTGGCACTGCGACGATGGGCATCCATGACTTCGCGACGATCGGCCCGCTGGTCCAGGGCGGACGGGCCCAGTTGCTGGCCGTGACCGGACCCAAGCGCTGGCCGCACTTTCCAGCTGCGCCGACTTTTGTCGAGCTCGGTTTCCCGCTCGACCTGGTCGGCTGGAACGGCTTCGTCGCCCCCAAGGGCACGCCGCGCGCGGTGGTCGACCGGCTCAGCAGCGAGATCAGCAAGATCATCCAGACCCCCGAGGGCCGGGCCAAGATGCTGGAGTTGGGGCTGCTGGCGACCGGCACCACATCGGCCGAATTCACCGACATCGTCAAGCGCGACACAGTGCGTTGGGCTGAGGTCTGGAAAGCCGCGGGGATCGCGGCGCAGTAAGGCTGGACTCGGGCGCATTCCTGTTGCGGTGGCCCATGCGCGACGGCCTGGGCCGTCACATTGGCGCCATCCCCGGCTTGCAAACGGGCTTCACGATGGCTTGAGAGAGTCCGCACTGCGCGCTTTGATGGCAAGCGCTGGGTGATCTTCGGTGAGTCTATCCGCGCCGGGTCGAAATAGCGGCGCTTGCTTGGGCGCGCGAGGCTGGACCTAAAATCGCCCGCTCAAGCGCCACGTGCCCTAGAAGCCTGCGCGGACTTTCACCCGCCGGGATCAGACCTTGAGGTCTCGATCCGGGTAACTTCAGGGACATGCAGACATGGGCGCGCAGTGGAAAGCCAAGCACAAGGACCTCGCCGCGAATGCCAAGGGCAGGCTGTTCGGCAAGCTGGCCAAGGACATCATGATCGCGGCGCGGCACGGCGCCGACCCGGCGGCGAACTCGCGGTTGAGGTTGGTCGTCGAGCAGGCGCGCAAGGTGTCGATGCCCAAGGAAACGCTGGACCGCGCGATCAAGAAGGGCGCTGGGCTCAGCGGTGAAGCGGTGCACTTCGAGCACGCGATGTACGAAGGCTTTGCGCCGCACCATGTGCCGGTGATGGTCGAGTGCTTGACCGACAACGTCAACCGCGCGGCGTCCGAGATGCGGGTGCTGTTCCGCAAAGGCCAGCTCGGCAGCTCGGGTGCGGTGGCCTGGGATTTCGAACACCTGGGCATGATCGAAGCCGAGCCCGCCGCCAAAGGCGCAGACCCCGAACTTGCAGCCATCGAAGCGGGCGCGCAGGATTTCGAGCCGGCCGATGCGGACGGCGCGACGCTGTTCCTGACCGATCCCGCTGACCTCGACCTGGTCAGCCGCGCGCTGCCGGCCCAGGGCTTCACGGTGCTGTCCGCGAGGCTGGGCTACAAGCCCAAGAACCCGGTCAGCGCCGACAGCCTGAGTGCTGAACAGCTCGAAGAAGTCGAATCCTTTCTGGCCGCGCTCGATGCCAACGAAGACGTGCAGCATGTCTTCGCGGGGCTGCAGGGCTGAGCGTCGGGTTGGCTTCGCGGCCTGGCTTTCGCGGCGTTTGAGCGCCGGGTTGGCGCATTGCGCGGCCGTCACCGTACACCAGGGAGCCCGATGAACCGAGACCACCTCACCCGCCGCCAAGCCATCAGCCTGGCGACCGCGACCGCTGCGGCCAGCCTGTTCCCGGCCCGGGCCGAGGCAGCTTGGCCGAACAAGGCGATCCGCTTTGTCGTGCCGTTTGCGCCCGGTGGCAGCTCGGAGATCGTCGCGCGCGCGACCGCCGCCGAACTGGCCAAGCTGCTGGGCCAGAGCGTGTTCGTCGACAACAAACCCGGTGGTGCCGGCAACGTCGCGATGGGCGAGGTCGCGCGCGCTGACGACCAGCACACGCTGATTCTGGGCCACATCGGCACCTTGGCGGTCAACCCCTTCATCTTTGACAAGCTGCCCTATGACCTGGCCAAGGATTTCAGGCCGATCTCGCTGCTGTCCAAGGTGCCCAGCCTGTATGTGGTGAGGCCTGACCTGCCGGCCAGGAACCTGACAGAGTTCCTTGCGCTGGCCCGGGCCAGGCCCGGCCAGCTGAACTACGGCTCGGCCGGCAACGGCAGCGCCGGGCACCTGGCCATCGAGTACCTGAAGATGACCAGCAGCACCTTCATGCTGCACGTGCCTTACCGAGGCACCGGTCCGCAGCTGACCGATTTGATGGGCGGGCGGCTCGACGCTGCGGCCGTCGGCGCGCCGGCGGTGATGCAGTTCATCAAGGCCGGCAAGCTGCGCTGCATCGCCACCGGCAGCGCCCAGCGCTTGGCGCAGTTACCCGATGTGCCGACCGTGGCCGAGCAGGGTTTCCCGGGTTTCGAGATGACCCAGTGGTACGGCATGCTGGCGCCGACCTCGCTGCCGCAAGCGCATGCCGACAAGCTTGCCGCTGCGGCGGCCAAGGCCGTGCGCGATCCCGCGGCCGCCAAGCTGCTCGAGAGCGAGGCCGCGTTGGTGGTCGGCAGCAGCATTGCAGAGTTCGCCCGCTTCATCGAAGCCGAGCAGCAGCGCTGGAAGCCGGTGATCGCGCGCGCGAAGATCAGGCCCGACTGACGCGGCCGCTCAGCGCAGCGGCCGAATCCGGCCGTTTCAGCGGCTCGTCACCGGCGGCGTCTGATCGCCCGACACCTTGACGCTGGGCAGGTCGCCCTCGTCGATGTCGACGTCGAAGGTCTCGAGAAAGCGCGAGACCAGCATGTAGAAGCCGATGATCACCGTCAGCTCTTGCAGCACCTTGTCACCCAAGGCTTCGCGCGCCGGGACAAAGGTCGCGTCGCTGGCCCGAACGTTCAGGACCACGTCGTCGGTGAATCGCATCACGAGCCGTTGGCGTTCGTCGAACGCGGCCGCGTCCGGGCCTTCGTGGATCGCCTGGATCAGCGCATCGGACATGCCCAGGCGCCTGGAGATCGCCTCGTGCTGGAACACCTCGTAGCTGGCCTTGGACAGCACACCAACCCTGACGATGGCGATCTCGCGCAGCACCGGGTCCAGGCTGGTCAGGTTGAGCAGGTAGCCGCCGAAGCGGCTGAATCCGGCCAGCATGTCGCCAGAATGCCCCAGCATCCGGAAGATGTTGAGGTCGGGCAGCTTGGCGTAGGCCTTGGCGGCGCGGTCGGTGGCGAGGGCAGGGTCGAAGTAGGGGATGCGGGCCATGGTGGGTCTCGTTGAGGGGTTCAGCGAAGGCTACCAGCTTGGCCGGACCTTAGGCAATCGGGGTTGACGCGCTGGTGTAGGCTGCGCGACATCGGCCGGGCACGTCGCCCGCCACCGAGTTCAACCACCCGCCACCAGGACCGCCACGATGGACCAAGCCGAATTCACCCAACTGCTAGAGCGCTTCACCCGCGCAGCCGAAGCCGGCGACGGCGCCGCGTTTGCGGACTGTTTCACCGAAGACGCCGTCTACCACGACTACATCTACGGCCCGCACCGTGGACGCCAGGACATCGCGCACATGATGCAGAACGTGTTCCACCGAGACGCCGGGCCCGATTACCGCTGGGAGATGTTCGACCCGGTCTGCCTTGGCGGCACCGGCTATGCCTGGTCGCTGTCGAGCTTCACGTCGACGGTGGCAGGCTATGCCGGCCGCCCCGTGCTGATCGACGGCATGAGCCGCTTCGTGTTTCGAGGCGGGCTGATCGAGAGCTACCACGAGTCGGTCAACGGCTGCGTCGCGATGTCTCAGCTCGGCGTCGAGCCCGAGCGCATCGCCAAGGTCGCCAAGCGCTGGGCCGGCTGGCTGCACGAGCGGCCCGAAGCGGTCGAGTTCATGGCGCGCGCCAAAGGCACAAGGCGGGCGGGCTGAAGACGACCGGGCTGAAGGCGCCTGGTCGCGCTGAGGCCCCAGGCCTCAGCGTGCCGCCGGTGGGCCCCAGCGCGTGAGCTTGATGGCCAGCGCTGTGGACAGCCCATAGACCGCCATTGCGAGCGCCACCAGCAGGAAGTAGTGGCTGGCGGGCGCGTTGCGGCCCACCAGCCAGCTGCCGATGACGGCGACCACCACCAGGCGCAATGTCGAGGCCAGCACCGGGCCGAACACCTTGCCCGAGCCCTGCGACGCAAAGTACAGCGTCAGCCCCAGGCCGAACAAGGGGAATGCCGGACCGGCCAGGCGCAGGTACTCGCGCGCCGGCCCCAGTACCTGTTCGTCAGACGTGAAAAGCCCTGCCCACAGGTCGGGTGCCAGCGTCACCACCGCCCCCACGATGCCGAGGTTGAAGGCCGACACCAAGCCGGCCGTCCAGGCCACTTTTCGCGCACGTGCAACCTGGCCTGCGCCGATCGCCATGCCCACCATCGGCACCGCGGCCACGCCGATGCCGAACGCGATCGGGATCAGCAGGAACTCCAGGCGTTGGCCGATGCCATAGCCCGCAAGCGGCAAGACCCCGAGGCGGGCGACCAGCCCGGTGAAGATCAGCACCGCAAGCACGGATTGCACCGGCGACAGACAGGCCAGGGCCCCGACCTTCAGGATGTCGGCGAACATCGGCCACTGCAGGCGCATGTTGCGCAGCCGCAGTGTCAGGCGGCCTTGTCCGGTTGCGAGATACCAGTACAGGAACGCGACCATCGCGGCCATGGCCAGAACATGGCCGATCGCCACGCCCACCATGCCATAGCGCGGGATCGGTCCGATGCCCAGGCCGAGCGCGCCGCCGAGGGCGATCTGCAGGGCCGAACTCGCCAGGATGGCGGCCGAGGGCACGCGCATGTTGCCGGTGCCGCGCACGATCGCTGCCAGGCAGTTGCTCAGCCATACCAGGATGGCGCCGCAGAACAGCACGTTGGCATAGCCGATCGCCTGCCCGAGCACCGCGTCGCGCGCGCCGAGCAACTGGTAGAGCCCCGGGCCGGCGATGAGAATCAGCACGGTGTAGATCGCGCCGGCGCAGGCGCCGATCACGGCAGCGTGCTGGGCCAGCATGCTGGCCCGTTCGACATCGGCGGCGCCGAGTGCGCGGCTGATCGCCGACGACACGCCGCCGCCCATCGCGCCGGCCGACATCATGCCGGTGAGCATCGCGAACGGAAACACCAGCGCCATCGCGGCCAGCGGTTCAGTGCCTAGCACTGCCCTTGCCCCACAATTTCAGCAATGCCGTCACGGTCTGAGCGAATAGCCGTCACACATTGCCTGGAGTTGTCTGTAGCCCTGCCACAGCAATTGGTGCCCCGGGGGTGGGTCGCTGGCGCGACCGAGATAGCCGCCCAAGCGGGCGACTAGACGCACTGCCTCGCCTAGCAGGACGGGCGGGCGAGTTCGTTTTTTTTGCGTACGCCCGCAGTACCTCGACTTCGATATCCGAGAACAACACTTCGGCAGCCAGGTCTGGGCATTGCCGGCCCAACAGCGTCATCAGCATGATTCGCCATGCAATGACGAGGTTGATGGCGATGGCGCGTTTGAGCCGCTCGGCTGTCTTGTGCTGCAGGGCCTCGATTCGACAGCCGCTCTTGAGCACGCGATGCCAGTCTTCGATGCGCCATCTCAGGCAATACCAGCGCAAGCATTCCTGCGCCTGCTCGACCGATGTGATCTCTCGCGTGCTCAGCAAAAACCACTCGAGGGGCTCAGCATGGCGAGGCTGTCGCGATTCGGCCACATGCACAACCCACAGCGTGATGGCTTGCTTGGCACTGTGGCTGGCCGGTGGACGGAACTCGACTTTGCGATATCGCACTGCGACCTGCGCGGTGCGCCGCGGATGCCCGGCACGGGCCTTTTGCTTGCTCTTTTTCGGCCGGGCACTCTGGCGTGGCACGTCAAGCTGTGCGCGACCGCGCACCGGAGTGCGTCTGACGCTGTCGAACAGATGGGACGGGCCGGCGGTGTTTTTGGCGGTGTTGTTGGCGGTTTTTTTCGAGGTGGCGCGGTCGTGCTTAGCACGCACGAGCAAATCGACGCGGGCGCTGCCCTTGCTGGCGATGTTGCGCTGCTCGTCGAACAGTTCGAAGAAATCAGCTTCTCGGTCCATCACGCACACCAGACGCGTATCGGGCAGTTGCCGGGCTACGTCGACGCACTCGCGCAGTCCCTGGATCCAGGAGAAGGTCTTCTTCTCCTGGATCGGGATGTCGCACGCTGTGCGCTCATCTTGTTCGGGTCTGGCAACGGGCGCGCTGCACTGCACCCCCAGCACGCCCAGCGGCAGGCCGTCGGTGCTCACGGCCAGGGTCGAGTGCAGGTGCAGCCCGCCACTCTTGGCACCGGTCTGGTTGGTGCCGATGGAGCCCAGACCCTCGCATTGCGCCAGCCCCGAGTAGTTCAGATCACTGCCATCCTGGATGCACAGCACCGTGGGTTGCGCCCGCATGCGCTGCACGGTGCGTGCGCGGTGCGGCTCGAGGATCGCCTGCATGGTCAGCGGCGAGTCGTCGGGCTTGTCGATCAGCCGGTAGTAGCCCTTGGTGGCCGCCACATTGCCCTGTGCCACACCGCAGAACGCTCGCCCGGGCATCGCAGCCAGCGCGGCCGCACTGTGCACCAGGCGTTGGCCCAGTCGCAGGTCACCGAGGTCGGCGCCGCCAAACTCATTGGCGGCCCACTGGGCGTCATCCAGACCTTCACCGATGCCCAGCGCCACCGGCGGAGGCGGTGGGGCCACGCCCATGAGCTCACGAAACTGCGGCTCAAGCGCATACACGAAGATGTCCTTGACGGACTTGGTGCGCAGATGTTGGCGGTCCTGGCGGCCTCGGCCCTGACTCTGTCCGATGGCCAGCCAGTTCGCGGCCCGGTAGCAGGTGCCCGCGAAGTTCTCGCTGTCCACGAAGCTCTCGAGCAGCCAGGGGCGGTATCCGTACTGGGCCTGGAAATCCTCGGCCAGGCCACGACACGCCATGCCCAGCACGCGCGAAGCCAGGTTGTGGCAACGCACCGAAGTCCGAATGAGGAAGCGGCTCATGCCGACGACGCGGTGCTGGTGTTGCCCGCGCGTGGCGGCGTCCCAGCCGATCCATTCGTCACGATCGGCCAGCCGCAGCGCCGAGGCAGAGAACCCCAGTCCGCCCAGCCAGCCGTGGTCAGAGGCGATCAGATAGCGCACCTGCGCGCCCACCAGGGGACCGGCACCCTGGGGATGCTCACACAGCATCATCTCGTTCCATAGGCGCATCTGATCGAGGGAGTGGACCTTGATCAACGCAAGTGCTGCAACCTCGCCGGCGTTGGCGGGCACATTCAGCGGGACTGGGACGGGAGAATCAAGACGCCTGGCGGTCTTGCCCAATCCGCGACCGGACGGTGCGACGGTAGGCAGCGCAAAATGGCCGACCGTCTCAAGTTCGCGCAGCGCCTTGACGCACCCCGCAGTTTGAGCCCGGCCACGGGCGTCGACAAAGCCGAAGTGGTCGCACGCGGCCTGAGCAAGAGCGGACCGTGTTGTATGCGCCCCGTCGGTCAACAATCGCCGGACAACGTCAATCGCCTGAGGCTGAGACAGAGTCCGCTTGATTTGGTTTTGTGCTTCCATTCCGGAAGATAGGCTGTGCGAGAAAATTTGTCCAGCTATTTTTGTGGACCAAGGGCAGGGCTAGGCGAACTGGACTTCACGGTCGATCTCGATGGCCCCGAGAACGCAACGCCAGTCCTGCTCCTGCACGGCTTCCCCGAAACGCGCCACATGTGGCGTCATCAGATCAAGGCACTCGCAATAGCGGGCTATCGCGCGATAGCGCTCGACCAGCGCGGCTATTCATCTGGCGCAAGGCCTGCGGAAGAAAGCGCTTACGCCACGGACCTGATCGTCGCTGATGCGCTCGCACTCATGGACGCCATGGGCGCCCCGAAGTTTCATCTCGTGGGTCACGACTGGGGCGGACAGATTTCCTGGCTCATCGCAGCACACCATCCGCAACGATTGCGCTCTTTGTCGATCCTTTCGCGGCCACATCCCGAAGCGTTCATCCGGGCCATGAAGGAAGACGCCGCACAGGCCGAACGCTCCCGTCATCACCGCGCCTTCCGCGAGACCGACGCCATCGCCCGGATGCGGGCGGCAGAACTCAAGCCGCTGCGCAATGCGCTGCACAACCAGGGTGTCCCTGCAGCGCAGGCCGATGTCTATGTCGGCGCGCTCATGGAGCCCGGCGCCATCGAGGCCGCGATGAACTGGTATCGCGCCGGCTCGCTCTCGGCCAGCGCCGTTCCGAAAATCAGCGTGCCGACGCTCTATGTCTGGGGCGTCGAGGACGCGACCGTGGGACGCGTGGCCGCCTCCCTCACGCGCGACTACGTGCAGGCCTCCTACCGCTTTGTGCAAATGGAAGGTGCAGGGCATTTCCTCGTCGACCAGTTCCCCGATCAGACCTCAGCCCTGCTGCTGGAGCACATCAGCGCTCACTGACCAGATGCTGAACCGAATCTGGTCGTTCTGCGGCGCGCCCTCGATCACATCAGGCGGATAGACCAGCGGCAGTCCTAATTCTCTTTCGACGCGACCACAATGACCCGGCAGGTCATAGATCGTCATCGCAGGAGAAATTGAGTGCCACTCAGAGCCGACCCAAACCGCCGAAATCGGCCAAGTTCAAGGTCGCCGCGCAATCTGGGATGGCTGGACGCTCGCGTTCTGCCAATTGAAAACGATCGAGTGCCTTGATTCACTCATGGACTCAAGTTTATAGCGGCAGATGAAGTTCAGGCACTCCAGCCCAGCGTATCACCCCATCGGGTGCGAGCATCGGATGGTACTCAGATGCTGGCCAGCGCGCGGCAGAAACACCACCCTGCCGATCACTTCACGCGACGAAATCAAGTCGAGCGCCGCAGCGAATTCTTCCAGTGGGAAACTGCGGTACGTGCGCGGCGCGAGTTTGCCCTCGAGTGCCCAGTCAAACATCGTCGAGAACGCCGCGCGCACCTGGTCCAGCAGCAGTTGCCCAGCGGGCTGGCGGCCCCAGTTGAGGTAGTGGCCCCAGTACAGCCCGATCACGTCCAGATTCTTGACGAGCAAGATGTTTGCGGGCACCTCGGGTATCGAACCCGCAGCGAAGCCGACGGAGACGAGACGACCTTCAGGCGCCATGCATCTCAGCGACTCGATAAACATCTCGCCGCCCACCGGGTCGTACACGACGTCGACGCCGCGGCCTGCGGTCAGCGCAAGCACCTGGTCACGCAGCGCGCCGTCACGATGATTCAGCGTTTCGTCGGCGCCATCGGCGCGCGCAGCTGCTAGCTTTTTCGCCGAACCGGCCGATGCGATGACGCGAGCCCCGAGTGCCTTGGCAATCTGCACAGCGGCGACGCCGCTTCCACCGGCTGCGCCATGCACGAGCACTGTTTCACCGTCGCGCACCCTGGCGCGCCAAGCCAACCCCGCGAAGGCCGTTCCGTAGACCGAAGGAAACTGCGAACCAGCCTCGAAAGAAATGCCGTCAGGCAGGTGAAACACTGTGTCGATTGACGTAGCGACTTCATCGGCATAACCGCCGGAGCGCACCGCGGCGGCCACGCGGTCGCCTGGCTTGAACAGCGTGACGCCGGGCGCGACCTCCATCACCACGCCGGCTACTTCGGTCCCGGGCGTGAATGGCGGCTCAGCGCGGTTCTGGTGCTTGCCCTGCATCACGAGCAGGCTGGCAAAGCTTGCGCAGGCCGCGTGGACCGCGATGCGAACGCCGCTAGGCGGCATCGGCAGCGGTTCAAGCGTCTCGACGGCAGCGTCAGCGATGCCGCCGTAGCCGCGGCAGACGATGGCCTTCATCTGTCGTCGGCGCGGCTCGTATTGCCCACTGTCCAGGAAAAACCGCAAGGCTTCACGCGTTGCCGCTGCTTCGCGTCCATGGCATACCGGTTCGCCACCAGCACCTCGTCAGGCAGTCTGAATAGGCTCGAATGGCCTCTACTCTGGCATCTGTTGCCCATCACCGTACCCCTGTTGCGCAAGGCCGCAGCCCTCAGTCAGGATCGCCACGGATGAGGTCTTCGGGGTCCTGCCCCGCCTCGAACCGCGCCAGATTGCGTTTCACCTTCGCGATCAGCGCCTCGCGGATGTAGCTGGAGATCGCCGAGGTGTGCGGCGAGATCCGCACTTTGGGATGGGCATACAGCGGGTGGCCGGCCGGCAAGGGCTCCGGATCGGTGACATCGAGCGTGGCGCGCGCGATTGCGCCCGCATCCAGCGCGCTGAGCAGCGCATCCTGATCGATCAGCGCCCCGCGGCCGATGTTGATCAGGTGCAGACCGCGTTTGGCCTGCGCCAGCACCGCGGCGTTGACCATGTGCTGGGTCTCGCGGGTGGCCGGTGCGGCAAGCACCAGATGGTCGCATTCGGCGAACATGGCCCCTAGGCTGGTGGCCCGCTCAATGCCAGGCACTGTCAACGGCGCATCCGAGCGGCGCAGCGCCTGCACCCGCATGCCCAGCGCCATCGCCTTGGTAGCCAGCGCCAGCCCGATCGGACCCACCCCCACAATGCCCAGCGTGGTGTCACGCACCATGCCCAGCCTCGATTGCTTCCATTGCTCGGGGCCATCTATCCACAGGCGCGGCATTTTCTTGGCGTGCTCGAAAATCGCGGCGAGCACGTATTCGGCGATCGGTTCGGCCGCGACGCCGCGCGCCGTGCTCACCTTGGGCACTTCGAACAGCCAGGGTGGATAGGAATCGATGCCGGCGGAGATCACCTGCACCCATTTCAGCGAAAACGGCCAGCCGGCGGGCCGCTGACGCGCCGGCGAGGCCGGATCGTTCGGAAAGGTCGCCGCCAGCAGCACTTCGACTTCCGGGGGCAGGCTGGCCGGGGCACCGGGTGGCAGTTTCAACCACTCGACCGCAGGCAGGGCCTGGGCGAGCTCCGAATCCATGATGTCGCCAAACTGGCTGGCGATCACGCGTTGGCTCATGATTTGGGTTCTCCGGCCGATTGCAGTGCCCGCCACACGATGGCCGGTGTGAATGGCATATCCATAGGCGGCACACCGACGCGGCGCAAGGCATCGCTCATCGCATTGACCAAGCCGGGCAGCGAGCCCGAGCAGCCCGACTCGCCAACGCCCTTGGCGCCCAGTGCATTGAGCTTGGTGGGCACCAGGTGGTAATCGGTGCGAATGTTGGGCACCCAGCCCACGCGCGGCATCACGTAGTCCATGAAACTGCCTGACAACAGCTGCGCCGACTCTTCATCGTAGATCGCATGCTCGCCGAACACCTGGCCTGCGCCCTGCAGCACGCCGCCATGAACCTGGCCCTGCACGAGCTGCGGCGAGACCACGTAGCCCAGGTCATCAACCGCGGTGTAGGCGCTCACCTCGGTCACGCCGGTGCTTGGATCTATTTCGACTTCGGCGACATGACAGCCGTTGGGGAAGGTGGTGCCTGAGGTGGACTCGCCACCGCAGTCCAGCGGATGGGGCGAGGGCCCCCGCAGTGCCCGGGCCAGATCGAGCAGGCTGATGTGATGCTCGCCCGCATGGAAGGCACCGTCACGGAATTCGAGCGTTGCCTCAGGCGCAGCCAGCGCCCGTACGGCGTGCGGGCGGGCCTGCGCGATCAGGTTGCCCACCAGCACCTTGAACGCGCTACCCGCGCCATACAGTGAGCGCGAACCGCCGGTGCCGTTGCCCATCAGTTCATGCTCAGGGTCGCTCGCGTGGTAGCGGATCAGCTCGCGGGGCACGCCCAGGCCATCCGACACGATCTGGGCAAACGAGGTCTCGTGGCCCTGGCCGGACGGCCCGGTGACGCCGTAGAGGTGAATCAGGCCGTCGTCCCGGAACATGGCCGAAACCGCGTCCTTGGGAGCACCGCCCGCGCCCGAGGCCTCGAGATAGCAGCCAAAACCGATGCCGCGCAGCCGCCCTCGCGCTTCGCTCGCCTGTCGGCGTGCCGCGAACCCGGCGTAGTCGGCCAGCGTGAGTGCCTTGTCCATCACCTGCGCGAACTCGCCGCAGTCGTAAACCGTGCCATTGGCCGTGGTGTAGGGGAATTCGCTAGGCGGGATGAAATTGCGCCGGCGCAGCATCACCCGGTCCAGCCCGTGCTCGGCCGCCGCCTGGTCCATCAGCCGCTCGATGACATAGGCGATGTCGGGGCGACCCGCCCCTCGGTAGGCTGACACCGGAACGGTGTTGGTGTAGACCAGCGTGGAGCGGGCGTAGAGGGCCGGTACCTTGTAGACACCGCCCATGGTGACGGTGATGTTCTTGGTGCCGATCATCGACTGCCAGTAGCAGCTGTAGGCGCCCAGGTCGGCCTCGTTTTCGTACCGGAACGCCAGGATGTTGTTGTCGGCGTCGAGCGCGACACTGGCCTCGATCGTGAGCGCTCGGCCGTGCCAGTCGCTGGTGAAAACCTCGCTGCGCGAGCCCACCCATTTCACCGGTCGACCGAGCTTGCGCGCGGCCAGCATCGCCAGCGCATGTTCGGCGTAGGGGCCGCCGCGCAGGCCGAAGGACCCTCCGACGTCCTGAGCCACGACCTCGATGCGGTTGGCATCAAGACCCGTGACGGCTGCCAATGAAGAGCGCATGCCAAGCATGCCTTGCGTCGGGGTGTAAATGGTGAAGTGCTCGCGTTTGGCGTCGTAAGCCGCCAAGCAAGCCCGCAGCTCCATAGGCGCACCGATCAGGCGCTGGCTGTGCACGCGCAGCGTGGTGGTGCGGGCAGCTTTCGCGAATGCGGCGTCCACCGCGGCACGATTGCCTGTTTCAAAGACCAGGCCGACATTGCCGGGATGCCCTTCGTGGAGCAGCGGAGCGCCTGCGGCGAGCGCGGCCTGCATCGAGGCGACGGCCGGCAGTTCTTCGTAGTCCACCAGCACCTGCTCGGCGGCATCGCGTGCGGCCATTGCGGTATCGGCAATCACCATCGCGATTGGCTGGCCGACGAAGCGCACCCGGTCGGTGGCCAGCAGGGGCAACGGGGATTTGACCTGCGGCTTGCCATCGGCGCCGGTCAGCGCCATGCCGGACGGGATCTCGTGAAAACCGGCTTCGGCGACATCCGATGCGGTCAACACCGTGACCACGCCGGGCGACGCGATGGCGCCGGCGAGATCTACCGAGACCAGGCGCGCATGAGCACGATCCGATCGGACCATGCAAGCATGGAGCTGTCCGGGCAGGTTCCAGTCAGCGGTGTACTTGCCCTGGCCTGTGACCAGACGCAAATCCTCATGGCGGGATGCGACCAGTTCGCTGTGGCGGGGATCGATGATCGTGTTCATGAGCGCGCCCCTTGGCTGGCGCCCGCATTGATCTGCAGGGCCGCCGTCTTGACCGCAGCGACGATGTTCACATAGCCGGTGCAGCGGCACAGGTTGCCGGCCAGACCTTCAGTGATCTGCTCGTCGGTGGGGTCAGGATGGCGCTTGAGGAGGTCGACACTGGCCATGATCATGCCCGGCGTGCAAAAGCCGCACTGCAGGCCGTGACAGGCTGAAAACGCCTGCTGCACCGCGTGCAAGCGCTCGCCCTTGGCCAGGCCTTCGATCGTGACGATGTCGCAGCCGTCGGCCTGAGCCGCCAGCAGCGTGCAGGACTTGACCGCCTGGCCGTCCAGGTGAACGGTGCAGCAACCGCACTGGCTGGTGTCACAGCCGATATGGGTGCCGGTCAGGCCGAGGGAATCGCGAAGCAGGTCGGCCAGCAGCGTGCGCTCTTCGCAGTGCACCGAGCGTGCCTGGCCGTTGACGGTGAGTTCGATCTTCATCGGATGTCCTTGGGCTTTAAGCGGTCGCGCCGATGATGTCGACAACGGCCCGCAGGGTCATGAGTTTGACGAGGTGCGCCCGGTAGTCGGCCGGTGCATGCTGGTCAGCGTTCAGCCCGTCGGCCGGCATCGACAGCGCAGCCAGGCTGCGGGTCGAGAAATCGGCCGACAGCGCCCGCTCAGCGGCTTCCCAGCGGAAAACACCAGGGCCGGCGCCAGTGACTGCCACGCGCACCGCGTCATCGAACTGCGCCACGAACACGCCGGTCATCGCGTAGCCTGAGGCGGCCTGCGCAAACTTGGCATAGGCGGCACGGCGCGGGCACTCGAAGCGGATGGCGGTGATCAACTCATCGGCCGCAAGCGCCGTCGTGAACATGCCCTGGAAAAAATCGTCGGCCGCAATGCTGCGCCGGTCGGTGACGATCTGCGCGCGGCAGGCCAGCACGGCCGCCGGGTAGTCGGCCGCCGGGTCGTTGTTGGCCACCGAACCGCCGAGCGTACCGCGAGCCCTGACCTGGGGGTCCCCGATCAGACCGGCCAGACGGGCGAGTGCGGCGATCGCGGACTGCGCGATCGGATCGGCCATGAGTTCACCGTGCCGGGTCGCAGCACCCACGACAAGGCTTTTGCCATCGCGACGGATGCCGCGCAATTCGGCCAGACGGGCGATGTCGATGAGGCTGGAGGGCGCGGCCAGACGATGCTTCATCGAAGGCAGCAGTGTCATGCCGCCGGCTAGCGCTTTGGCTTGCGGGTCGGCTTTCAGGCCGGCGACGGCCTCAGCCAAGCCGGTCGCGCGCTGATAGGTGAAAGGGTACATGGTGATGACGCCTTTATCGGTTGGGTTCTTGGCGAGGGCATCCGACGGTAACACCGCCGATTGCGATCCGCAGTGAACAGGGGTTATGGCAGCGACCACACCGCCTGTGGCGGACCGCTTGCCGCGCAGGCCGGCGGTGATCCTGGCGATCGACCAGGCGGCGATGCGGCGCGTAGGCTTGCCACAAAGTGATGCCGACACCTGTTCACGGCTCATCGAGATGAATTGCCGCGCGGCCGCAGGCCATCGAACGCATCGTGTGGCCCTGAGTGAGGCGGCGGCGATAAAGCGCCCAAGCCGCCATCACCCTCACTTCGGCATCAGCTTGGAGTAGGTTTCAGTACTGGCAACGATGAGGTGTTTCGTCACAGCCTGTTCACGATGCAGGTTCGCTGCCGCGTATTCGGGCGAGCGCGTCATGTCGAGGAAGGCCTGGCGCGATGGATAGCGCACCAAGACCACATAGTCCCAATGATCGGCTTGAGGGTCACCGTAAGCCACCGCTTCGCCGTCACCTGCCCAGAGCACAGTGCCGCCGCGAGCCTTGATCAACGGCATGGTCAGCTCGCTGTAGCGCTTGTACGCCGCGCGGTCGCGCAGCTTCAGCATGTTGACCATGATCACCGGCCCCGTGTCCGGCAGGCTCGCAATCAGCTCAGCATTGACTTCTTTCGGTCCAGCCATGTGCCTATCCTTCGCTTTTGGTTCCAAGCATTTTATGGCGCCGGGTTGGACAGTTCCCGAGACAGACGCGGCATGGCGCTGTCAGGGTTTGACCTGATCGCGAACGCGACCGAGGCGCCTTTAAACCATCGATTGATGGTTTTTCTATGCCCGCCAATCGCCGCCAATTTTCGCTTGCTCGATCGCCACTTGAAACCGGTGCAATGCGACATCGGCGGCATGGACCTGCGCGTTGCGGCTCTGGAAATAGCGGGTATTCACCCGAGTCAAAGTGGCGATAGATGGCATGATGACGTTTGCTTTTCCGTCTGAATTTCATACGCGATGCAAGACTGCATCAGACGAAACTTCTGTCATCGTCACCCGCAAAGACTGGCCAATCTACAAGGAGACTCTTCATGCGCCGCGAAGCCCTTCCGACACCCGCTCGGACCAGCCCCGACCCGCTGCGACGCGCCATCACCTTGGGCGCGACAGCCGCCCTGGCGGTACCCGGCCTTGTGCGGGCGCAATCGCGGCCCGTTGTGCGGATCGGCGTGCCGACCAAGACCTACTTTCCAACGATCATCGCTGAGACTGCTCTACGCAAGAAGTTGTTCGACAAGGAAGGTCTGCAAGCCGAGATCACGGTCTATCGCGGCGGCGCCGAGGGCTTTGAGGCCCTTGCAGCTGGCGCAGCCGACATCGTTTTCAACTCGACTTCTAGCGTGGCGGCGGGCCTGACCAAAGGCGTCATGGCGCGCTGCGTGGGCAACGGCGTCCTTGGCTATTACGGCTGGCAACTGGTGGTCAAACCCGACTCCCCGATCAAGACCCTGGCCGATCTTGCCGGCAAGAAAGTCGGTATCACATCGGCCGGATCCGGCACCGACATGCTGGCGCTCTGGGTCATGGCAGACCGCAAGATCCAATTCACCCGCGTTCCGCTGGGCGGCGGCGGATTGGTGCCGAATTTGCTGAGCGGCAACATCGACGCAACCGTGCTCTATTCTCCGCTGACCTACAAAGTGCTGCAGGCCAAACAGGCTCGCTCCATCGCTGATTTCGGTGAACTTGTGCCGCCCCACTCGACCGGCTCATGGATCGCATCGGACAAGTTCATCGCCGGCAACGGCCCCGTGTTGCAAAAGGCCTTGAACGCGCTGTACGGTGGGGTTGGATTTCTGCGCAATCCGGTCAACCGCGCAGAAGCGATCCAACTGATCGCCGAGATCGACGAGATCCCGGACTCGATCGCAGCCGCGGAACTGGACGGCAACATCATGAAGCTCTCAGCTACAGGTGAATTCAAGACCGAGTGGATGGAGCGTGCATTGGAGATGGGCCAGCTCATCGGCATGAAGAACCTTGCGCCAGTCGCTGAAATCTTCACGACCAAATTCCGGCCTGTCCCCACGGTCTGATCAGCCAGACCGAGCACAACGCATCATGCTCTGCTGCAAACCGGCCACGCCATGACGAGGCTTGGCATGGCCAGTGCGCGAGCAGCGCTGCTGTTCGCGCTGCTCGCTACCTGGGAGTTCTTGCCTCGATCAGGCCTGATGAACCCAGAGCTGCTGCCGCCACTGAGCGAGGTCCTCACCACGCTCTGGAAGCTGCTGCACCGCTCCAACGTCCACGATGCGATCGGTGTGACCATGGCCGAGGTCGCGGTCGCGTTTCTGGTCGCCATCCCGCTGGGAACGCTGCTCGGTGTGCTGATCGCGGAAAAGCCTTACCTCGCGGACATCTTCAAACCACTGCTGTTCTACGTGTTCAGTATTCCGAAGTCAGTGTTCCTGCCGATGTTCATCCTGGTCTTCGGGATCAACTTTGCACAGAAAGTGGCTTACGCAGCCTTCACGACGACTTTTGTCGTGATCATGAGTGCGGCCGCCTGCGTCGAATCGGTCAAGACCGAATACATCGAAGTGGCCCGGTCCTGTGGCGCAAGCCGCACGCAACTGATCCTGCGCGTCTATGTTCCCAGCATGCTCCCGATGCTGCTCGAGACAATTCGCATCTCGATGATCTTCAATTTCACTGCGGTGATGATTGCCGAGATGTACGCATCGCGCACTGGCATCGGCCACTTGATCGCCAACTGGGGTGAAAACTTCCAGATGCCGCAACTGTTCGCCGGGATCGTCTTGCTCTCGGTGATTGCTATTCTTTTCAATGAGTCGGTTCGATGGCTGGAGGAACGATGCAGCAACTGGCGAACCTAGACGGCGATTCACGCGCTCAACCCAAGGCGATCGAGGTCAGCCGGCTAAGTCACGTTTATGCCGGCATTCACGGCGAGGTCCTGGCCCTGGAGGACATCTCATTGCAGGTTGAATCCGGCAAGTTCACCGTCATCGTTGGCCCGAGCGGCTGCGGCAAGACCTCGCTGCTGATGATGATGGCCGGCCTGCGCTCGCAGTCCTCGGGCGAGTTGCTGTGCCACGGTGCGCCTATGCCGCAACCCGACCCGAACCGCGTCGGCGTCGTGTTCCAGGAAGCGAGCTTGTTCCCCTGGCTGACCGCTGCGCAGAACGTCGAGTTCCCGCTGAGCCTGCGCGCAGACCCGAAGACCGCACGGCGCCAGCGCGCGCTGCAGATGCTGTCGCTGGTAGGCCTGGACGGCTTTGCCGACCGCTATCCACATGAACTGTCAGGCGGGATGAAACAGCGCGTCTCGATCGCTCGAGGCCTGGTCCAGGATCCGCCAGTGCTGCTGATGGACGAACCTTTCGCCGCTCTCGACGAGCAGACCCGCATGACCATGGGCCATGAGTTGTTGCGTATCTGGGCCACCACGTCCAAGACGGTCGTGTTCATCACGCACAGCCTCACCGAGGCCGTGTACCTGGCCGACGAGGTGCTGGTGATGTCAGCGCGACCGGGCCGAATCATCGACCGGATCGCGATAGACCTGCCACGCCCTCGCACTTACGAGATGATGGCAAGCGACAAGTTCGGTGGGCTGCGCGAACGGATCTGGCAGCAGATTCGGAGTCCCCATTGACCACCGCGCGCCGCCTGCCTTCACCTCGGTCGGTGCGCCGGGCGATGCTGGTCGCTGCCCTGCTCGGCTGGGAACTCATCCCGCGTGCAGGCTGGCTGCCTGAACTCTTCCTGCCGTCACTTTCCAATACGCTGGCGGTGCTGGTCAGCGATTGGCGTATTTACGGTTCGGCGCTGCTCGTGACGCTGGGCGAGGTGGCGCTGTCGATGCTGATCGCCTGCGGTGGCGGCATCACGCTAGGGGCGATCGTCGGCGGGTTTGCCAGGATGCGTAATCTGCTGCTACCGGTGTTTTCGAGCTTGTACGCTGTACCGATCGTGATCCTGTACCCAGTGTTCACCGCCTGGTTTGGCGTCGGCTCGGAGTCGAAGATCGCCTTTGCCGGCCTCTACGCGTTCTTCCCGGTGATGCTCTCGACTGCCGCCGGCATCCGCACCATCGACCCTCAGTATCTGGTCGCCGCACGCAGCATGGGTGCCACGCTTCAACAGCAGCTCACTCGGGTGATCATCCCGGCCGCCCTGCCCACGGTCTTCGTCGGGCTGCGCCTGGGCGGTGCGCTGGCGATCATCGGCGTGGTGGTCGCGGAGATGCTCACCGCTGCGGCGGGGATCGGCTACCTGGTCACTTTGAACCGAACCATTCTCGACAGCCCGCGGGTCTTTGCGGCACTCATCTTGATCTTGATGTTGTCGATCGTCTATGACGCGATGACCCGGTCTCTCGAACGCCGCCTGCTGGTCTGGCAACCGGTCAAGCGCTCGCCTGCCGCCCGCCCGGGCAGCGGCCTGAGCACCAGCGTCTCGGCGGCCTGAGCGCCGTCCGGCCCACGTTGAATCGACCCACCCAAGGAAGCCCCCGATGCCCATGCCAACACACCTGCTGCCAACCACTGTCGTGGGCAGCTACCCTCAGCCCGATTGGCTGATTGACCGGGAGATGCTCTCGAAGATGGTGCCACGCACTCGGGTCAAGGCGCTCTGGCGAGTCGCGCCGGAATTCTTGGAGCAGGCGCAGGATGACGCAACGCTGCTGGCCATACGCGACATGGAGCGAGCCGGCATCGACATCATCACCGACGGAGAGATGCGTCGCGAGAGCTATTCGAACCGGTTCGCGACCGCGCTGGAGGGCATGGACAACGACAAGCCCGGCGTGATCCGCGCGCGAAACGGTACGGAAACTCTGGTGCCGCGGGTGGTGGCGAGGCTGCGCCGCACCGAACCGATCGAGCGCCGTGACATGGAATTTCTGCGACGCAACACAGGCTTCGCCGCCAAGATCACGCTGCCCGGCCCCTTCACGATGGCACAACAAGCCAAGAACGAGTTCTACAAGGATGACGAGGAAATGGCGATGGACCTGGCCGCTGCCGTCAACGCCGAGGCCCTGGATCTGCAGGCCGCCGGAGCGGATGTCATCCAGCTCGATGAACCCTGGCTACGCAATGACCCCGAGGCCGCCAAACGTTATGCGGTCAAAGTCATCAACCGCGCGCTGCAGGGGATCACGGTGCCGACCGTCGTGCACCTTTGCTTCGGCTACGCCGCGGTCGTGCACGGCCAGAAGCCGACAGGCTATTCCTTCCTGCCCGGGCTTGCCGACAGCCATGCCCGACAGATCTCTATCGAGGCAGCGCAACCGCAGCTCGACCTGGGCGTGCTCAGCGAGCTTTCAGGCAAGAAGATCATGTTGGGTGTGATCGATCTTGGGAACCTGAGGGTGGAGTCGGCTGAAACCGTGGCCCAGCGCATCCGGGCTGGCTTGAAATACGTGCGTCCCGAAAACCTGATTCCAGCCCCCGATTGCGGTATGAAGTACCTGCCTCGCGAGGTCGCTTTCGGCAAGCTCAAGGCACTGGCCGACGGCGCGCGAATCGTCCGGGCCGAGATCTCCTGAACCGATGTTGCGCAAAAGGCTTAGCATCAGTTCAGAAAAAAAGTATCGAGCGAATTCTAGAATTTTTTTAAACATCTACAACCCGAGGACGACACGATGAAAAATCAAGACCGCAAGGTTCACGCTCGTTTGGCAAGATCGGATGCAAGCCCTGCGACGCAGCAGGTCACCACCCATCCTTCCCGACGGACCGCACTGGCTCAGTTCGGTACGCTGCTGTCGGCACCGTTTATCCTCAGCAGCGAATCTAGAGCCCAGGCTGCATGGCCGACGCGCCCGGTTCGTTATATCAATCCGTTTCCGGCCGGAGGTGCAACCGACACGCTGTCGCGGCTTTTCTGCGCAAAGATGAGCGAGCTCACGGGTCAGCAGTTCGTGGTCGAAAATCGCGGTGGCGGCGGTGGCGACATTGGCGTCGAAGCGGTCGCTCGCTCGGCGCCCGATGGCTACACACTGGGCCTGGGCGGCGTCGCATCGCACGCGATTTCCCCGACACTGAAGGCTGGCAAGTTGCCATTTGACTCCGCCAAGGACTTCACCTTTATCACCAACATCTGGTCTCTGCCAAACTTCCTGGTCGGATTTTCAGGCCTACCAGTCAACACAGTGCCTGATCTGATTGAATTACTGCGAAAAAATCCTGGTAAATATTTTTACGCCTCAGCAGGTCTTGGCACCACGTTGCACCTTGCCGGCGAGTTGTTCAAGCTGCTCGCCAAGGTTGATCTGATCCATGTGCCATACCGAGGCGCGGCGCCGGCAATGACCGACCTGATCGGCGGCCAGGTTCATTTGATGTTTGATAATATTCCAGGCGGTTTGATGCAGTACAAGCCTGGCAAAGTCAAGGGCTTTGCCGTTACCAGCAGAGCCCGCAGCCCTGTCGTGCCGGACATTCCTGCGCTATCGGAGTTTCTGCCAGGCTACGATCTCAGTTCCTGGACTTCCTTGGCAGGGCCTGCGGGCATCCCTGCAGCGGTGGTTGAACGCATCTCGATGTTCTCAAAGCAGGCACTGGAGAGCGCCAGCTTGAAGCAGGAGTTTATGGACCGAGGCGCCACCGCAACCTGGCTCAGCACGCAAGAGGCGACGGCCTTTCGGGCCAGCGAAGAGAAGCGACTCGGCGACATCATTCGCGCTGCGAAAATCACGCTTGATTGAGCCGACGCGACTGATTCAGTCACGTTGATCGGACAACGCAGCATCCGCCATAAACTGACGCGCATTCGCGATGGGAGAGAACACATGGAGTTGAAAGACAAGGTCGTCGTTATCACTGGGGGCAGCGGCGGCATAGGTCGCGCGATGGCTAGGGCGTTTCTCGACGAGGGCGCAAAAGGCGTGATGCTGGCCGACCTGGACGCGGCAGCAGTTGCGAAGGCGGCGGGTGAACTGGGTTGCGACGGCATGGCCTGCGACGTCACCGACGAAGCGCAGGTGATCGCGCTCGTTGAGCGGACGCGGCAGTTGCACGGCCCGGTCGACCTGTTCTGTTCCAACGCAGGCGCTGGCGGGCAAGGCGTGCTGACCGACGCGTCAAATGCGGTGTGGCAGAAGCAATGGGACCTGCACGTGATGGCGCACCTCTACGCGGCGCGCGCGGTGCTACCGCAGATGATCGAACGCGGCAGCGGCTACCTGCTGAACACGGCGTCAGCGGCCGGTTTGCTCGCGGCGCTGGGTTCAGGTCCGTACTCCGTGACGAAGGCCGCCGCGGTGAAGTTCGCAGAGTTCCTGTCGATCACCCACGGCGACGACGGCATCAAGGTGTCGGTGCTGTGTCCGCAAGGCGTGAACACCGCAATGGCGCCACGCCGTTTGGGCGATGGGCAAACCGACGGGATCATCGAGCCCGAGCAACTCGCGAGCACCGTGATCGAAGCGCTGCGCGCGGAGCGCTTCTACGTGCTACCGCATCCGGAGGTCGAGGAGTACGTTCGTCGCAAGGGCAACGACATCGACCGCTGGCTGCTCGGCATGCGGCGGCTGCGCAAGCGCTCGCTCAATCCGCAATGACGACGAATGGTGCATCAACCGCGCTTGGATGGACATGGGTCTGAGCGGGCTGCAGCATCGGTTGATTCGAGGGCTGAATATCAAAGGTCCATCAGGATCGACTGAGCTCGAGACGCTGTTTGACCCCTTGGCCGAGCGGCAACCACTATTGGCATTTTCAGTGAAAGGTAACCCGCGATGACTGGCATCACGATCACTCCGATCCCGCACAAGGTATTTGGTGCCACCCTCACGGGTGTGTCGCTGCGCGACCTCTCCGACGCGCAGTTCGCCACGCTTCATGCGGCCTTTCTGACCTACGGATTCCTTGTGTTTCCTGGCCAGTTCTTGACTGACGCCGAGAACATCGCCTTCGGCAAACGCTTTGGCGAACTCGAATTCGGTGCCATGCCGCTGTCCAACCAGGAAAGGCGCCCAGATGGCACATGGGGCGAAATCTTCGAGGTGAACTCGCGGCGGATGCGCTCTGCCATCGGCAATGAGGGCTGGCATACCGATTCAACCTACAAGCCCTTGAGCAGCAAGTGCGCGATGCTCTCGGCGGTCGTGGTGCCCGATGAAGGCGGACAAACCGAGTTCGCAGACATGCGCGCAGCCTATGCGGCCCTGGACGACGCAACGAAGGCCCGCATCGAGCCCCTGGCCGCTTACCACTCGATCGTGTTCTCGCAAGCCAACGACCTTGGCGACTTCCCGACCTTGCAAGACGGTGCGAACTACCATGGCGAGGCCTACCTGCGACCACTGGTCAAGCGGCATCCGGAGACCGGCGTCAAGAACTTGTTTGTGGCACGCCATGCCTTCGCGATCCCAGGCCTTGATCGGCAGCAGAGCCGTTCACTGATCAAACATCTGGTCGAGTTCGCAGTGTCTGAACCGACACGCGTCTACCAGCATCAATGGCAGGCGGGTGAAACCGTGCTTTGGGACAACCGGGCGCTGCTGCACCGAGCGATGTCCTATGACTACTCAAAACCCCGCGTGCTGCTGGGCACACGCATCGCTGGTGATCCGGCTACAGAGCTGGCCTACTACCCGGACGACTCGGCTGCGCTTGTGGGCCGCGAGGTGCTTGCTGCAGAACTCCCGCAGCTTCGCCACGAAACCGCTGGCAAGCGGTACCACGAGACGACCGATTAGGCAAAGTCTCGCGGCGCGCGTCAGCGCCAATTCGGAGCCCGCTTCTCGATGAAGGCGCTGATGCCTTCTTGCGCATCGGCGCCAGCCGCGGCATTGCAAAAACTCTCGACGACGTGCCCGATGTCGCGCCGGTAGTCCAGGTCATTGAATCGCATGTAGGCCGCGTGCCCCAGTTTCATCGCGCCAGGCGGCTTGCTGGCGAACATTTTCGCCATCGTTCTCGCCTCGGCGAGCACCTGGCCATCAGCAACGACGCGGCTCACGAGGCCAAGTGACGCGGCCTCGGCGGCAGAGAACGATCGTCCTGAGAACAGGATCTCGAACGCGCGGTGGCGACCGATGATTCGAGGCAGGTGAATGAAGTGAATCGCCGGAATCAAGCCGATGTCGATCTCTGGATAGCCAAAGCTGGAGCTCTCGCCAGCGATGATCACGTTCGACTGGATCGCGAGCGTCATACCGCCTGCGCGCGCCGCGCCGTCGATCGCGACGATAGAAGGCT
Source organism: Bordetella parapertussis (assembly GCA_945878355.1). Taxonomy (GTDB): domain Bacteria; phylum Pseudomonadota; class Gammaproteobacteria; order Burkholderiales; family Burkholderiaceae_C; genus Pseudaquabacterium. The sequence continues at coordinate 46,793 of CAMCTC010000004.1, read as the reverse complement.
TGCCCAGCTTGTGTTGGACATCGGCGAGCTCAACGTAGAGCTTCTCGAGAAACTTGCGGGAGAGGCCGGATTCGCCCTGCAGGATGCCGAGATCAAGGCCCGCACAGAACCGGCGCGGCAGCGCGCTCGCGATGATGACGGCGCGCACAGACTCGTCAGCAGCGGCGCGACGAAGCGCGTCGAGGATCTCGTTGATCATCTCCACGCTGAGCGCATTGACGGGCGGGCTATCCAGCGTGATCTCGGCGACGCGCTCGAGGACTTCGTATCGAACCGTGGACATGGCTTGGTCTCTCGCTGCTTGATTTTGGAGGGTGTTCACTTCAGCTGTGTCGCCCTGCTTGGATCGCCGGAACCAATCGCTGGCTGGCTTTGATCTCGCGCCGCTGTCGCTGCCTCAGGCCCGCATGTGACTGCCGCCGCAAACAGTCAGTGCTTGGCCGGTCACGTAGGCGCTTGCGCCCGAGGCGAGAAACACCGCCATGCCTTTGAAGTCTTCGGCTTCGCCGAGCCGGCGCAACGGAATCTGCTCCTCGGCGCGCTTTTTGGCGCTTGGGTTGTCCCACAGCGCTTGCGCGAAATCGGTCCGGATCAGGCCGGGACAGATCGCATTCACACGCACGCCCGATGGCCCGAGTTCAGCGGCGAGATTGCGCACGAGGCCAATCACGGCCACCTTCGAGATCGCATACGCGCCCAAGGTCAACGAGGGCCCGAACGCACCAACGCTCGAGGTGATCATGATCGATCCACTGCCTTTGGCGACCATGTCGGGGGCCACCATCTGGACCAGCCAACGGTTGGACTTGACATTGGTCGACATGACCTTGTCGTACGCCTCATCAGGGATATCGAGAATCGAACCGTAGAACGGATTGACACCGGCATTGCCGACCAGGATGTCGATGGGCCCCAGCTTGGCATGGGTGGCGTCGACCAGCGACTGCAACTGCTCCTTGTACCCGGCATTGCAGGCAAAGGCGAAAGCACGCTCTTCACCGCAACTCGCGTTGATCGCATCGGCGGTCTCCTGGCATTGATCGAGCTTGCGGCTCGAAATCATGACCCGCGCGCCATGCGCCGCCAAGGCCTGCGCCATCGCCTTGCCCATGCCTTTTGAGGCGCCTGTGAGAAGGGCAACTTTGCCCGTCAGATCGAACAGCTCGGTGTTTACCATGATGCGTGTCTCCGTTGCAGTGAGGAAAAAAGCGACCTGAGACACCGTCGGCGGCGAAACAGGTCAGGTGAGAGCGGCCACCCAACTGGGTAGCGCCGGCCAGTGCCAGGACTGGCACCTGCTGTGAGCACTGCGCTGTCGCGCGCGCCGGACTCGGAATCAGCAGTCGCTGGGAGGATTGTGCAGCGGAGTCAGCTCAGTGCTTCGAGGCCTTGCGATCGACCCCTCAGCAGGCCAGGTGCCAAGCGAGCGCAACGCGCCGTGAGCACCAGGCTGCGCCGCCCTTTGGAGCCACTTGGATAGCCTGCTGACCTGCTTCGCTAGACCGAAGCTTGCGCGAAGAAACAAGGCTGGATGAATTTGCTATCCTCCGATGACCAACACCGGAGGTAGACGATGCGACCAAACAAGATCAAGCAGATGTGGCGTGACGGTAAATGCGCGACGCTGGGATGGCTGTCCGTGGCTCACGGCTACACCGCAGAGGTGATGGCACGCCAAGGTTTCGATGCGCTGTGCGTCGACCTGCAGCACGGCACAGCCGAGATGGGCGACGTTCTGCCCATGCTGCAAGCGATCTCGCAGACCGACACAGTCCCCGTCGTTCGTGTGGCATGGAACGATCCCGCTGCGATCATGAAGGCCCTGGACCTTGGCGCCATGTGCATCATCGTGCCCCTGGTCAATAACGCCGAGGAAGCTGCGAAAGCCGTCGCCGCTTGCCGCTATCCGCCTGTCGGCATGCGATCGAACGGGCCCGTGCGCGCTGTACTCTACGGCGGCGCCGATTACGTTGCCAACGCCAACGACGAGATCGTCGTCATGGCCATGATCGAAACCAAGGAAGGCATCGCCAATCTCGATGCGATCTGCGCCACGCCCGGCCTCGACGCCGTCTATATCGGGCCGGCCGATCTGTCCTTCGCGTTGGGCTTGGCCCCGCGCGCCGACAATCCAGACCCGCTGCATATCGCGACCTGCGACAAGATCCGCGTGGCTGCACACAAAGCAGGCATCAAGTGCGTCATGCACTGCGCCGCCGCGCCTTTCGCCGCTGGCGCGGTGAAACGCGGCTTCGACATGGTGATGCTGACCTCCGACGCGTCATGCATGGCCGCTGGCGCGAAGGCACAGCTCGAAGAACTCAAAGCCAAATCCGTCTGAGCGCCCCAAGGCCGGCCGAAGCCGGCCGCCCCCCCTTGGGGATCAAGCAAAGTGGCAAAGCCACAATTGCTTGAGAGGATCGCCGGCTGAACCCTTAGGCGTCTGAACAGAGACCACGCTGTGCAGGTGTGGGGCCGTTGAAACTGCAGGCCCTGGGCGATCTGGGTGCCTGCATCGTCAAGATTGCGCCGCAGCCCCCGAAGACGCACCACTGGGGCTTGTCATTCTCAGCTGCGCTCACAGCAAGCCGACCATCGATTCGAATCGGAGACAAGCATGACGTCAACCTACAGTCGTGCAGCTGTGCGCATCGCGGGCTTGCTGCTGTTTGCAATGTCCGGGCTGGTCAGCACGGGCGCACAGGCGCAGGAATATCCCTCGCGGCCGGTCAAGTTGATGGTGGGCTTTGCCCCCGGTGGCGCCACCGACCAGTTGGGCCGTCTGTATGCCAAGCGCCTATCGGAAAAACTGGGTCAACCCTTCGTGGTTGAAAACCGAATGGGCGCTGGCGGCAACCTGGCCATTCAGGTGCTGGCGCAAAGCCCCGGTGACGGCTACACCCTGGCCATGGGCGCGAACTACATTGGCGTCAATGCGGCATTGAAGCGTAACCCGTATGACTGGGAACGCGACCTTACCCCTATTGCCCAGACCATGGCCACGCCCAATCTGCTGGTGGTGCCCGCCACGTCGAAGATACGCACGATCCAGGACCTGGTGCGCGAGGCGAAGGCCGCCAAGTCGCCACTCACCTTCGGCTCAGCCGGCATGGGAACCTCGATCCACCTGGCCGCTGAACTGTTCAAGGTGACGGCCGGCGTGAACCTGACCCATATTCCGTACAAGGGCGTCAGTCCGGCCGAAGTGGATCTGGTCGGTGGCGTGGTGGACATGATGTTCGGCAGCATTTCCACCGCTTTGCCGCTGGTCAAGGGCAATCGCCTGCACGCGATCGCACTGACGGGTCTGGCGCGCGTCAAAGACCTGCCCAATGTCCCAACCCTGGACGAATTGGGCATGAAGGGCTTTGAGGTCGAAGCCAGCTACATGCTGGTGGCGCCGGCCAAGCTTGCGCCAGACGTCCTCAAGCGCCTAGCTTCGGCTGTTGCGGAAATCAATCACGAGCCGGAAACCGCGGCTTTCGCCGAGCGGATCTATGCGCGGGTTTTGACCGGCGGGCCGGAAGAGTCGCGCGCCTTCCTGCGGCGGGAAATGGAAAAGTGGCAAGGCGTTGCCAGTGCCACCGGGCTGAAGATCGACTGAGACCTGAGCCATTGGTCGAGTTTGAGATCTGGGGCTTCGCCCGACCAGACAAGCCTGCTCAGAATTGTTTGGGTCAAGACGCCACAGCAGCAGCGTTCAGAACGGGTTCTGGGTTTCAAGCCCCAGACTGATTCGCCCAAGTTGTTCGGTGATGCGGTCGACATGCCCGTTGATGTGCAGCGGCATGGCCCGGAAATCCCGGTAGCGCCGCTCGAAGTCCGTGCCTTCGCGCAGGCCATTGCCACCGAGCACCCGCAGCACCAGGTTCATCGCCTCATCGCACAACAGCACGGCCTGCATGCCGGCCGAGGTTTGCCGAAAATAGTCACCCTCAGTGGGTATGACCTTCGCCTGAATTCGCGCATCGGTTTCGGCCATTGCTGCGTACACCGTGTCAGTGGCGGCATTGATCAGCGCACGCGCACGGCCGAGGTTCACATGAACAGTGGGTCGATCGGCCATCTTGGTGCCGAAAATGGCCACTCTTTCGCGGATGCCGCCAGCCGTTTCTTCAAAGCAGATCTCGGCGACGCCTGTGGCCATCGCCCCCAGCCACAAGACCGACAGCGCCACCCAATCCTCGCGATAACGCGGATGAATGACCGCATAGTCGGGGTTGCGAAACAAGGCTCGATACATGGGCATCCATGGCACCACCCGATCACTCGGCACAGCCACCTGATCGTAGTAGAGGTGATCGGTGGCAGAGGCGCGCAGGCTCATGGCCTCCCAGGTGGCATCGATGCGCACCCCCGGACCGTGCAAATCGGCCATCGAAAAACCCAAGGTGCCCGGCTTGGGTCCGCTGAAGACCACGCCTGCCCAGTCTGCGTAACGCGCCCCAGAACCAAACGCCGCGACCCCAGTCAGCAGCGTGCGATCGCCCTCGGCGCTGGCCTTGACCTTTGTGGAGGCGCCTGCGGGAAAACACACCCACTCTTGTCGGCTGACGATACCGCCCAAGAAATCCAACTGCGGTGGCCCAAGAAGACCCGTGAAATGGTGAAGAGTGCACAGGTGGTTCCACAGGCACCAGGCGGTAGAGGTGCAAGCCACGGCGGCACCACGCAGTTCGTTGCCGATATCCAGCACCGTGGCATTGAGTCCACCCAGTTCCGTGCTGCCCGACAAGCGCATGACATCGTTGCGTTTGAGGGCGCGGATTAGTTCGGGCGCGATGGTGCGCGATCGGTCAGCGGCGGCTGCCTGCGCGCCGATGTCGGGAAGCAAGGCCGCCAGATGCTGCGGCGGCTGCCAGCGACGTCCCTGCGTCGAGTAAAGACTGTGTGCGTCCATGCTGGGGAGTCTAGGTGATGAATGTCTGTCACGGCCACACGCTGGCGAGAGGCCGTGCGCTGATTGCCGGTGTGTTGGGTGTGCAGTCTATACAGTCCAGCGAATGGCGAACTCTCCACGCGCGTGTCCACGCGCTCAAACAGCGCACTGACCCTCGCCGCGGGGTCGGCTGCGATGTGGGCCCCGTTTGATCACAAGCCCTCACGCAGCCGGCTGCTTCACCCCAGCCAGAGGATGCGCACCGACCCGCAGCATTAGAATCAATCGGTTCGCTATGAGCCACAAAATCCTTGTCACAGATAACGGAGAGCGCATGAATTCCGGACCAGCCTCAGGACAAAGTCGAGCGGCGGAGCGCGACGAGCAGTTCGACGTCGTGATCGTCGGTGCAGGTTTCGCCGGCATGTACATGCTGCACTGCCTGCGTGGGATGGGTTTGTCGGTGCGCGTCTACGAGGCGGGCGGCGATGTCGGCGGCACCTGGTACTGGAACCGATATCCGGGCGCGCGCTGCGATGTCGAGAGCATGCAGTACTCCTATTCGTTTTCGCCAGCACTCGACCAGGATTGGCATTGGTCGGAAAAGTATTCCCCTCAGCCCGAGATCCTCGCCTACGCCAACCATGTTGCCGACCGGTTCGATCTGCGGCGCGACATGCGCTTCGAGACACGCGTGACCGCAGCGACATTCGACGAAGGCGCAAAGCGCTGGTCGGTCGAGACCGACTGCGGCGACCGGGTCAACGCGCAGTTCTTCATCCTCGCTGTGGGTTGCCTGTCGGCCGCGAACAAACCGCAATTCGAAGGCCTGTCGGACTTTCAGGGGCCGGTCTATCACACCGGCGAATGGCCGCATGAGGGCGTGGATTTCACAGGGCTGCGCGTGGGCGTGATCGGCACCGGATCCTCAGCGATCCAGTCGATCCCGATGATCGCGAGCCAGGCCACCGCGCTGACGGTGTTCCAGCGCACGGCGGCGTATTCGGTGCCGGCCCGCAACGCCAAGATCAGCCCGGAGGCCGAGCTCGCTGCCAAGGCCGACTACCCTGCACTGCGTGCCAAGGCACGGGCTCGGCCGACCGGGGTTTATTTTCCGTACAGCATGCAGTCGGCGCTCACCGCAACGCCCGAAGAACGCGAACGCAAGTACGAGGAATCCTGGTCGCGTGGCGGCTTGCCTTTTCTCGGCGCGTATGGCGATCTGTTGTTCGAGAAGGAAGCCAACGACACCATCGCGGATTTTGCGCGCCGCAAGATCCGCTCTCTCGTGAAGGACCCGGCGACCGCTGCGCTGCTGAGTCCGGACAACATTTTTGGCTGCAAGCGGCTGTGCGTGGACACCGGCTATTTCGAGACCTACAACCTGCCGCATGTCAAGCTGGTCGACGTCTCCAAGCGTCCGGTCGAACGCTTCACCCGGCAGGGGATCGTGGCGAACGGGACGGAATATCCGCTGGACGCGGTCGTTTGCGCCACGGGTTTCGACGCCATGACGGGCTCGTTCAGCCGGATCCGGATCACCGGAAAGAGCGGGCTGACACTCAGCGAAAAATGGCAAGCCGGGCCACGCACCTACCTCGGCCTTGGCGCCGAAGGATTCCCGAACATGTTCGTGATCGCCGGCCCGGGCAGCCCGTCGGTGCTCGCGAGCCTGATACAGGCCATCGAACAGCATGTCGACTGGATCGCCGACTGCATCGGCCACCTGCGCGACGTCGGCGCGCAGACCATCGAGCCGCTCAAGACCTACGAAGACGATTGGGTCGAGCATGTCAACGATGTGTCGAAGATCTCGCTGCGTTCGACCTGCAGCTCATGGTACGTGGGCACGAACGTGCCTGGTCGGCTGCGCGTGTTCATGCCTTACATCGGCGGCTTTCCAATTTACGTCAACCGCTGCAACGAGGTCATGACGAAGGGCTACGAGGGCTTTGCGCTGGAAGGCGCGAATGACAGCAAGGAAGCGCCCAAGGTGCGCTTGACCGAGCGCTGGCGCGTGCCGCTGGACATGGACGTGATCTCGCCGGCCGCCATCGCGGCCAGGCGGGTACCCATCGTCTGATCTGGGCAGGACGTTGGCACGGTCGCGAGATGCGGTCCTGGCCACCGCCCTACCCGCCCCGCCCCGCTCCAGCCACTTTGGGCTTGATCCCTGCTCACCTGCCCTTTCGGGCTTGACAAGTCTTTTGACGCGGGGCGGGTCTCCAAGCAGACTCAGCTGAAAATTTTCATACAAAGTGAGCGACATGAACCAATCCAGCAGCATTCCGCTGAAAGGCGCACCGGGTTCCCCTTACACGCGCAAGATGATCGCGGTGATGCGCTACCGGCGGATGCCGTCGCGGCTGATCATCTCGCAACGGGGCGATCACGGTGCGTTCCCGAAGCCAAAGGTCGAACTGCTGCCCACGTTCTACTTGCCCAACGTTCAAGGCCAGATCGAAGCCGTTACCGATTCCACACCGATCATCCGCCGCTTCGAACGCGAGCTGCAGGGTCGAAGCGTCATTCCGACGGATCCAGCGTTGCGCTTTGTCGATGAACTGATCGAGGACTATGGCGACGAGTGGATCACCAAGGCGATGTTCCACTACCGCTGGCACTATCGGCAAGACATCGACAAAGCAGGCACCATCCTGCCGCTATGGCGTGGCATCACCGCCGCGCCAGCACAAGTCGCAGAAATGCAGAAGGCCTTTGCCGAGCGCCAGATCCATCGGCTGCGCTATGTCGGCTCCAGCCAAGCCACCGCCGGCGTGATCGAGGACAGCTATCTGCGCTTTCTCGAGATCTTCGAGCGCCACCTGCATCAGCACCCTTTCTGGCTGGGCGCAAGGCCGGGCAGTGGCGACTTCGCGATCTACGGCCAGCTCACGCAGTTGGCCCATTTTGACCCGACACCAGCGGCGCTCACGCTGGCCAAAGCACCGCGAGTCCATGCCTGGGTCTATCTTGTCGATGACTTGTCAGGTCTGGAGCCTCCAGAGGCCGGCTGGGTCGATGCCAGCGCGATGCCCCTGACGGTGATGGACCTGCTCAGAGAGATCGGACGCGCCTATGTACCGGTGATGCTCGCCAACCTGAAGGCCCTCAAGGACGGTGCGACCGAGGTGCACGCCGACCTGGAAGGACAGTCTTGGACTCAGCAGCCCTTCCCCTACCAAGGCAAATGCGTGCAATGGCTGCGCGAGAGTTTCTCGGCCTTGCCCAACAAGGATGCAGCCCGCGTGCGCGAATGGCTTGATGCCACCGGCTGCCTGCCGCTGTTGGGGTGATCACGCGCTGGACGCGCCTTGGTCTCTAGGTCGGGGCAGCGCGAAAGTACCGGTCGCCAGTCATGCTTGATCGGCACCCACGACGCCGCAGCGGTTTGGCTGAGTGTCGGCGTCGATACAAATTGATGATGCGAGATCACGGCCGGCGACGTGATCCGAGGCGCCACGCCATTCGTGCTTCTGATGAAGCTGCTGGTAGCGCTGCTGGTCGTGTTTTCAGAGATCGCGCTGTGGCTGCCCGGGCAGATGATGACAGGGCCCAAGTGACGGCGTCATCGCACCCGGGAGTCAGCGCAGGAAACCCGCCTCCACCTATTGGGCGCGCTCCCGATCATGCTGCTGGCCAGTCGACTCGACATCTCCGCATTTGGCGGCGCTCGATCGCGCCGCCTCGGCGTCGAACAACCGCAGGCCCAGAACGCGAACCTGAGCCCGGCTGATCGGTTCAATAGGCGCGGGCTTGGTCGCCGCTATTTCAAGCTGTCGTACACCGCCTTCTCGAAGTTGTAGAAGGTTGGCAGAGACCCGCTGTCGGCGAAGGGGAAGATCTGCGTCATGTAGACGCCGGCGATGCCGGTGGTCTGGTCTATCCAGTAGAAGGAATTGGCCAGGCCCGCCCACATCAGTCCGCCAGCGGGGCGGCCAGTCGGTGCCGCTTCGTGGTTGATCTGGAAAGCCAGGCTCCAACTCTTGTTCACGCCGGGGAAGAACTCGGCATCATTGGTCAGCCCGATGGCGGCTTTCAGGTTGTAGACACGGCAGTCACCCATTTGATTCAGACCCAGCGACACCACTGACTCTGGTGTCAGCACGCGCTCGCCGCCGAGTTGACCGCCGTTGAGCACCATCCGAACAAAGCGCAGGTAGTCTCCTGTCGTGCCATACAAGCCGCCGCCGCCCATCTCGAACTCGGGTTCCTGCGGAAGCTCGAACGGAAACGGCGCCAGCTTGCCGTCAGGTCCGCGCAGGTGCGTGCCGGCCAGACGGCTGCGCATGTCAGGTGTGATTCGGAAGGCGGTGCTGTCCATGCCCAACGGGTCGAACAAGTTGTCCTTCATGTACGCGCCCAGTGTCTGACCGCTGACCGCCTCGACCATCTTGCCGGCCCAGTCGATGTTGATGCCATATTCCCAGCGCTCACCTGGGTCAAACAACAGCGGCAGCGTCAGCGCCTTGTTCTTGCACTCGGTGACGCTGGGGATGCCCAATGCCGCCTGCACCTTCTGCATGTCGGTGTTCCAGATTTCATAGCTGAAACCGGCACTGTGGGTCAGCAAGTGGCGCAGCGTGATCGGGCGCTTGGGCGGGCGTGTCTGCGGGTGGCCCTTGTCGTCGAAGCCGATCAGCACTTGCGCCTCCCCGATGGCTGGCAGCACCTCGAGGGCGGGCGTGTCAAGGTTCAGTTGACCGCGTTCGACGCACTGCACCGCAGCCACCGAAGTGATCGCCTTGGTCATCGACGCCATCCACCCCACCGTGTCGGTGGTCATCGCCTGACCAGAACCAAGCAAACGCTCGCCAAAGGCGCCCTCGTAGATCGTGCCCTCTCGATTGGTCGCCATGGCCACCACACCCGGCACCTGTCCGGCCGCAACTGCGGCATGCAGCAACTCGTCTGCGCGTTTTTTCAAGCTCATGGCTAGGTCCTCTAGGAGTTTGATGGCTCGACCCGATCTTTAAACGGACAGGGAGTCGACACCATCATGCCACCCCTGCCGTCAGCTGAGCTCGGGTGAAAACCCGCTCCACACTTGAGTTTGAATCGGCATCACGCTGGCTCGTACCTGCTGGCCGACAGTGGTGTAGGCGACCACTTGATGGGACGCCGCCGTCGGACCCGATCGAGCGGCCCCGAAAAGCACCGATGATCAGTACTAACCGGCCAGCGAACCCCACGACAGGCGCATTTGGGCCACGCCGTCTACACTGAACAGGTCGCAGCGCTGTGCAAGGACCGCATTGCGCTGGGCTAGCCCCAACGCTGATTAGCGCCGGGCGATAAATAGATGCTTGAATTCCTGCTCACAGCAATCGAAGCAACAACCGATGGATCATCACAGGAGGCTGTGCGATGCCCTTCTACGAAAGAGCTGACGTCCGAATCCATTATGAGGAGCGCGGCACCGGCTTTCCCTTGCTGATCATCCCGGGCGGCGGACTGAATTCGGACATATCCTTCCTCGGAAAAGGTCCGTTCGATCCGATGAATGAGTTCAGCCAGGACTATCGCTGCATCACGAGCGATCTGCGCAATGCCAATGGCGGTCAGTCGTCCGGCCCACTGGAAATCGACCGCCCCTGGGAATCCTTCGCCGATGACCAGCTGGGCCTGATGGACCATCTGGGCATCCAGCAATTCATGGTCATGGGCTTTTGCATCGGTGGCCCGATGACCTGGAATCTGATCAAACGCGCCCCCGATCGCATCGCAGCCGCCGTGATCGTGCAGCCCAGCGGTTCGCGCCCCGAGATGCGTGACTTCTTCTACCAATCCAATACCAAGGGTTGGGGGCCTGCGTTCACTGCACGCCGGCCCGAGATCACGCCGACGATGATCGAAGCATTCTTGACCCGGATGTATCGCGCCAATGATGACTTCGTCTTCACCGTCAGCCGCGACTTTGTGCGCGCCTGCCAAAAGCCGGTGCTCGTGCTGCCGGACGACATCCCGGCACATCCCTACGCAGTGGCCATGGAGTCGGTCATGCTCGCACCGCAATCGGAGGTCAGCCTCTACCCGTGGAAAGAGCCTGTCGAGCGGATTGCGCTGGCGGTGCGGCAAATACGATCGTTCATGCGCGCACATTGCCCCAACTGAGCGCCCCAAGGCCGGCCGAAGCCGGCCGCCCCCCGTGGGGATCAAGCAAAGTGGCAAAGCCACATTTGCTTGAGAGCGCCCCAAGGCCGGCCGAAGCCGGCCGCCCCCCGTGGGGATCAAGCAAAGTGGCAAAGCCACATTTGCTTGAGAGGCGTCGCTTCGATCGCCCATCGCAAGAAAACAAGGAGACACAATCATGGTCATCGTGCAGATCAACTACCGTCGCCCCGACATGTCTAGGGCTGAGTGGGATTCACGCTACTCGGACGAAACCGCAGCCCCCTTCGTGAACCTGCCCGGCCTTCAGTGGAAGATCTGGCTGGACGATCCGTCGGATGCGCAGTTGTCGGGCGGCATTTATCTGTTTGCCGACCACACGACGGCGCAAGCCTACATGGACGGACCGATCGTCGCGCGCATGCGGGCCAACAATGCGCTGAGCGATCTACAGATCCGCATGTTCGACGTCCGTCGCAACATGAGCGACCTCACCCGCGCGCCGCTGAGCCTACTGACCGAATGACCCAAGCACAGGACAACTACTCATGACGAAATTTTCACTTCCCAACGCATCACAAGACCTCGGTGGGCAGGTCGCTCTGGTCACCGGCGCATCGGCCGGTCTAGGACGGCGCTTTGCCCTGGTGCTGGCCGCCAGCGGTGCAAAGGTTGCCATCGCAGCCCGTCGCATCGATCTACTCCAAGAGCTTGCCGAAGAGATACGTGCCGCGGGCGGGGTGGCATTGCCGCTGCAGCTCGATGTCACCGATGCCGATCAGTTGCTGAACGTGGTGGCGCAGGCCGAAGCGCAGTTGGGAACAGTGCAAATCCTGGTGAACAACGCCGGTATCCCCGACGCGCAACGTGCCCACAAGATGTCGGTGGAGTTGATCGACCGTGTGCTCGACATCAATGTGCGCGCCCCCTGGATCTTGTCTTGCGAAGTGGCGCGCCGACTCATCGAGGCCGAAAAGCCGGGTCGCATCGTCAACCTGGCATCACGCGCCGCTTATGCCTACGACGGTCGGGGCGCAGCACTCTATGCCACCAGCAAGATGGCCGTGGTGCGCATGACCGAGACGCTGGCGGTGGAATGGGCGCGCTACCACATCAACGTCAATGCCATCGCTCCCGGTGCGTTTTCATCCGAGATGATGGACGGCATGCTCGCGCGCATGGGCGACATCACCAAGGGTTTTCCAAGGCAGCGGCTGGGCGATCCGGCTCAGCTCGACAGCACCCTGCTCTTTCTGGTCTCACCGTCGTCCGACTTCGTCACCGGCACCACCGTGCGCGTGGACGATGCCCAGGGCGGGCGCTGAACACTTCATCTCAGGACATCGCAATGCAAACCCACCGTTTGGGCAAAAGCCCCATCGTCGTCTCGAAAATCTGCATGGGGACCATGACTTTTGGTGCGCAGGCTGATGACAAGACGGCCCACCGCATCCTCGACATGTCTCTCGATGCGGGCATCAACTTCTTCGACACCGCTGAGAACTATCCCGTGCCGCCGAAGGAAGCGTGGGCAGGCACCACAGAAGAAATCGTCGGTCGCTGGATGAAGACCAAACGCCGAGACGAGTTGCTGATCGCGACCAAGGTCTGCGGACCGAGCCATGGCTGGCTGAAGGGCTCGCAGCGGGCGGGCATGACAGCGCTAGACCGTCACAACATCGTCAGCGCTGTCGAGGCCAGCCTGCGCCGCCTGGGCACCGACTACATCGACCTCTACCAGACCCACTGGCCTGACCATGGCGCACGCTACGAAGACGCCCTGCGCGCCATGGATGATCTGGTGGAAAGCGGCAAGGTCAGGATCATCGGCTGTAGCAACGAGACCAGTTGGGGCTTGATGAAGAGCCTGTCGGTGTCTGAGCGTGAAGGTCTGGCTCGCTACGAAACCATCCAGAACAATTTCAGCCTCAACAACCGCCGCTTCGAAGACGAACTGGCCCAGGTCTGCCGCCAAGAGGGCGTCAGCCTGATCCCCTACTCGCCCCTCGCGGGCGGCGTTCTATCAGGCAAGTACCAGGGCGGCGCGCAGCCAGACGGTGCGCGCTTCTCCAACTACCTCAGACTCGGTGGGCGCCAAGCCGTGATGGCCAAGCGCTTCGTCAACGAAAAGTCCTTGCTGGCCACCGAGCGCTTCGGCGCGATTGCCCAAGAGGCGGGGATGTCACTGGTGACCATGGCCACCGCCTGGAGCATGCAGCACGACTTCGTGGCCTCGACCATCGTCGGCGCAACCCACGAAAATCAGCTGGCTGAAATCTTCGCCGCCTCGGACCTGATCCTCAGCGACGAGGTGATGAAGAAGATCAACGCTGTCTCCAAAGAGATCCTCTACCCGATGGGTTGAGGGCCAGGCGCGGCGCGGGCCAGTCTTGCGGATTGATCAGCTTCAAATCGGCGGCAGGTCAGCGTCTGCGAGCAGACCTGGCGGCGCGCCAGCTGGCAGCGGTCGAGGACTGAGGCGCGGCACATGCCGGCAGACAGCCCGCATGACGGATCGGCGATTCAGTCCAGGTGCCGAGCCATCTCCGGCCTGGCCTTCAACTCACGACCCTGTCGCGCAAGGATCTTGCCGATCCGCTCCGGTGCGAAGTGCATGTCGACGAAGCCGGTCGCGGCATTCGCGACTTCGCGGTACTCCGCGATCAGGCCATCTTCAAGCCGCATGATCGATACCCCTTCGAACATCGCGCGCGCGCCCTCGGCCTCCGCCAGCAGCGACCGATAGCTGAAGGTGTAGCGCGCGTACAGCGTTCGGCCGTCGCTGACCGGATCATGCATGTCCCAGCGGAAATCCGTGGCGGTCTTGTAAAACCAGTCCGGGATCATCGCAGCGATACGAGCACGGCCTTCGAATGCGCCGTAGAAGACGTCGTGGTAAACGCCGTTCTCGGTGAACAGGGTCGCGAATCGAGCGCCGTCGCATTGCTCGACAGCTTCGCAAAAATTCCTCAGCAGCGTGCTTGCATCCATGATGTTCCGAGTGTCAGACGGCCGTGATGTCGGCCAAGATTTCATTGAAGCTGGCTCAGCGCACAGGCAGACGACGCAGCAAACGAATGTGCATGGGGCGGGCGAAGTTCGCACCGTCCACGCCGCAGTGAGGCGAGAAGACAGCCAGCGCCTCGGCAAGCTTGGCGTCGTCAATGCGATGGTCGGCGAACGTGGGGCGCATCATGCGTCGCTCGAAATCGTCGAAGTTCTTGAAGTGCACCGGCATTTCGAAACGACGCTCGGCGACCTGCTGCCAAGCCCCGTGGATCAGTGCCTTGTCCACCGCGGCCTGCGCTGCCGCGCGTACGACGCCTTCGTCGTTGTACACACGAACCACGTCGTTGAATGGTCCGCTGTAGACAGGCTCAGAAACATAGAGGTGGCCGCCGGGACGCAAGACCCGGGCTGCCTCCGCCAATGCCTGCGCCAACAAGGGCATGGGCACGTGGTGCAAGGACTTCAACATCAGCGCCAGATCGAAGCTTGCATCGGGAAACGGGATGGCCTGCGCACCAGCGGCGATAAATTGCAGGCCCGCCTGAGGCGATGCCAGGTTCTTCGCGTGCTGCCGCTCGTCAACCTCCAGGCCAGTCACACGGCTCGTCGAATGCCGCGCCAGCAGCGCTCGCGCCAGGCCCGCACCGCCGCATCCCAACTCGATGATGTCTTGCCCCGCCAAAGGCAGCAAGGCGGCCAGCACATCCAGTTCGTCGTCGATCAGGGGAGTTTTCTGCACAGCGGGTTTGCCCTCGAATTCAGTGTTCGATTCGAGACCGATGCACGCAGCGGCCGCTTTATCAGTCTGCAAAACAGCTCGATCATCGAGTGGTTTGGATCGTCAACCCGGCCTGCGTTCAAACGCCACCACACCCTCGCCGATGTGGTGGAAGTCTTGCTTGTCGATCGTGAAGATCGCAATCTTGGGCTTGAACACCGAGGGGTCGTCAAAGGTGCCAACCTTCAGAATCATCGAGTTCGGACGCGTCGGCGTGCGGGTGCCGATCGCCGTGCCGCATTTGCCACAAAAATACCGGGTGACGGCATTTTCTATATCTGTTCGTTTGAATGACTGCGGCTCACCTTGGGTGTACTTGAAGCCCTCCAAGGGCAAGACCATCAGCACATTTGGATTGCCGCCGGTGATGTACTGACACTCGCGACAGTGACATTGCAGCGAGGCCTGGGGCTCGCCCTCGGAGGTGTACCTGATCGCGCCGCAGTAGCAGCCACCGTTGATGGTCATGTCAAGTCTCCAAAAAGATCAAGTGTTAGATCGATTCGCCACTGGCTCGCCGGTGCCGGGATGGCCAAAAAGTCGGAACCGATGATGCCAGCCAGTGTTGCCTATCGGACGAGTGAATACCCCATGCGCCTGTGGGTCGCGCAGATACCGCTGCGTCAACTGTTGCCCAGCGCTCGCGTCCAGCACCGATCGGTGCCCTGGCGAATAATTCTTGTCGTCAGGCTGCGCGCAAGTCGTAGCCAAGTCGCGGGAAGTGCACGTCGACCGTTCCCACGAGCGGATCGTCGCGGCGCAGCACGATCTCGTCGATGCCGGCATGAACCAGTTCACCGCTGACCACGTCGCGGCCGTAGTCGTCGGCGCGAATCCTGACTTCGGCACCCAAAGGCGGATCTTCGGGCCACGGCGTCGAAGGCTCGGGCGGTAGCGGCTCGGTGTTGCGGGCGACCTCGAGCGCATGCGCAGCTGCCATTGCGGTGGACCTACCGTGACCGAAGGCCTGAACCCGCGACATCCAGGCAGCGATGTGCGGATAAGGCGCCAACTCGTGAGCCAGTAGCTGGGTACGAGCCGTGAAGAACCAAAGCGGGTGGTAGACCGCGAGATCAGCGACACAGGGCAAAGGGCCCGCGAGCCACTCCCGGCCATCGGCTAGCATCGATTCGACATCGGGCAACTGCGCACGCACCAGCGGCGCATTGCGCAGCGCAGCGCGCCGCATCGTGGCATCGTCGGGCGGTGGCAAGCCGCGCATCACCGAGCGATCGGCCTGCAGACCCGCAGGCAGGTGATCGAGGTTCATGCCCGAGGTGTAGAGCGTGATCGGTCGCATCAGCCGGTTTTCCGCCCAGTAGGCAATCGCATCAGCCATTGCAGCTTGCGCTGGCGGAAAAAGCGTCGGCGCAGGGAAGCGTCTCTCGAGCTCACGGACGATGAGGCGGGTGTCACAGTAGAGATCGGCACCCACCTGGAGCACCGGCGTGCGCCGGTAGCCGCCAGTGAGCGGCACCAGATCAGGTTTGGGCGCAATTGGCGGAATGATCACCGAATGCCATGCGAGACCCTTGAAGCCGAGTGCAAGGCGCACTTTCTCGGCAAAGTTGGAAAAATCGTAGTGGTGCAGGATGAGATCGGACATCGCGGCAAACCTATTTTGCAGATACGGCATATCGACCGCACGCATCCCGACTTTATCAAGCTCACGACCAAGTCAC
This sequence comes from Bordetella parapertussis, assembly GCA_945878355.1. Classification (GTDB taxonomy): domain Bacteria; phylum Pseudomonadota; class Gammaproteobacteria; order Burkholderiales; family Burkholderiaceae_C; genus Pseudaquabacterium. The sequence goes on along the minus strand of CAMCTC010000004.1, from coordinate 30,334 downwards.
GTCGACGGGCCTGAAGTCAGACGCCGCCAGCGTGCTCGGATACATCATCAGTCGAAAATCTCGGACTCGTTGATGCACTGCTTGCGCGCTTCAAGTCCAAGCATTTCGGTCAGATCAATCACTTCCATTGCCAGCCACCGCTACGGGCGAACCTTGGGGCTCGCCCGCTCACTGCATCAGCGGCCGTAGATCTTGCCGGAGCGGATCCAGGTCTTGCCGTCAAACTTGGCCAATTGCTCGCGCTCGATCGGGTAGAAGTCATCGGCCGAGGTCTTGATGTTGACGCCTGGCAGCAACATCGGCAGCGCCATGTCGAGGTTGGCGGCTTGCTTCATCACGTTTTCGCGGGTCAGGTTGTCGCCGCACTGCTTCAACACCTGCATCAGGGTTTGCGTGATGGCGTAGCCAAAGACGTTGCTGGCATCGGCCAGGTTGCCGCCCGGGTAATACTTCTTCATCCACTCGGTCCACTCCTTGAGCGCCGGATCGTTGGCCCACTGCGGGTCGGTCGGATCCTTGATATAGGCCGTGCTGATGATGCCCACGCCGTTCTCGAAGCCGGCCGGTTGCATCACTGAACTGACCGACGCCGAGACGTTGTTCAGGTAATGCTGCGGCTTCCAGCCGATCTCGGCGTTCTTCTTGATCACCATCGCCGCGAACTTGGGCGTCGTGATGTTGAAGAAGGTGTCGGCACCGCTGGCTTTGAGCGTGAGCAACTGGCTGTCGATCGTTGGGTCGGTCACTTCATAGGTCTGCTTGGCCACGATCATGGTCTTGGCCTTGTCGCCGAGCGCGTCTTCGAATCCCTTCAGGTAGTCCTTGCCGTAGTCGTCGTTCTGGTAGAGGATCGCGATTTTCGCGTTTGGCTTGGTTTCCAGGATGTGCTCGACATAAATCCTGGACTCGGCCTGGTAGGTGGGTTGCCAACCCATGGTCCAGGGAAAGTTCTTCGGGTCACCCCATTTTGTCGCACCACTTGACACGAACAACTGCGGCATCTTCTTGGCGTTCATGTACTTGTGGATCGCCGAATTCGACGGTGTGCCGAGCGGGTTGAAGACCAGCAGCACCTCTTCTTCCTCGACCAACTTGCGCGCCTGCTCGACCGTCTTGGACGGGTTGTAGGCGTCGTCCAAGGTGACGAACTTGATTTTGCGGCCGTTGATGCCGCCTTCGGCGTTGATCTTGTCGATGTAGGCGCCGATCGACTTGCCGATCGTGCCATAGGCCGAAGCCGGTCCCGAATACGGGCCGATGTGGCCGACCTTGATCTCCTTGTCGGTGGCGCCGCTGTCGTACTTCTTTTGCGCCAGCGCTGGCATGCTCAAGAAGCCGACGGCCAAGCCGATGACGGCCAGGCGGACCGGAATTCTGCGGCTATAGAGGATGGTCATGGTCGGTAGGCTCCTGTTTAAGGGATGACACGAACGCGAAGTCTTTCGCGCTATACCGCTTGTAACGCGACATGATGCGTTCCGGTCTCGGGGTCAACCCGACTCGGCTGTCTATTTGGATGCCAAGGACATCGGAGCGGCCTTCGCGCGCTCAACGAACACGGTTCGCTGCCGTGGATCTTGAGGCTGGCGGTCTCTACAAACCAACTCAGTGGCGCCCCTCGGTATAGAAGCATAGGCCAGCAAAGAAACGATAAAGAAAGCTTTCATCACACCTCTTCAACCAATGATAAATATACTTCCTAATTTAGAACAAATTAGCAAAATCATCAAAATAATATTATTATTAAAACTTCAGTCATAAAACACCACTTACAAAGAATTTACTTCAATCACTTATACGCAGTGAACTCTCGCTTGCATGCAAACTTCAATACCAGTCAAATTCTCATCGCGCAGCGGGGCAACTGCTTGGCAATAGGTGATGGCGCCAGCGCCTAAAATCGTGCCAATTGGCATCCACCGAACTTCTTCGCACAATACTGGGTTCAACTGGTTTTGTATGGGTCCAGCCAGGCATTTGGAGCTGTTCGTACTGTCGTCGTCGCCGAGTCTTGCGCTACATCAGCAGCCTGAGGTGTTCCGCGCCAGACTGATGCAGGCTCAACAGGGCGGTGCCACTTCATGCCGTCGATCGACGCCGCAGTCATCCTGGTATTCGCAGCCTGTACGACTGGCTCAGTTTGCGGCCGGCGCCAACACCCGCCAGCAGTCCCACAATGTAGGCTGGAGTTCATTGGCTGAGGGTCCACACCGGGAGAACATGCTCAAATGAGCCGGACCGATCACTCTTGATCGGTCATCAGACAACAAATGCCGAGCAAAGCAGCCCTGTGATGAGCCAATACAAAGAATGGTCCTTTCCCGGCACGCTGATGCCCAAGGCTCCAACGCTGAGCTTCGACCTCGATGCGTTGTTTGATGCGATCGTCGAACTTAAAGCGCTTGTCCCCGAGCAGGCTTTCACGGCCAATACCCTGGGCACATCACGCAGCGGCAGCGGCATCGTGCTGGATGATCGCGGCACGGTGCTGACGATCGGCTACCTGATCACTGAGGCACAGACTGTTTTCTTGACGACGCGCTCGGGTCAGGTGGTCCAGGCCGTACCGCTCGCTTACGACCAAGCAAGCGGTTTCGGTCTGCTCAAGGCGCTGGGTCCGCTCAACACACCGTGCGTACGCAGGGCGCCAAGCCAGTTGTCAAAATCGGGTGACACGGTTTACCTGCTGAGCCATGGCGGACTGCCACATGCACTGAAAGCCCATCTGGCTGACAAGCGACCCTTTGCCGGCTACTGGGAATACCTGCTTGAAGAAGCGCTCTTCACGACACCGGCGCATCCCGAATGGAGCGGCGCTGGTCTTTTCAATGCCGATGGCGCGTTGATCGGGGTCGCTTCATTGCTGCTGCAGCAAGCCACAGTCGGCGAATCAGACGACAAATCCGGCCAAGGCAACATGATTGTGCCGATCGATCTTCTCGAGCCAGTGCTCGACAGCCTCATCGCAACCGGCCACAGCGGCCTGCCAGCACGGCCATGGCTGGGGCTGTATGCGGCAGAAGGCGACGATCGCATCGTGGTGGCTGGCCTTGCAGAAAGAGGTCCGGCCATGAAGGCAGGGTTGCAACAAGGCGACTTGATCATCGATGTCGCGGGCAACCGTGTTCATTCACTGGCGACCTTCCTGCGAGCGGTCTGGGCGCTCGGTCTGGCCGGCGTTGCCGTGCCGCTGACCGTTGGGCGCGAAGGCGAGTTGCTGCGGCTGCGAATTCAATCGGCAGATCGCAATTCGATGATGCATCGCCCAACGGCGCACTGATCTTCAGGCTGTTCTCGGCGGACTGTCGTGAGCTCGCACGACACAAACACCCATCCCCATTCAATCTGTCACGGAGTCAAGAATGCTTCCACTCACTGGTTATGCTGAACGTCTGTCCGCCCGACCAGGGCAGACGCTGAGGTTTCACGTCGCCAATGCGACTGGCATCGCGGTCTCGGCAAGCGTCGTGCGCGTGCGCTGCGCGGACGCCAATCCGGCGATCGGCGGAATCAAGACCGAATCGATCGCTATCGATGTCAAGACCCTTGCCGAACCCGGTCCGCAAAGCGTTCCCGCCGGCTCATATGCCGTCGTCGGACCCGCGGGCATGCTGAATCAGGTCAGCAATTGCACTTTTTCGCTTCAAATTCATCCGACGCTCGCATTGACGCGCCGTCAGGTCATCATGTCCTGTCTCGACGACAGTGGTCGCGGCATCGAGCTCGAACTCACCCCTGCGCTGATGTTGCGCGGCACGATAGGCACAGCGGCCGGCCAGGCCACGGTCGAAACCGAATTGCCGGTGTCGCTGCATGCCTGGACCAGCGTCACGCTGAGCGTTGACTCAGCGGGCAGAAAACTGAGCCTGACGGCAACACCGCACGCGGATCGGGCGGCAGTCCAAAACGTGATCATGCCCTTGTCGGGGGCCCCAAGCTTGGATGCGCTGTCGCGCCGCCTGAGTCTTGGCAGCGCCAGCGACACAGCACCGGTCGACACGTTCAACGGGCGCCTCGAACACCCCGTGCTGATGTCGCAAGTACAACCTCACTCGGGTGCCGATGCATCAGCCGATGCGAAACGCGACGCCTGCATAGGCGCCTGGGACTTCTCGCTGGAGATGCACACCAACCGAATCGTCGACACTGGACCCAACGGGCATCACGGCGAGCTCATCAATACGCCGACTCGCGCGGTATGCGGCTCACTCTGGACAGGGCAGGAACACTGCTTTCGCCATGCGCCCGAGCAATACGGTGCCATCCACTTTCATGACGACGATCTCGACGACTGCCGCTGGCCAGCCACGCATGCGGTCACGCTGCCCGAAGGTTTTAAATCCGATGCCTATGCGCTGCTGCTCAAAGCCGGCGATGTCGAGGAAAACATTCCTTTCTTTGTCGTGCCGCCGAAAGGCCAGGCCAATGCCAAGATTGCAGTTCTTGTCTCGACTTACACCTACACGGTCTACGGCAATCACGCCCGACCCGAATGGATGAACGATCCAGCCTGGCGAGCGGCCCATGTCGCGCAGTCAAAAGCCTGGCATGCCTATCCCTACAACCCCGGCGAGCACCGTGACTATGGCTTGTCGACCTACAACTACCACACCGATGGCTCCGGTATCGCGCTGGTCAGTTGGCGACGTCCGATGCTCAACCTGCGCATCGGATACATCACCTACCCCTACCCCGAAATCCGCGGCTCGGGCCTGCGCCACTATCCCGCAGACAGTCACTTGCTGATGTGGCTTGCCCACATGGGGCACGACGTCGATCTCATCACTGACGACGAGTTGCACCGCGAGGGCAAGGCGCTTCTCGAGCAATACAAGGTCGTCGTGACCGGATCACACCCCGAATACCACACGGCGCAGATGCTCGACGCTTTGCAAACCTACCGAGACACCGGTGGCAAGCTCGTTTATCTGGGCGGCAACGGTTTCTACTGGAAGATCGCGCTCGACCCTACCCGCGACGGCATCGTCGAAATTCGCCGCGGCGAAGGCGGCATTCGGGCCTGGGCTGCCGAGCCTGGCGAGTACTACAACCAATATGACTCGCAATACGGCGGGCTGTGGCGGCGCAATGCCAGACCACCGCAAAAACTTGTCGGCGTCGGCTTTACCGCGCAAGGCAATTTCGTCGGATCTCACTACCGCATCAACCCTGCTGCACGCACCAATCCGAAGGTCAGCTGGATCTTCGACGGCGTCACGGCCGAGACCGTCGGCGGCGAGGGCTTCTCCGGACGCGGCGCAGCCGGCTTCGAACTCGACCGCGTCGACAAGCGCCTTGGCTCGCCCGAGAGCGCTATCGTGGTCGCCGCCTCGGAGAACCATCCCCCTGAGGCGCCATGGATGCTCGTGCCCGAAGAGCAGCTCACGCACATCACCACCATCCCCGGTCAGACGCACAAGGCCTTGATCCGCGCCGACATGACCTGGTTCGATTGCCCCGGCGGCGGCCAAGTGTTCTCAGTCGGCTCGATCACCTTCTGCGGTTCATTGCCGGTCGATCACTTCAACAACGACATCTCGCGAATCCTCGACAACGTGTTGAAGCGCTTCAGTCATTGAAGCGAGCGCCCGCAGGATCAGCATGTCGGCGACTCTCAAGGCGACTTAGTCACAGAAGCCGCCAACAACACGAGCTCCGCGTCCGCTTCGTTCCTCTCGAAGCCGGACCGCGGCGCGGTGCCGTCATATCGCCGCTGCCAGCGCATCAAATTCCGGCCAGTGGGTGACGACCTTCAACCCCTTTGACGACCGCCAACCCATGACCCAAGCATCCAAACCCGTCGTTCTGTAAGGCATTCCGTTCTCACAACCCGTGCGCGCGGTGATCTGGCCGCTGCTCTACAAGCGGCTGCCGTTCGAACTGGTGCCCATCAACCCTGGTTCAAAGGGCGACAACGGCAGTCGCAGTCCGGCGTACTTGGCCAAAAATCCCGCGGGGACGATTCCGGCCCTCGAGGAACCGGACACCGGTTTCGTGCTCGGCGAGGCGCACGCTATCTTGTGCTACCTCAGCAACAAACATGGCTGGGAAGACGTCTATCCGGCAGATTCCCAGCGACGCGCCAAAGTGGACTGGTATCTGCATTACCACCATCGCAACCTGCGCGAGGCGTCCACCGGGCTCGTCGCCCCAAGAATCCGCAAAGACCTGAACATCCCGGAAACCACGCAACAGGCTGCGCGATCGACATTCACGCGGGCGTTGCGAGCCTTGGAAAGCGGATGGCTCGCACAGTCTCGCTACCTGACAGGCGCCGAGCTCACGCTGGCTGACTTTGCCACCCACATGGAGATCGGCCAACTGCAACCATGCTTCACCAAGCTGTTCGACTTCGAACCCTTCCCCAACGTGAGCCGCTGGCTCGAGGAGATGAAGCAAGTCGACGGACATGACGACGCCCATGTGGTGCTATCGACACTGGGCGACATCAGCATCGAGCCGCCCCCGATCGAGGCCATCAAGCAAGCGGACATGTCCGCGCTGGCGACCCTGAAAAAACGGGTCGCGGAGCTGGCGCCTTAGCGTTCAATCCATCATTCTAAATATCAGATAAGAGAAGCGGCTTGCTGTTGGATTCGCGCCAGCATCACCAGCACATTGCAGTGACTCACGCCATCGAGTGGCATCAGCATGTCTGTCTCGCCCAACTCAGCCGCCCTGACGCACAGGTATATGGCAAAGGGTTTTCCCTTGCTTTCGACCTTGCCTGCATTCAAAAGAGCGCAATGACGCGCAGGGTATGGCGCGGCCCGCGCGCTGCAGGCATCATCTCGCTTGGGGCCGAAAGGTTCCGAGGTGATTAACTGCCGACGTGTCCGTCGGCCCAGTGTGTGGCCCACGGGCCTGACCGGAGTGATGAGCAATGCTGAAAGAACGCTATGGTGATGTCGCGGTAACCCTGAGCGCCAATGTCGCGCAGTTGGAGATCCGTCGACCGCCGAACAATTTCTTCGACCACGCCTTGATCCGCGATTTGGCCGATGCGCTTGAAGATCTGGACCACGTCGTCGAGTGTCGTGCGATCGTCCTGTGCTCTGAAGGCAAGGCCTTTTGCGCTGGCGCCAACTTCGACAATCGCGGGCCGTCGGTGATTGACGACTCGGTGCCGCGCAGTCGCAATCCGCTGTACCAAGAGGCGGTGCGGCTTTTCGCGAACACAAAGCCAGTGGTCGCCGCGGTGCAGGGCCCGGCGATCGGTGGTGGGTTTGGCCTGGCGGTGTTCGCCGATTTCCGGATCGCGAGTCCTGAGGCGCGCTTTGCGGCCAATTTCGTCAAACTCGGCATCCATCCGGGCTTCGGTCTGACCTACACCCTGCCCAGGCTGATCGGCCAGCAGCGCGCCGCTGAAATGTTCCTCACCGGCGTTCGCATCGATGGCGAAACCGCGCTGCAGTGGGGTCTGGCTGATCGCTTGGTGCCGCTGGCATCGGTGCGAGAGACGGCGCTGGCTTTTGCGGCGTCGATCGCCGAGAACGCGCCGCTGGCGGTCCAGTCGACGCGCTTGACCTTGCGTCGTCACCTCGCCGGACATGTTCAGGAGCAGACCGACCGAGAAGGCGCAGAGCAGTCTTGGCTGTCTCGCACCGAGGACAACAAGGAAGGCCTGCGTGCCGTTGCCGAGCGTCGCCCTGGGAAGTTCCAGGCGCGCTGAGCGCCAGAGTCTGATCTGTTGAAACAGGAGCACGCGACGATGACTGACCGACTGCTTGATCGTGACTGGACGAGGCCGGTGCGCTATCCGGATCCTGCGATCGAGCACCTCGATCGGCGTTTCGCGCGCTACCGCGTCGGCAGTGCCGCCCTCGAGCGAATCTGGACGGGTGGCCGATGGAACGAGGGACCGGTGTGGTTTGGCGACTTGCGAAGCCTGGTCTGGAGCGATATTCCCAATGATCGGATGTTGCGCTGGTGCGAGGACAGCGGCGAGGTCAGTGTCTTTCGCCAGCCAAGCAACAACGCCAACGGCAACACCCGTGATCGCCAAGGCAGGCTGCTGACTTGCGAACACCGCAGTCGCCGAGTGACCCGAACCGAGATCGACGGCACGATCACCGTTGTGCTCGATCAGTTCGAGGGCAAGCGCCTGAATTCGCCCAACGACATCGTCGTGCATCCCGATGGCGGCATCTGGTTCACCGATCCCGGCTACGGACTGCTGGCTCATGATCAAGGCGACAAGGGAGAGCTCGAACTGCCGACGCGCGTCTATCGGGTCGATCCGCACAGCGGCGCGGCGAGCGTCGTCGATGAAACGCTGGAAAAGCCGAATGGTTTGGCTTTTTCGCCGGACCACCGCTTGCTTTATGTCGCCGACACCGGTGCTTCGCACAAGCGTGGGCATCCGCGCCAGATCCATGTGTTTGATGTGATCGACCAGCGGCGCCTGAGCGAGCCGCGCGTCTTCTGTGACTTTGGCACCGCCTCCACCGACGGTTTCCGTGTCGATACCGATGGCAACGTTTGGGCCGCGGTGGGCTGGGGTGAACCCGATGCCGACGGGGTCCATGTGTTCGCCCCCGACGGCACCCGGATAGGCGTCATTCATTTGCCCGAGGGGGCCGCCAACCTGTGCTTCGGCGGCGTCAAGCGAAACCGCCTGTTCATCACCGCCTCACAGTCTGTTTATGCCTTGCAGGTAAACACGCTAGGCATGGGCTACAGCTGAGCAAGGACCATGATATGAATTTCGAAAATGCCGTCAACATCGAAGATCTGAGGCACTGCGCTCGCAGTCATCTGCCTCGTGCGGTGCTTGGTTACGTTGAGGGTGGCGTCGAGGACGGGATCGGGATGACCCGAAATCGCGCCGCCTTCGACGCCGTGCGCTTGGTGCCGCGCTATCTGGTCGATACCTCCCGCCGCACGCAGGTGAGTACTTTGTTCGGGCGCAAGTACGAGATGCCGCTGGGCGTTGCACCGATGGGCCTGTCCGGCATCTCCCGACCCGGCACCGACCTGGCCTTGGCCACCGCTGCTGGCCGGTCCGGCATCCCTTTCACCTTGTCCAACGTGTCGAACGACCCGCTGGACAAGGTCGTCGCAGCCGGCAATGGGAACGTCTTTTTTCAGCTGTATCCCTGCCTAGACCGGGCGCTGATGTACGCCACGATGGCCCGAGCAGCTGATCTGGGCGTTCAGGTGCTGATGGTCACCGTGGACGTGCCGGTCCATCCCAACCGAGAACACAACACCCGCAGCGGCTTCGGCTCATCGCTCAAGCTCAAGCTGCCCTATGTTCTGGAAGCTGCACGGCATCCGCGCTGGATCATCGAGTACCTGGCGAGTGGCGGTGTGCCGAAGTTCAGGAACCTGCTGTTGGCCGAAACCACCGCTGCGTCTTCGGCCCAGGAGATCGCGATCGCGGCGACGGCTCAGCTCGCCGATGCCAGCCAGACCTGGAACGACTTCGAGGAGATCCGCCGGCGCTGGCCGGGCAAGCTGGTCATCAAGGGCGTGATGCATGCTGATGACGCCAAGCGCGCTGTGACCCTGGGCGCCGACGGCGTGCTGGTATCCAACCATGGGGGCCGGCAACTGGACTTGGCGCCCTCGCCGCTGGAGGTGCTGCCCGCCATCCGCGCAGCACTGCCCGAGTCGATCGCCGTGATGTTCGACAGCGGCATCCGTCGAGGGTCGCATGTGGTGGCCGCGATGTGCCTGGGCGCAGATTTCGTTTTTGCCGGACGCGCGATGCTCTATGGCGCAATCGCCGGGCGCGAGCGTGGCGCGGCCCGCGCGATCGAGATCCTCAAACGAGAGATCGATCTTCAGATGGGGCAAATGGGCTGCGCCAGTACCGATGATCTCGGCGCAGAGTGGTTGCTATAGCGCCAAGACCCGTCTCCGGCGCGGGACAGTCGGTCTGCTTGGGTGCACCCCCGCGCCACGACCTCAAACGCGGGTTGGATGGCAATGACCATCCACTCACCCCAAGCCGCTCGCCTGCCACACGAACCTTGGTCGCACCGGATGGATCTCAGCGAATCCTGCTGTAGGCCAGCGGGCGCAGAAGCACGCTGTCGATTCGCTCCACCAAGGGCGCCCAGCGCTCACGCACCAATTGGCGCAGCGCAGGGTCGCTGTCCTGGGCTTCGCGCCATCGTTGCCAGCTGGCCATGTCCGGAAAGCGGCGCAACTCAACGCTGCGATGCGACCCGGCATTCATCGAACCCGGACCAATCACTGTGTCGAAAAACCCCACCAGCGTCGCCCCGTGACACTCGAGCGCCGGCATCACAGCGTCGAAATAGAGTTCATGATGCTGGCGAGTGGTATCAGGTCTGAAATGCAGACACCGTTGCTCGAAAAAACCTCGAGGCGCATCGGCCAGCGCCGCGACCTCCGGCCAAGTGGTGGGCAGCGCGGCAGCGCGATCGGCAAGCCGAATGATGGCGGTGTCGACCGCATCCAGCGCTGGGTATAGCTTGTCCTGTCGACCCTTTTGCTGGCGATCGTGGCGCACCCGATCCTGATGCTGCTCCCATGCGCCCAGGCTGTCGAACTGGCGCAATTGGTAGACGCCGGCACCACTTTCGGTGCCGAGCATCACCTCCCAAGCGCCAATCAACACCGACCCATGCTCATCAAGCGCCGAGAGCATCTCGCGCTGAAAAATTTCATTGCGTTTTTCAAGACGACCACTGCGTGCAACGATCAGGCGATGCTGGTAGATCATGTCCAACCCCTGTATTGAATCTTCGCCGTGAAGTGACGCCGCAGGCACTCGTGCGCAGTTTGTAGCGCTCGCCTCTGTGGTTGGACTATGCCACGCACTGTGCTAGACAAACCTGCGCTTCTGATCCCCGCGCGCGCGACGCGGTGTTGAGCACCTAGAACTCGTCGGCCAGCGTGACCTGCGCAGGCTGTCAAACAAACCACCGGGTGAGCACAGGACTGCTTGCAGACCATCGCTTGCGGCGCTCAAACCGGGGGGTTGATGGCCACAAGCAATGTGTTTCGGATCAGAAACCGTTCAGCGTCGCGTAGCGGTCGCGATGGAATGCTTGGTTGCCGAAGCTGGCCTCAAGCGTGCGCGCGCGCTTGAGGTAGAAGCCCGCATCAAACTCATCGGTCATGCCGATGCCACCGTGAATCTGGATCAGTTCGTTCGACGCCTGATGCAAGAACGCGCCAACGCGTGCTTTCGATAGCGAGCACAGTTCGGCGATATCGGCTGCATCGGCGTCGATCGCCTGCAGCGCAGCTTCCACGCAGGAGCGGTTCAGCTCGAGCTGTGTGAACAGGCTCGCCGCACGGTGGCCGAGGGCTTGGAACGAGCCGATCACTTGACCAAACTGAACGCGCGTCTTGAGGTAGTCCACCGTCATGTCGAACGCGCAAGAGGCTGTGCCAAGCATCTCGGCAGCCAGACCTGCGCGTGCGCGGTCCAGCGTCGCCTCCAGCAATGCGAAGCCTGCGTCGACAGGGCCGAGCACCGCATCGGCTGCCACCTCGGCACCCTCAAAGCTGAAGTCCGCATAGCCACGGCTGTCGACCATGCTGAGGTCCGTCCGGGTGATGCCCGCGGCGTTGGCGGGCACGACGAACAGCGTGATGCCCTTGGTGTCGCCGGCGCTGCCGCTGGTGCGCGCAGCCACGATCAGATGTGTAGCCGCCCCGCCTTCCAGTACAAAGGTCTTCTTGCCGCTCAAGCGGTAACCGGCGCCATGGCGGGTGGCCTGCAGCGCCGTGCGGGCAGGCGCATGGCGAGTACCTTCGTCCACGGCCAAGGTGAATATCGCGCTGCCGTCGACGATCCCAGGCAAATAAGATTGCTTCTGCGCGTCGTTGCCGCCCAGAACCAGCGCCGTGGCACCGACCAGGGCGGAGGCGAACAGCGGCGAAGCCGTCAGTTGCCGGCCCGTCTGTTCGAGCACGATGCCAAAGCTGAGATAGCCGAGCCCTGAGCCGCCGTACTGTTCGGGCACGATGATCCCCGTCCAGCCCAGCTCCACCATCGCCGCCCAAGTGCTGGGCTCGAAACGCGCGGGCATACCGCTGTCACGCATCTTGCGAAATGCCTTGACCGGCGCCTGTTCACGGACCCAGGCGCTGGCCTGTTCGCGGATCATCGTCTGTTCTGTCGTCAATGCCGCCATGGTGCGGGCTCCTTCATGAATCTGATTGCGTCAGGCGGATTGCGATGGGCTGTTGCAGGCAAGCAGCCCATCGCCGAAACGACTAGCCCTTCTGCGTCGTCTCGGGCAGGCCGAGGATGTTCTTCGCGATGATGTTGTTCTGAACCTCGAAGGAGCCGCCATAGATCGACATCGCCTTGCCAGAGAGCCAGCTGCGCACCGCTGTGAGTTCGTCCTGAGCGAAGCGTGCGCCTTCCCAGCCGAGACCCTGGTTGCCCATCAGCTCTAGCGTCAACTCAGCACGCGTCTGCGCCACGGCGGTGGCCGAGTTCTTGAGGATAGAAGCCGCCGCGCTGACCTCGACCTTGCCCTTGGCCTCGGCAACGATGCGCGCTGCGGTCAGCGTGTGCGCTTTCGAATCCATCAAATGCACCGTGAGGCGCGCGCGCAGATCAGCATCGGCCAGTCGGCCCGACTCGTCCACGCCCAGGTAACGCTTGGCCATGTCCTGGAACCGCTCCTCCTTCACACCGCCCGCGCTGCGCGTGCCGGTCTGGCTGGCACGCTCGTGCTGCAGCAATCGCTTCACCACGGTCCAGCCCTTGTTCAGCGGCCCGAGCAGGTCGGTTTTCGCGGCGCGGGCATCGGTGAAGAAGGTCTCGCAAAACGGCGAGGCTCCAGCAATCAGGGGGATCGGGCGCGTGCGCACACCGGGCTGGTCCATGGGCAGTAGCAGGAAGCTGATGCCATCGCGCTTGCTAGCGCTGGCATCGGTGCGCACCAACGCACCGCACCACTGCGAAATATCTGCGCCCGAGGTCCAGACCTTCTGGCCATTGATCACCCAGGTGTCACCATGATCTTGCGCACGCGTGGTGAGGGACGCGAGGTCGGAGCCAGCGTTGGGCTCGGACAGGCCGAGACACCATCGAATCGAGCCGTTGGCAATTGACGGCAGATGCTGCCGCTTCTGCTCGTCAGTGCCGTACTCGAGGATCGTGGGGCCCACCATGGTCACGCCCATGCCTGTGAGAAACGGGATCGGGTTGAAGGCGCCGGCCTTGTTCAACTCGTCCGCCAGCACATGCGACTGTGCGCCATTCAGACCCGCACCGCCGAACTCGGTAGGCCATGTCGGGGCACCGAAACCGCGCTCACCAAGTCGGCGTACCCACAGCTGCATGTCGTCGGGCAGCGGCTCTCGACCAGCGCCCGCGCCCAGCAACTCGGCCCCGCGGCCGGTCAACGATTTCGGGAAATTCGCGTCGATCCAGCCTTGTACATCCGCACGGTATGTAGCAAGTTCATCGGTAGCCATCATCATCTGGTTCCTGCCGTCTTGTTTCTGGATGGTGCCAACCGCAACAGCGGCAGCGCTAGGAGCGCGATTCTACGAGGGCGTCAGTGACCATTGGCGAGCAAGGCTCATCAAGAATCGCAGCCTCGAGATGGTTTGCACTGACGGCGATGAGGGGCTTGGTGCAGCAGCATGCCGCGACCTAGCATGGACATCGGCGCCCGAAAACAATTGCGCAAGCACCGCACAGGAACCCGTGTCTCACCGATCACCACGACTTCGCGCCCACAGCGGGCCGCGCGCATGCGGCGCCCCTCCGCGCCATGTCTCGCCCGCGACATTGGTGCCACTCCGTGGCTGCGACATTGCCCGCTGTCCGTGCGAACAAGGCCGAAAAGCGCCCATGCGCAGACGCCAAGGAGACACCAATGCACAACCGACCGTTCCGCCGCCTGTTGCTCGCCGCCATCGCCGCTTGGGCTGGGCTGGCATCCACAGGCACCGCGCTTGCGCAGGCCCCGCAGTACGGCGGCACACTCAGCGTGTGCACGATCTACTGCACGCTCAGCCCACTGAGCTGGGACCTCGCCGACTGGAACTGGAAGCAAGCTGACGATACCGGCCAGTACTACGAGCGCCTGTTCTCAGCGGACCTCTCGAAGGCGAAGCACCGGGGCGGCAAATACGATTTCCGCGACAACAACTGGATCCCGTCGGATGCGATGCGGGGTGAGCTCGCCGAGAGCTGGCGCTGGGCCGACCCGCTCAAACTCGACGTGAAACTGCGCAAGGGCGTGATGTTCCCGGAAAAGAAAGGCGTGATGGCCTCGCGCGAAATGGTCGCCGACGACGTCGTCGGCACGTACCAGCTGCTCGTCGCCAGCCCGAAGGCGATCAAGACCTACTGGGAGCACATCGACAAGGTCGAGGCGCTGGATCGCTACACCGTGCGCTACACGTTCAATCACTTCAACGCTGAGTGGAGCATGCGATCGGGCTACGGGCACTACGGCCATGTGCAACCGAAGGAGGTGGTCGCCGCAGGCGCCGGCAACTGGAAAAACCACAACGGCACGGGCCCTTTCATGCTCGCCGACTACGTCGGTGGCAATTCGGTCTCGTACGCGCGCAACCCCGTCTACTGGGACAAAGAGTCGCTCGACGGGCGCGAGCACAAACTGCCGTTCATCGACCGACTCGTCGTGCGCACGATCAAGGACACTTCGGCGCAGCTGACCGCGCTGCGCACTGCCAAGCTCGACATCATGGAGCTGGTGAGCTGGACCGCAGTCGACGAACTGCGCAGCTCTGCACCGGCGCTGAAGTGGTCGCAATGGGTCGAGGGCTCGGGCAGCTACCTGTCGCTTCGCATGGACACCAAGCCCTTCGACGACATCCGGGTGCGGCGCGCGCTGAACATCGCGATCGACAAGGCCGCGATCGTCAAGTCGTACTACGGTGGGCACGCAGAGCTGTTCGCCTACCCGATGCACCCTGACTGGACCGGCTACTACGAACCGCTGGCGGCGATGCCGGAAGCTGTGCGCGAGTTGTTCACCTACGACCCGGCGAAGGCGAAGAAGCTGCTCGCCGAGGCCGGCTTGCCGAACGGATTTTCGTTCAAGGTGCAGGTGTGCTCGTGCAACAGCGACCAGATCGATCTGCTGCAGTTGATCAGTGCCTACCTGGAAAAGATCGGCGTGCGCATTCAGATCGAGCAGATGGAGTACGCAGCGTTCCTGTCGGTGATGAACACCAAGACGCACGCACCCGGCTACATGATGAGCAACGCGCACGGCGCCCCAACGATCACGCTGTCTAAGCTGTTCCGTTGGGACTCGAATGCTTGGAACACGTCGATGTTCAAGGACCCGGACTTCGACCGCCGCCTCAAAGAGATGTACGAGGAACGCTCAGAGCCGAAGCGCCAGCAGATGCTCAAGGAAATGACGCGAGAAGCGGTCGCAAAAGCGCCGTTCATCTGGCTGCCGACGCGCCACGCTTACACCGCCTGGTGGCCTTGGGTGAAGAACTATGGCGGCGAGCTGCGCGGCGGCGGAGGGCGGCCCGCCCCAGTCTATGCGCGTGTCTGGATCGACCAGGCAATGAAGAAGCGGATGGGGTACGACTAAGGCTGGCAGCCGACGCGGCCGGGCGCTTCGTTCAACGCCAGCTTGGCTCGCGTTTCTGCAAGAACGCCTGTACCCCTTCACGCCCTTCCTCGCTGGCGCGGATATCGGCAATGCGGCGCGCGGTTTCTTGCCGCAATGCGGGCGTGATGGGCTGACCCGCAACGTCTTGCACCAACTGCTTGCACGCCCGCAAGGCCAGCGGACCGTTGGCCACCAGCGTGGCCACCACCTCGGCGACCTTGGCGTCTAGCAACTCGGCCGCGACGACCTCGTGCACAAACCCGAAACCCTGCGCCTGTTCAGCAGTGAAGCGTTCGGCCGTGACGAAGTAACGCCTGGAAACCTGTTCACCCAATGCGCGCACCACATACGGCGCGATGGTGGCTGGCAACAAACCCAGGCGCGCCTCGCTCAGGCAGAAGTGCGCGCCTTGCGCGACCACCAGCACATCACAGACTGCCGCCAGACCCATGCCGCCAGCGTAGCAGTCGCCCTGGATGCGACCCACGATGGGCACCGGACAGCTGTACAGGGTCCACAACATGTCGGCCAGCCGCGCCGCGTCAGCCTGGTTGTCTTGCCAACTGAAGCCGGCCATGGCCTTCATCCACGAAAGATCGGCACCAGCACAAAACGCCTTGCCGTGGCCACCCAGCACGATGGCGCGAAGCGCTGGGTCGGCACCCAGTTCGCGGAAGGCAGCGGTCAGTTCAGTGATGACGCCGTCGTTGAAGGCGTTGCGAACCTCGGGGCGGTTGAGCCAGACCTCGGCAACGGCAGCGCCGTGCGGGCCTTGGCTGCGACGGATGTCCAGTGTGGCGTTGCTCATCGGGTTGCCCCTCTTTCGTGCATCTTGTAGAACAAATCGAGTTCAGAACCACCCGCCCCTCAAAGCGAAACCCCCTCAAGCCTTGCGGTCTGAGGGGGTCGGGCGGCCGATGGCCACCATGTGGGGATCCGGAGAAATATGGTCCGGGGCCCCGTTTCATGCAGAGACTGCACGAACTTGAGTGCCTCACGAGGAGGCGAAGAAACGATACTGCGAATTCAGCTGAGATGCAAGAAAAATTTGACAGTCCTGTGTTACTCGGTCGACGGCCAGTTCACACACTCCTCAGGGCCGCATCACAGCCTCGAACAACCCGTCGACAAGCCGGGTGATGTTGGCAGGCATCGCGATCACCTGCCCCCATTCGCGAGTGGTCTCACCAGGCCACTTGTTGGTGGCATCGAGTCCCATCTTGCCACCCAAGCCGCTGACTGGCGATGCGAAATCGAGATAGTCGATCGGCGTCTGCGCCACCAACGTGGTGTCGCGTACCGGGTCCATGCGTGTGGTGATGGCCCAGATCACATCCTGCCAATCGCGGATGTTGACGTCGTCGTCGGTGACGACGATGAACTTGGTGTACATGAATTGCCGAAGAAAGCTCCAGAGCCCGAACATCAAGCGCTTGGCATGGCCGGGGTAGGCCTTCTTGATCGAGATGATCGCCATACGGTAGCTGCAGCCTTCAGGCGGCAGGTAGAAATCGACGATTTCCGGAAACTGCTTCTGCAGGATCGGCACGAACACCTCATTGAGCGCGACCCCCAGGATCGCCGGCTCGTCCGGCGGCTTGCCGGTGTACGTGGAGTGGTAGACCGGGTCGCGCCGGTGCGTCAAGCGATTGATCCTGAACACCGGAAACCAATCCTGCTCGTTGTAGTAGCCGGTGTGGTCACCGTATGGACCTTCCAGCGCATGCAGATAACCCCCGATCTCCTTGACCGGCACGCCGTGCTCGCTGTGGCCTTCGTAGCCAGACTCGGCCACCGGGATATGGCCCTCCAACACGATCTCGGCGGTGGCCGGCACTTGCAGCATGCGGCCGGATTCGCCAACGGCGCAGTCCACCACCTCGGTCGCACTGCCTCGCAGCAGGCCAGCAAACTGATACTCCGACAGGGTGTCGGGCACAGGCGTGACCGCTCCCAGCGTGGTGGCCGGGTCGGCGCCCAAGGCCACGGCCATCGGGAAAGGCTGCCCAGGATTGGCCCGCGAAAAGTCCCGAAAATCCAGCGCGCCGCCGCGGTGCGCCAACCAACGCATGATCACCTCGCGCGGCCCGATCACCTGCTGGCGGTAGATGCCGATGTTTTGGCGCAAGCGCGGCCGTTCGATCGCCTGCGGCCCCCGGGTGACCACCAGACCCCAAGTGATCAGCGGTGCGACATCGCCCGGCCAACAGGTCTGGATAGGCCAGCGTGTCAGGTCGACCTCGTCGCCCACGAGTTGCACCTCACGGCAAGGCCCATCGCGCCGCCGCACTGGCTTCATGTCCCACACAGCCTTGACCATCTGCACCAATCGGCCCGCATCTTTCAAGCCCTGTGGTGGCTCGGGCTCTTTCAACCGGGCCAACAAGCTGCCGATCTCTCTCAACTGCGACACCTCGGTCGCCCCCATGCCAAGTGCGACGCGACGCGGCGTACCGAACAAATTGGCCAGCACCGGCACCTTGTGTCCAGCGGCGTGCTCGAACCACAAGGCCGGTCCGCCCGCCCTCAACACACGATCAGCCAAGGCTGTCATCTCAAGTTGGGGCGACACCGGGTCAGCGACGCGGCGCAGTTCACCCATACGCTCCAATTGAGCGGCAAAGTCACGCAGGTCGCGGTATTTCATACGAAAAAGTTGTAAAAATCGTGTTTGATATGATTGACCGGTTATGAAAAGACTTCCTAGAATCGCCGTTCAAGCCCGAATTTCAGGGTTTACCCTCATTATCTTCGCTTGAGCGCGCCGGCCAACCCGTCTCCCTCAACCCGCCCCGTCTTCGTTGCCACTGCCGAAATCTGTGATGTCCGAACCATTATCGGCCTCGTGTTCGCAGGCCTTGCCTGCATCGCCGGAAACGCTTGTCGCAAGAACCAGGAGAGGTTTGAGGTGACCGCGATCGCCAAATTGCGCGCTGCAGCCAGAAGTTGCACGGACTCGATGCGGGTGTTTCTGCGCGATGTGGGTGCAGGCCTGCTCGATGTCAGCCACAACTCGCTGGCGTTGGTCGGACTGTGCGTGGTGGGTGCGATGCTGTTCACGGGAGGCCGAGAGGAACTCCGCACGCTGACCGAACACCACGCTCTCGAATGGTTGTTGGCTCGCCAGGAAGCGCGCGAATCGGCTGATGACTCGACACCCGAACCCGAACCGGGCGCTGTCGATCGAGCCACGGCGGCTGACCCCAAGACCTTGCCGCGTCCACAGGCCGCGATCGCACAGTGGCTGTCGCGACGGTATCGGGTGGCGGCCGAACCCGTCAGCCGATTGGTGCTCGAAGCCTGGGCCGTTGGCCACAAACTCGGTCTAGACCCGACACTGATTCTGGCGGTGATGGCTGTCGAATCAAGTTTCAACCCATTTGCCCAAAGCGCAGTGGGCGCCCAAGGTTTGATGCAGGTGATGACCCAGGTTCACAACAACAAATACGAGGCGTTTGGCGGCGTGAAGGCGGCGTTCGATCCAGTGGCAAATCTGAGGGTCGGGGTGCAGGTGCTCAAGGAGTGCATCGGCCGCGCGGGCAGCTTGGAAGCAGGACTGCGGGCCTACCTCGGCGTAGTCACGGTCGGTGACGACGGCGGCTACGTCGGCAAAGTACTCAGTGAGCAAAGCCACCTGCGCCAGGTGGCAGAAGGCCGCAGCGTGGCGGTGAATGTGTCGAACTTGTCGACCTCGGCTGCACCGCCCGCGCCCGTCATGTCACCGGCAACGAGCGCAAGCTCGCCCAACGCAAATGCCCGTGTCGCGCTGCTGCGCTGAACGCGCTCCGCTACACTTCCAGCTCTTGCGCGACTGGCGATAGGGCCTCCCGGCCCGAGGTGGACCACCACCGTGGAGCGCAAGACGGCCCTGCCAAGGGTGGCTCAGCATGCCACCGCCGAACCAGCCGTGCGCCTGGGCAGCCCGATGATGGATGCTGTGTTGCAGTGGAAAACACGCATCGGCGGGCCAACCCCCTCCTCGACAGGACTGCCCGCAATGTTTGACCGTACCCAATCCACCCTCGCCAACATCGACCCCGAACTCTGGGCCACGATCGCGCTTGAGAACACCCGCCAGGAAGAGCACATCGAGCTGATCGCCAGCGAGAACTACGCCTCGCCAGCGGTGATGCAAGCGCAAGGCACGCAGCTGACCAACAAGTACGCCGAGGGCTATCCCGGCAAACGCTATTACGGTGGCTGCGAGTACGTTGATGTCGTCGAGCAGTTGGCGATCGACCGGCTCAAGACCTTGTTCGGCGCCGAGAATGCCAACGTACAGCCCAATTCGGGCTCGCAGGCCAACCAGGCGGTGTTCTTCGCGCTGCTGCAGCCCGGCGACACCATCATGGGCATGAGCTTGGCCGAAGGCGGCCACCTGACCCACGGCATGCCACTCAACATGTCGGGCAAGTGGTTCAAGGTGGTGAGCTACGGGCTGGACGCCAACGAGGCCATCGACTACGACGCGATGGAACGGCTGGCCCATGAGCACAAGCCTAAATTGATCATCGCCGGCGCTTCGGCCTACTCGCTGCAGATCGATTTCGAGCGTTTCGCCAAGGTGGCCAAGGCCGTCGGGGCGTATTTCATGGTCGACATGGCGCACTATGCCGGCTTGATCGCCGCGGGCGTCTACCCAAACCCAGTGCCGTATGCCGACGTCGTCACATCGACCACGCACAAGACCTTGCGTGGTCCGCGTGGCGGCCTGATCCTGATGAAGGACGCGATCGCCAAGCAGATCAACAGCGCCATCTTCCCCGGCATCCAGGGCGGCCCGCTGATGCACGTGATCGGCGCCAAGGCGGTGGCATTCAAAGAGGCCTTGGCGCCCGAGTTCAAGGTCTACCAGCAACAGGTGATCAAGAACGCCGCCGCCATGGCCGAGACCCTGGTGCGGCGCGGCTTGCGCATCGTCTCGGGCCGCACCGAGAGCCATGTGATGCTGGTTGACCTGCGCGCCAAGGGCATCACCGGCAAAGAGGCCGAGAGCGTGCTGGGGCTCGCTCACATGACCTGCAACAAGAACGCGATCCCCAACGATCCGCAAAAACCCATGGTGACCAGCGGCATCCGTCTGGGTTCGCCGGCGATGACCACCCGCGGCTTCCTCGAAGCCCAGGCACGCCAGACCGCCGAGCTGATCGCCGACGTGCTGGACAAACCGCACGACGCCGCCAACATCGACGCCGTCCGCGCCAAGGTGGCGGCACTGACGCGCGAGTTCCCGGTCTACCGCTGAACTCGCCCTCAGCACAGCGCGTCCCGGAACATCCAGCATGCGCTGTCCCTACTGCAGTCACGAGGAAACCCAGGTCGTCGAGACTCGTGAGTCCGATGAAGGCGATGTCATCCGACGTCGCCGCCGCTGCCTGAAGTGCGACAAACGCTTCACCACCTACGAACGCGCCGAAGTCGCGCTGCCGGCGGTGGTCAAGAAGGACGGGGCGCGGGTCGAATTCGATCCCGCCAAACTGCGGGGGTCGATGATGCTGGCGCTGCGCAAGCGACCGGTCAGCGTTGAGCAGGTCGACGCAGCGATCGATCGCATCCAGGACAAGCTGCTCGCCACCGCCGCAAGAGAGCTTCCCAGCGCAAGGCTGGGTGAACTGGTGATGCGTGAACTCAAGCGCATCGACAAGGTAGCCTACGTCCGCTTTGCCTCGGTCTATCGCAGTTTCGAGGACGTGGACGAGTTTCGGCAACTGATCCGGGACATCTGACCCGCAGTCGCTCGCCAGCCAACACGCTGCGGTTCACCTCCCCCAAAAGAGGGAATCCGCAACCCACCCAGCCTGCCCCCCCACAGCAAGCCAGAATTTCCCCCGCAGGGGCGAAGCGCTCGACGCTGCGAGTTTCTAGAGTGTGTGCACCGAAGCACATCCATGGAGCAGCGAATGACCACAAGACTCTTTCGTCCAGCCAGCTTGGTCACTCGGCCCATTGGCAAGCCTTCAAACGGACTGTCGGCGGTCGAACTGATGATCTCTCTGGCCATCAGCACAGTGCTGTTGGGCAGCGCGGTACCGATGCTCCAGGACTTGCGTACCGGCCAGGCATTGCGGGCGACCGCCGCACTGCTGGAGACCGACATCCAGTTTGCCCGATCGCAAGCGATGGCCAGCGGCCAGCCGCTGAGGCTGTCCCTGCAGTCGATCAACGGCGCTGAGAGCTGTTACGTCATTCACACTGGCGCTGCCAACGCCTGCCGCTGCGATGGCGCTGGCCAAGCCCATTGTGACGCTGGGGCCAAGCTGCTGCGTTTGGCCGAGCAGCCCGGCGCTTCAGGCATAACGCTTGCGCCGGTTCAACGTTCGCTGCTGTTCGACCCAGGCAAGGGCACCGTGACGCCAACGGCCACGCTGCGGGTCGAAGACCGGGAAGGCCGCGCCATCCACCAAATCGTCAACATCATGGGTCGCGTGCGGTCTTGCACCCCAAGCGTCGGCCTGACCGGACTGAAACCCTGCGCTTGACCACCCCCGCAATCGAGGGGGATTTGCCTCGAAATACAGAGTCCAGCGACCAATGACAAGCCTACCGGTCGGATCGGCGAAAACACCTGCTGATAATGAACAGATGACGCAGCATCAAGGCCTCCGGCAAGACGACACCGGCATGACCCTGATCGAGCTGACGGTCGTTCTGGCGGTGATCGCTGTCTTGGCAACGCTGGCTTGGCCCAGTTTCCAGCAAGCCATCCAAAAAATTCGCAGGTCTGACGCGATGGCCGCTCTGGCCGCGATCTCCCAAGCCCAGGAACGCTGGCGCGCCAACAACCCAAGCTACCAGGCTGCGCTCAGCATGCTGCCGGGTGCCAGCAGCCTGGTCTCGGCTGCGGATCACTACGCGCTGACCATGGCCGAAGGCAGCACCAACGCGTCAAGCTACACCGCAGTCGCGACAGCGAAAACAACATCACCTCAATTCTCTGATGACCGATGCCGCGTCTTCAGATTGCTGGTTGAAGGCGGCAATATCCGCTACAGCTCGCTGACCAGCGCCAACGTGGTCAACCCATCACCCGACCCCTGCTGGGTGAGATGAACCCAGCCACGGCTCAACGTCGTCCAGATGTAGCGACTCGCCGCGGTCTCACGGCGGCCAGGGTTGAGGCTAGCCATCGGAATCTGCGGATGCCTGTTGCCAATGGCCGAGCCCTTGGGACGCGAGTGGATCGCCTGAGAGTTGATCGCCAGAGGGCGGGCAGAGGGCACGCCCATGATCGCCAGGGCTTGACAATGCGCCTGCACGGGGCTCCGAGCGTGATGCGAGCAATCCATGGCCATGACCGTGGAGCGTCGATTGTCGAATTGCTGATCGGTATCGCGATCGGCTTGCTCATCGCAGCCGGCGCCACGCTGTTGCTGACCAGCCAACTCGGCGACAACCGCCGACTGCTGCTCGAAGCCCAGGTGCAGCAAGATCTTCGCGCAGCCGCAGACCTGATGTCCCGTGACCTGCGCAGGGCCGGCTACTGGGGAAACGCCTACCGCTATGTGTGGGCGCAGACCGCAGCTGACGTGTCCAACCCTTACCAGGACACCACAAGTCTGGGAACTACCGGACTGGTGTACTCGCGGTCCCTCGACGAAGAGGCAGGACCGCTTGGCGTCGACGCCGGCGTCGTCTCTGCCAGCGAGCGCATCGGCTTCCGGCTCAACACCACCGATCACATGATTGAAACGCTGATCGGCGGCAGTTGGCAGGCGCTGACCGACCGTGAGGTACTCAGGGTCACTCAATTCGAGCTCAGGCTCCATACCCAGAACATTGCGCTGCCCTGCGGTGCGCCATGTCCTGCCTCAGGCCCAGGGGGATGCCCGCTGGTCCAGCACTCGCGATATGTCACGCTGGTGATCAGCGCACAAGCGGTTCACGACGCCACCGTCCAGCGCAGCCTGAGCGACACCATCGGCCTGCGCAACGATGTGGTGGCGCTGTCTTGTTCGCCATGAAGGCAGATAGATCCGACCATGCCAAGCCGGCGACGCCAGGCTTTGCCGCCTTGACCGTGGTGTTGATCCTGTTCTTCGTGATGGCTTTGGTCGCGGCCTACACCAACCGCAACCTGATTTTCGAACAACGCATTTCCAGCAGCAGTTACCAGGCTGCCCGCGCGCTGCATGCCGCAGACGCCGCACAGGACTGGACATTGGCGATGCTCAATGCCGGCCGGATCGACAGCGCCTGCCAGCCCAGCACCGATGAAGCCAACAGTGATTTCCGCCGCCGCTACCTGACCGAGTCGATTGACAGTGGCTATGACGTCGTCCGACGCGGCGCACCGCTTGCACAATGGCTGCGCCCGGCCTGCGTGTTCACCGGCGCAGGCGAGATGGCCTGCATCTGCCCCAGTATGGCCAACCCCGACCCCGCGATCCCGCTCACCGATGGCATGGGCAGCGCGTTCAGCGTCAGGTTCATTCTGCCGGGCAACGCCGTGCGTCCTGGCACGCTGGCGCTGCTGGCACGGGGATGCGCCACGCCGGGTACTGGCGCCAGTTCATGCCTGACGCAGACTGACGACAGACCCATCGTCGATGCACTGGTCAGCACGCAGGCGACGCTGGGCCTGTTGCGCGCGCTGCCCAACGCGCCAGTCGCCGTGCTGACTGCCAACGGGGCGATCACCGGCATGGGTGATGCGAACAAGCCGGCCACATTGCCGGCAGTGACCGACGAAGCCGGATTTTCGGCGTTGTTCGGCATGGACCGCGTCACCTACCAGCGCCAGCCTGGCGTGGTGCGCATGGCCTGCACCGGAGTCTGCACTTCGTCGAACCTGGGCCCTGTGCTCGCCGGTCACCCCAGAAATACGATTTGGGTGCAGGGCGACCTCACACTCGACACTGCCGGCCCTCTGGGCAATGCAGTGGATCCGATGATGCTGATCGTCACCGGGACGCTCTCGGTGGCGGCCAACGCCAAGATCTTTGGATTCGTCCACGCCAACCGCATCGCCTGGGCGGCAGGTGCAGAAGCAGCAAGCTTGCAAGGCGCCATGGTCTCGGCGACAGATTTCGCCGCCACGACGGCGCCGAACCTCAGCTACAACAAGGAACTGCTGGACATCATCCGTCTGCGCTATGGCTCCTTCGTCCGCGTGCCAGGCGGCTGGAATCTGACAAGCTTGCAGTGACGCAATGGCAAGAACCCCACACCCCAAACGACATCGTGGCGTCTCGCTGGTCGAAGCGCTGGTGGCACTGGTGGTGATGGCTTTCGGCATGCTGTCCCTGGTCAACGTGCAGTCGACGATGCGGCTCAGCGTCGACATGGCCGAGCAACGCACAGCGGCCACACACATCGCCACCGAAGAGATCGAAAACCTGCGCCTGTTCAATGCCGTCCAAACAGGAAACCCAGCTTGGGAACATATCGCCAGCCGCACGGTCGACCCATACCCTCAGACGTACGGCGCCGGCAATACCAGCTACCGCCTGGTTCGAACCGTCAGTACAGCGACCGACACTTCGCAAAAGGTCGTGACTGTGCAAGTGTTGTGGACCGATCGAACCGGCGCGGAGCAGTCTGTCAGGATCGACACCGTCGTAGCAGGCATAGACCCGGCGCTGTCAGGCCTGGTCTCGGTGCTGCATTAGCCTCACAGCCCGCAAACAGCCGACCTGCAGTTGGCCGGACGGCCCGACCCGCCGAAGTCCGCCTCTCGCCGAGCTCAGGCATGAACGAGCGAAAGCACGAACGAGCGCTTGAGGCCTTCGAGCGACGCCCGCTGCCACCTCGGTAGAGTCCCCGCAACTAGGCCTCGTCCAAGCGGGTCCGTCAGAATTTCCAGCTCAACCGCGCGACGGTGGTCTGACCAGCCGACAATCCAGGCTGCGAGATCGTCAACGGCAACGCCCACCCTCACCTGCAGCCCTGAATGCCGCTTTCCCCTAACGACCATCAACTTCTTCTGCATGCGATCAAGCTCGCCGAAGGCTCGATAGGTCTGTCTGAACCCAACCCGCGCGTCGGCTGCGTGCTGCGCGACGCCCAGGGCCAACCCGCAGGCGAAGGCTTCACCCAGCAGGCCGGCGGCCCGCATGCGGAGGTGATGGCGTTGCGGCAAGCCGCGGCGGCTGGCCGATCTTTGGCCGGTGGCACCGCCTGGGTCAGCCTTGAGCCCTGCGCTCACCATGGCCGCACACCGCCTTGCGCTGACGCGTTGATCGCCGCAGGGCTGCACCGGGTGGTGGTGGCCTGCACCGATCCCTATGTCCAAGTGGCAGGGCAAGGCATCGCACGCCTGCGTGCGGCCGGCATCACGGTCGACCTGGCAGAGCCCAGCGCAACGCTCAACGCAGCGCGCGAACTCAACATCGGATTCTTCTCGCGCGTGCAGCGACAACGCCCTTGGGTGCGCATGAAGATTGCCGCGTCGCTCGATGGCCGCACGGCACTGTCCGACGGCAGCAGCCAGTGGATCACCAGTGAGGCCGCACGCGCCGACGGTCACCGTTGGCGTCGGCGGGCCGGCGCGGTGCTGACCGGTATCGGCACGGTGCGCGATGACGATCCGAGGCTTGACGTCCGAGGATTTGACATCGCACAGCAACCGCTGCGGGTGGTGCTGGACTCCGGCTTTACAACACCACCGACCGCCCGTCTGTTGCGAGGACCGGGACGCACGCTGGTCGTGGGTGCACGCAACGAGGGCCTTCGGATGGCCCGGCTGCGCGCTGCCGGCGCCGAACTGCTGCTGCTTGCGAACGACCAGGACCGCGTTGACCTGCCGGCGTTGCTCAGCAAGCTCGCGACCGATGGCGTCAATGAACTGCACGTGGAAGCTGGGGCAACCCTCAACGCCGCACTGCTGCAAACCGGACTGGTCGACGAGTTGCTGGTCTACCTGGCGCCCAAGTTACTAGGACCCGGCCGGGATATCGCCGCACTGCCAGCACTGCAACAACTGTCTCAGGCCATCGCACTGCGCTTTGAGGACGTCTATCGGGTCGGCGACGACGTCTGCCTGCGGGCGCGCCAAATTGCTGCCGACGCCTTCCTCGCCTGAACAGCAACCGTGACGCGGGATGTCCCAGTGTCCCTCGACCCCAAAGGCTTTCCCGACCCGCCGAGCCGTCGATGACCCGGCGCGCCAGTCAGTGGACAGAGACTCTCTGACTTCAATGCAGGGCGTCTGAATATGGTTGCCACGAGCATGAGGGCAAGGCAAGCCTATTTTCCGTAAGCCATGTAGACCAGCAGTGCAAGGTTCAATGCTGCAAGCACGATCCCGATGAGTTGTAGTGTCAGACCGCGGCGCGCGGACTTGATACCAACGGAAAATATGTCATCGACACGCCGGTCGACACTCATGGCCAGTTGCTCAGTCTGCGCATGCATTTTTTTCTCAACGGCAGCGAGCGCTTTGACCACCTCGGCATGGCTTGACTGCTGTTGCAGGCTCAGCGATTTTTCCATGCGCTGAGAGTTCGTCCATAAATTAACAAATATATTTTCCTCAGACAAACCCAAAGAAGCCCGATATCCTTTGGCTTCCTCGGTCAGCCGCCCATCGGTGTCGGCCGCCAGTTGAATGAATTGGTCGTCAAATTTTCGTTCAATCGAATCAAATACCAATTTCATACGCTCTGATACCGAACCCAGCAGCGCGGCGCTGCTCTCGCCAGACATCTCCAGCAGCACGCGCGTCTTCCGGGCTTCCTGCGTGACCTTGCCACCGGTCTCAATACTCAGTTGGGCCAACTGTTCACGAAAGCTGTGCTTGATGGCATCCAACTCGGACTCAAAAACCTCCCGCAACTGATCCTTGGCGCTGACTGTTTGCAGCAGCAGTCGTTTCTGCGCAGTGCCAATGGACTTTTCGAGCCCGGCTTGAATTTCAGGCAGCGCGCGCGCCAAGTCATCGCGCAATGGCTGCACAGTGCTCGCTGACAGAACCCTGTCCAACAGTGCCTTCAGGTCCAACTCTTCGGCCGAAAGCGAAGGTGTGATGCCGGCTTCATTCGGAAGACTCACTGGTTTAGTTCCTTGAAATTTATCGCCGGAGAAAGCAGCTGAACCTTCTCATCGTCCAATTGACGCAATGCCAGCAAGAGGACAAGCTTGGCGGTGGATGAAATATTTCCAGCCAGCCCTGCTCTGATCTCGCGTGCCTGAAGTTCAAAAGCGTCTGACAGCAGCGCGAGAAAGCAGCGACCGTTCGCTTCATCACGCTCGAGCCGGATTGAATTGTCTTCCAACTGCTGCTGCATGTCTTTCAAATATATCGGGAAGGAACTCAGTCCAGTGAATTTTCCGGCTGCGTCATCTTTGCCTATATTAATTCTATTTACCGCTTTCTTGCGCTTCTGATTGCCGTCACGGTCGAGCGCAGTGATCACCGACTCCCAATTGAAACGAAGCGCCACATGAAGCACTTCAACGCCCAGCGTTGACAAATTCCTCAAATCGGAAAGGTCGCCGTTCAACGAAGTCGGCACAGGCGCACTGACTTGCCTAGTGGGGTCAAAATACGACTCAAGGCGCTGCTTGAGCGACAACAATTGAGGCTCTAGCCACTTGTCGCGAATCCTGTCGATTGCCGGTATATGGTTCCTGAGACTCAAACCGACCAAATTTGCCGGATCACAGCAAGCTGCAGTGCGCATGAGGTCATCGACGCAATCATGAAGCAAGCGCAGCAACTCCTTGATTCTAGATTTTATTGCAGCCGAGTCCTCATTCGCCCAATTACCTGAACCCGTGATGCTAGCGCGCAGACGGGATTGATAATGGCGGACCTGGTCGGCGCTTGGAAGTCTTCCTGAATCAAGCCGGGTCCATGCCGCAGCGGCTTTCAGGATGTACGTCTTCTGCTCCAGTTCGAGTGAATCGCTTGAAATATTTCTGATTTGCGCCTCATACTCCATCTGGCGCGCTCGCTTGTGCTCATTGGCCACAATGTGAACCTGCGCCGCATGCCGGAGCCGCCGGCGCACAGTAGCAGAAAACTGAATGTCGCGCTTCAATTCCGACAACAACTGCGTCGTCATCAGCTTGGCCTGAGGCTGAAACTCAAGTGCCGCCGCATTGAGCGCCGACTCATTCAGGTCAAGACCTAGCGGATAATATAAACAAAGATTCAATGCCGACTCAGGAATAAAAATTCCTTCGGCATCGACCAATTCTGTCAAAGCCTGCTGCCGCAGCGCTCTCTGATCGATCGAATCCTGATGTGCAAGTTCTTCTCGATACCACGCTGTCCGGGCCTTTGAAATCGTGATGATACGAAATCTGCTCGGGCTAAAGCACCAGTCGCTCAGCGCCGGAAATCGCATTCTTATTGGGTCAATGAAGCTCAAATCATCAGTATCACCAACCAGCAGCACCAGATCAACATTTTGAATATAATTTTCAGCAATAGAATATATATGAGTCCGATCTAATTTATTGCTCGAATTATCTCCTGGCAAGTCAATGACATTGACAGACTGCTCAATTTTAGCATTGGCAGCAAAAAAATTCCCCGGCAATCTAATCTCTATCGGATCTTTCGGATGCAGGCCACTGATTTCCAGTTCACTGCAGATCGCTGTGATACGAGTTTCGATAGACTGTTGATTGACAAAGCGCTCACTGCGGCCATCCACCACCAGATACCAGTGATTGTCGACCGAGCGACTGAATTTCATGGCAACTTCCGCACCGCCGTCGCGGGGGTGCACACCATGCAGCACCTGCGTCGCCAGCTTAAAATATTTTGGTGCGATACCCAAGAGTGTGAGGATCAACGCGGTCTTGCCGGCCCCGATTTTACCGAAGACCGTGACGGTGACTTCATCAGCGTGCTGCCGGTATTGGCGAGCCAAGGTTGGATCAAGTGTATTCAAAAAAGAACCATAGGCGACCTTGGCCCAATCCATGCTACGACATGAATGGCTCGCCCAAAGTGCGGGAATATTATTTGGTGAGATTACATCCAACATCATGGTCTGATATCATATTTTCGCAACAAACAATTTCAGCCAAAAGACAACCAGCGCCAATCAATGCCGAATATATCCTCAGTAGATATAATATTAATTATCGACCCAGAACAAGCGCAACAGGTCATTTCTTCACGGCTCAGACTGTCGGCTCACCCTCGTTCTCGGGTGCAATTGATATGACTCATTATGGAGGGAGTCTTCACCGCCACCGCCAGACAAGGACGCGAGTCGACGGTTACACGCAGGCGAGTTCGTTCAAGCCCGCAGCGCCTGACGAGCGGCACAAACGTTCCGAAGCATCCTGCCAGATCCGCAAACACAGCGTCTCACGCATCCCGCGATCAACACTGCCCTGACGCCGCCAGGCAACTGCCCGTTCATACGAACGAAAAAAATCCCCGTGACTCACTGAGTTACGGGGATTTCTTGTTGCATCGCTTGGCGGAGCGGACGGCTGCCCTCCCGCTGTTCCATGCCGTCCAACGGTGTCCATTATTTCTTTGCGTGACAACAACTTAACCTTCATTCCTGTCCGATGCGGTCTTGACTACTCCAGCTGAATCCGACGATGATTTGATAGTCGCTTTGATAGTCTAGGACTAACTGATGGGCAAGCTCACGGCGAAAGAAGTCGAGAAAAGGGCCACTCCCGGGCTCCATGGGGACGGGGGCGGACTGACCCTCCAGATTACCAAGACCGGCGTGAAGTCTTGGCTGTTCCGCTACATGATCGACGGTAGAGCCTACGCGATGGGACTAGGCCCTGTGCATACGATCACGCTGGCTCAGGCCAGGCAAAGGGCGACCGACGCCCGCCGGATGGTCCTCGACGGCATCAACCCGCTG
>CAMCTC010000003.1 GCA_945878355.1 Bordetella parapertussis | reverse complement strand
ACATCGCGCAACATCGCGTGCGGGTTGTGTTGGGCGTGGTGGGAGGCGGCCACCTTGATCCAGGCCAGTTGCTCGGCGGTGGTGCCGTATTCGTACATATGGCGCGCAGCCACCAGTGCGTACATGTTGACGGTCACCGGGCCGTAAGGAAGTTCCCAGGGCACATCGGGCGTGCCCGGGATCGCCACGCGCGGGGCAACGCCGCTGGAACCTTCGCTGCGCGGACGGCCCGCGAGCGTGATCAGCGCGACATTGCACTTGCCCGTGGCGATCGCCTGCGCGGCATGCGCCACATGGAGCAGATAGGATGAGCCGCCGGTGTCGGTGCTGTCGACATGTTTGAGCTTCAGTCCCATGTAGTCGGCCATGTTGATCGCACCCAGACCTGGGGCATCACTGGCGCAGAAGTAGCCGTCGACGTCCTGCAGCGTCAGGCCGGCGTCCTCCAAGGCGCCACGGGCGCATTCGGCGTGCAATTGCGCCACCGTCTTGTCGGGGGCTTTGCGGGTGGGGTGCTCGAAAGCGCCTGCGATGCAGGCTTGGCGTCTAATGGACATGGCTGATATTGACGATAAAGGTATTTGAGTATACCTTATACCATTGGTTCAACCATGCTCTATATTGTGGCCGACCACTGCCACGTTGCGTAGCAGCCGCAGGCGGCCAGCGCGCCAACAAGGCGTTCACGGCTTCGTTGTCCTGCCCGGCGAGGCTGCGCAACACCGCAGGGACAAGCGGGCGCAGACGATCATCTGCTGCGCCGCGCCGCCGTGCAGCACCTGGCATTTGACGCCGTCGAGTACCCAGCCCGAGCCCAGCCGGGTCGAGGCGTCGGCGCCTCGCAACAGGCCGTGAACCGGTTGCGGGCAATCCGCACGCCCCATGGCAGCGGTCCGGCGAGATCGTTCAGAACGACCAAGCTGCCTGGCCTGACAGGATCCAGGTGCTGCTGTTGTAGTGGCCATTGAGCAAGCCGTTGCCTGAGGGGTCGCCACCGTTGTTGTTGATCTGGCCGCTGTTGACCCAGAGATAGGCCGCACCGAAGTCGAGCTTGAACGCGTTGCTCGTCTTGTACTGGCCGCCCAAGGTCAGCCAGTTTTTGTTGGCGTCTGGCAGGCGTGCGGTCCGGTATTTGGTTTGCACCGGAGATTGGTCGTGGGCGAGGCCTCCACGCACGGTCCAGACGCTGTCGGGCCGCCAATTGGCGCCCACGGCAAACTTCCAGACGTTCTTGAAGTTCTCCGGTGTGCTGAGCAGAGTCTGGCCGCTATCGCGAACGAAGGTCAAGTCCTGGATCGCTGACCATCCAGTCCACTGGGCGTCGGCCATGATGTCCCAGCGACCCATCGCACGGAAGTAAGAGATATTGACGATCTCAGGCATCTTGACTTTCGCAGTGATGCCCGAGTTGTTCAACCTCTGGGTGTTGACCGCATTCGCCAGCCCTTGGGCCAGTACCGGCAGTGACGCCGGCACGGGATTCGTGAACATCGCGTCGCCCCTGAGCGAATAGCTCACGCGCGAACGGTAGCTGAGCCCGAGGCGTGAGTTCTCATCCAGATCCCACAGCAGCCCGCTGTTCCAGCCGGCACTGGTGTCGGTGCCCTTGATCACCGCGCTCGACTCAAGCCCTGGTGTCGCTGCTGCGATGGCGCTGAAGGTCGGCGACCCCGGCGCGAAGCCGGCTGCGGCGGCCGCGCTGAGCAGTGCGCCCGAGTAATTGACTTGGTTGGTGAATTCACCTTCGATTCGCTGCACGTTCAGCCCGAGCCCGAGCGCGAAGTTGTTCGCCACCTTCCACGACACCGCCGGATTGAGGTTCATGGTCTTGATGCTGGACTTGTCCGCCTGGAATCGGCCTGCCCAGCCGCCTTCGTAGTCGGTGACCAAGCCCCAGGGCGCGGTGAAGCCGACGCCGAACGACCAAGCCTGGTTGATTGGCATCGAAAAATAGAGGTTGGGCACGTAGTTCGGCCCGCCTGCGTCGCCGCCGGCGTCGCCCAGCAATTGCTGACTGGCGGCGACCGAGGCCTCGTTGTTGAATTTCATCGACGGCGTGATCACATGCAGCGCGCCCACAAGTTGTCTGGTGCGCAGGCGCGACATGCCGGCAGGGTTGGACCACAGCGTGCTGGCGTCTTCGGCTGCCGCGGCACCGCCCGCGAAGGCGTTGCCCAAACCCGAGGCCGAGGACTCGTTGAGCTGGAATCCTGCGCCGAATGCCGGGGCGCAGGCAAAAGCGAAACCGGCCATCGCCAGTGCGATCGGCGTGTGAACGAAAGCAGTTTTCATGGCTGTCATCTCCTATTCGTTGGCCCAGAGGGTGCCTGGTGACAAAACCTGCAGGTTGAAGCCTGCACTTCATATACGTTAGAAATATCCGGGCTGCGGCGATTGACTTTGCGCAGCGCTGCATCCGTTTGTGCCTCGACGCGACACCCGGGTCTGAATGACCATATCGGCCTGTCCGGCACCGGCATCAGGTTCAGCCGTGGTGTCCGAAGCGCAGGTCGCTGCCGTCGCTGCGTTGACCGTCTCAGCGCCCGCCGTCGCCCCAGGCCAGGCGCAGGCCGAGCAGCACGAACATCCCGCCCACGCCGCGGTTCAGCCAATCGCCGGCCCGGCGCAGCGCCGGCCGGCTGTCCAGTCGCTGGCGCAGCGCCGACACAGCCCAGGCGATACCCAGGTTGACCAGGGTCGCGTTGACGACGAACACCGTGCCCAGCGCAATGAAGGCCAGCGTGCGCGCGGACGCGTCGGGCCGGATGAATTGCGGTACGAAGGCGAGGAAGAACAGCGCCACCTTGGGGTTGAGCGCGTTGGTCAAGAATCCTTGCGCGAACATGCGGCGCCAAGTGCTGCGGCTGGCTTCGGTGTCCAATAACTGCGAATCTTGTGGGATGGCTTGACGTTGACGCAGAAGACTCCAGCCCAGCCACAACAGGTAGGCAGCACCGGCCCAGCGCAGCAAGTCGAAAGCGATGGTCGATCCGGCCAGCAGCGCTGACAAGCCGAGCGCGGCGGCGGCAATGTGCACCCAGCAGCCGGCGCCCACGCCCAGCGCGGCGGCTGCACCGCCCTTGAAGCCTTGGCTGGCAGCATTGCGGGCGACCAGCGCCATGTCGGCGCCAGGTGTCAGGTTGAGCAGCAAGCCGGCGCTGATGAACAGCGGCCAATGTTGGACGGCATCGAGCATCGGCATTATCGCGATCAGGTCAGCGCCAGCCCGCCTGCCACCGCGCCTGCGGCGATCAACCACATCGGGCTAGGCTTGCCGCGCACGGACAGCAGCACCGTTCCCGCCACCAAGGCCAGCGCCACCCCATGCTGGCGCACCGGCGCGGTGAGGATCCAGCCCGTCGACAGCAGCAAACCCAGCGTCAGCGGTGCCAGGCCGGCCGTGAAAGCCCGCAGCGCCAGCGAGTCGGCACGGCGCCTGCGGTAGCGCCCGACCAGCACCGCGACGATCGACGACGGGCCCAGGATGCCGGCCATGGTGGCAACCAGACCGGCAGCGCCTGCCACCTGCCAGCCCATCACCGCGACGAAAAGGATATTGGGGCCGGGTGCGGCCTGGGCAATCGCCACACCAGCGGTGAACTGCGCGTCGGACATCCAGCCATGCTCGGCCACCAGGTAGCGCTGCATGTCAGGCGCGGTGGTGATCGCGCCGCCCACTGCCAGCATCGACAGCAGCATGAAATGAAGCCACAGCTGCAGCAGATCGGCCCAGGCCAGACCGTGCAGATCGAACCAGATGCTCGCACTCATGGCCGCAGTTCTTCGCTTGGGCCGGGCAGGCGCTGCTCGCTCAGTCGCCAAGCCGCCAGCGCCATGCCCAGCGAGCCCAGGCCTAGCACCACCCACACCATCGGCCAGCGCAGGAATCCCACCATCACCAGTGTCGCGGCGCCCAGCGCAAAACTGGCCGGCATGCCCAAAGGGTTGTGCTTGAGTGCGCGGGCCAACTTCACCGCCGTGGCGATGATCAGGCCGGCAGCCACTGCGCCCATGCCGCGCAAAGCGCCGGTCACGGTCGGCCAGTCTGCCAGGCGCTGGTAGGCCATCGCCAGCGCCAGCACGATCACCATTGGCAGGACCAGCAATCCGGCGCTGGCGGCTGCCGCGCCACGCCAGCCGAAGAAGCGGTCACCGAAGATGATCGCAAAGTTGACGATGTTCGGCCCTGGCAGCACCTGGCTGATGGTGAGCAGTTCGACGAACTGCTGCGCGGTGATCCAGCGCTCGCGCTCAACCAGTTCATGGTGGGCGATCGGCAGTACGCCGCCAAAGCCTTGCAAGGCCAGGCGGTTGAAGACGCGCAACAACTCGGCGCAGGACGCTGGCTGGCGCAGCGTGTTGTCGTCCGACGGGACTTGGGTCGGTGGCTCAGCCAACGCCAGGATCCCGCGCTGCGCCCGCCAATCTCAACGGATCACCTTGAGGGCGTCCGGGTTGACGATGTTGCTGGGCTCGTTGCGGATGAAGTTGATGACGTTCTCGAACGCCGCGCCGAAATACATCTCGTAGCTGTCTTGCTCTACAAAGCCTATATGCGGGGTGCAGATGGCGTTTTCCATCCGCAGCAGGGGGTGCCCCTGCAGGATCGGCTCGGTCTCGAAGACATCGACTGCCGCCATGCCGGGACGGCCCTTGTTGAGCGCTGAGACCAGCGCGCTGTCTGCCACCAGTTCGGCGCGCGAGGTGTTGACGAACAGTGCCGTGGGTTTCATCCGGGCCAGGTCTTCAAGCCCGATGATCGAACGGGTCTCGTCGTTCAAGCGCAAATGCACCGACAACACGTCACAGCTCTCGAAAAACGCCTCGCGGCTTTCGGCGGTCTGGTAGCCGTCGGCCACGGCGCGCTCTCGCGATGCTTCGCTGCCCCAGACCTGTACCTGCATGCCGAAGGCTCGGCCATAGCCGGCGACGAGCTGGCCGATCTTGCCGTAGCCCCAGATCCCCAGTCTGCGGCCCTTGAGCAACATGCCCAGGCCGAAGTTGGGCGGCATCGAGGCTGCTTTGAGCCCGCTTTGCTGCCAGGCGCCGTGCTTGAGGTTGCCGATGTACTGCGGCAGCCTGCGCATCGCGGCCATGATCAAGGCCCAGGTCAACTCGGCGGCGGCAACCGGCGATCCTGCGCCTTCAGCCACTGCGATGCCCAGCTTGTTGCAGGTGGCCAGATCGATGTGCGAACCGACCTTGCCGGTCTGTACGATCAAGCGCAGCTTGGGCAGTTTTTCCAGCAGCGCGCGCGGGAAATGGGTGCGTTCGCGGATCAGCACCAGCACCTCGGCGTCGCGCAGCCGGATCGCCAACTGGCCAATGCCCTTGACCGTGTTGGTGAAGACCTTGGCGTTGTATCGCTCCAGTTGGGCCGCGCAGCGCAGTTTGCGAACCGCGTCCTGGTAGTCGTCGAGGATGATGATGTTCATGGTGTGGGCCGGGATTGTGCCGCGTCCGGCTGCTCGGCCTGGCCGGCGCTAGCATGCGGAACCTTTCACAAACCGTTTCGACGGAGAAACCCATGACGATCGCCGCAAACCTCTCGATGCACTCGGCCAGCGTGCCAGTGTTCAAACGCCAGCTCGGCGCCTTGCTGACCTGGCTGGACAAGGCCGAAGCCCATGCGTTGGCGCGCAAGTTCGATCCAGACAATTACCTTCAGCTTCGCCTGTCTCCCGACATGCTGCCCTTCGTCTCGCAGATCCGCATCGCCAGTGATGCCGCCAAGGGTTGCGTCGCGCGATTGGCCGGGCAAGAGCTGCCCAAATTCGAGGACAACGAAGTCAGCCTGGCCGACCTGCGTGAGCGCGTTCGCAAGACCCTTGCCTATGTAGATTCGGTGCCGGCGGCGGCGGTCGACGGCAGCGAGGGCCGCGAGATCGTGATTCCGATGCGAACCCGTGACCCGCTGCATTTCACCGGCGAAGTGTTTCTCAAGCATTGGGCGCTACCCAACTTCTTTTTCCATATCTCGATGGCTTACGCCTTGCTGCGACAAGCCGGGGTTGAGCTCGGCAAGAGCGACTTTCTCGCCACGCCGTAGAGCACGGCCGATCGGCCCGCGCTCGAAATCGTCGCCGACCTCAGCCAGGAGGACTGCATGGTTCGCAAATGGATGGTCCGCTCGCTGGTCGCGCTGTTGCTGCTGGCGATGGCCTGCGTTGCGGCGGCCTGGATCTATGGCCAGCGTGTGTTGCCGCAGACCTCGGGCGGCATGGTGCTGCCCGGCGCACGCGCTGAACTGCGGATCGAGCGCGACGAGCATGGCATCCCGACGATCCGTGCGGCCAGCATCGCCGACGCCTTCTTTGGTCTGGGCGTTGCCCATGCGCAGGACCGGCTGTGGCAGATGGAGACCCACCGACGTATCGGCGCTGGGCGGCTGGCCGAAGCCTTCGGCGAAGGCGCAGCCGACACCGACCGCTTTTTGCGTACGCTGGGCGTTCGGCGAACCGCGTCGGCGCAGTGGGACCAGTTGCCGGCTGCCTCGCGCTCGGCCTTGCAGGCTTACGCCGACGGCGTCAACGCGGTGATCGCGGACCTGAGCGCGCGGCCGCCCGAGTTTGTGTTGCTCGGGCTGCAGCCCGAGCCCTGGACGCCACAGGACAGCCTGGCCTGGGCGATCATGATGGCCTGGGACCTGGGCGCGAACTGGCAGAGCGAACTGATTCGGCTGCGTCTGTCGGCCAAGCTGCCGAAGCAGCGCATCGACCAGCTGATGCCGCCGTATCCCGGCGACGTGGTGCCGGCCAGCATGGATTACGCGGCGTTCTACCGTTCGCTGCTGCTCGACGGTCAGCAGGCCACGAGCGAGGCTTCGCTGCTCAGGCTGATGGCCGCAGCACCCGAGAGCGAGGTCGAGGGTGTCGGTTCGAACATCTGGGTGCTGGCCGGCAGCCGCAGCGCCACCGGCCATCCGCTGCTGGCCAGCGACCCTCACCTCAAGCTCTCGACCCCGGCGCTGTGGTACTTTGCCCGCCTCGAAGCGCCGGGCCTCAAGATCGCTGGCGCGACCTTGCCCGGCTTGCCTGGCGTGGTGATGGGCCAGAACGAAGACATCGCCTGGGGTCTGACCAATACCGGCCCTGACGTTCAGGACAGCTACCTCGAGCGCATCAATCCCGATGACCCGCAGCAGTACCAGACGCCCGAGGGCTGGGCGCGTTTCGAAAGTCGCCAGGAGACCATCAAGGTCAAGGGCAAGCCCGACCTGCTGCTGACGGTGCGCAGCACCCGCCACGGGCCGGTGATCTCGGACGCGGCGCTGTCAGGCATGGCCGACGGCGCGCTCGGCGCCAATCCTGCTTACGCGATCGCGTTGCGCTGGACCGGTCTCGATACCGACAACGACATCGTCGCGACGACGCTGGCGATGAACCAGGCGGGTTCGGTCGATGCCTTTGTCCGAGCCGCAGCAAGTTGGCATGTGCCGCAGCAGAACATGGCGGTGGCCGATGACGCTGGCCACATCGCGCTGGTCTCGCCAGGCCGAGTGCCGCTGCGCCGGTCTGACAATGACTTGCAAGGCCTGGCGCCGGCGCCAGGCTGGGACGCCCGCTACGACTGGGCCGGCTACCTGCCGGTCGGGTTGCTGCCGCAGCAGCGCGACCCTGAACGCGGATTCATCGCCAACGCCAACCAGAGGATTACCCCACCGGGTTATCCGCACTTCATCACCCACCACTGGGCGCTACCGTTCCGTCACCAGCGCATCGAGCAGATGATCCAGGCAGCACCCAGGCATACGCTCGCCGACTTGGGCCGCATGCAGGGCGATGTCAAGTCGCTGGCCGTGGGCAGGCTGCTGCCTCGCTTGCTGAAGGCGCGATCGGACCATCCATTGGCCGCAGCCGCACAGGGCCAGTTGACGGGTTTCGACGGGACGATGGCGGTTGACAAGGCCGCACCGCTGATCTACTGGAGCTGGATGCGCCATCTGTCTGAGCAGGTTCTGGCTGACGAACTGGGCGCGCCGCTCTACGACAGGATGCTGGGCCAGCGTGGCTACTTCGATGCGCTTGAAGGCGTGCTGGCGCGGGACGATGCCTGGTGGTGCGACGACAAGGCCACACCGGCGATCGAGACCTGCGAGGCCCAAGTCAACCGAGCGTTCACCGAGGCCTTGAACGAACTGCAGCGCCAGCAGGGCGGCGATGTGGCGGCATGGCAGTGGGGTCTTGCGCACCAGGTCCGCGCCGAGCACCGGCCGTTCTCCAAGGTCCAGGCTTTGGCGCGCTGGTTCGAGTTGCGCGGCCCGGTGGGCGGCGACAGTCACACCGTCAACGTCAGTCGGGTCAGCCTGAAGGCCGACGCCACGACCGCCGAGTTCTACCTCGACGAGCACGGGCCCAGCCTGCGAGGCCGCTACGACTTGGGCGACGCCAATCGGTCGCGGGTGATCCACAGCAGCGGACAGAGCGGCATCCCCTGGTCGCCGCTGTTTCGAAGCTTCAACCAGCGCTGGCTGCAGTCCGAAGGTGTGCCGCTCTGGCCGGCTGCAGGTGCCCCGGTCCAGACCTTGGTGATCCAGCCCCCGGGCCCCAAGCGCTGAGATCTTGCGGGCGCAGGCTAGACCAGCCCGTAGCGCTGCTTGCGCTGCGCTGTGTAAGCCCACCAAGGCGCGGCGGCCGCGCCCTGCATGAAATCGGTGGCGGCCATGAAAGTGTCGAGCACACAAGGGTCCTGGCGCTTGCCGCTGTGCACGCACAAGGCCTGGTAGAGCGCGAATGGATCGCGCCGTGCCAGCTCGCTGGGATGCTGGATGCCAAGCGAGCGTAGGTCTTCGGCGATCACCGGCCCGATGTTGGGCAATTGCTCCAAGCGCCTGCAGTCCTTGGCCGTGGCGACCTTGGGCGATTTGAATCGGTGGGTGGTGGCCATGGTTACATCAACGGGTTGTTGCGGATCAGGCCCACCGCGATGCCTTCGAGCTCGAAAGCGTCGTCGGCGCCCACCACGATGGGCTTGAAGTCTGGGTTCTCGGGCAGCAACTCGATGCCGTGTCTGGTGCGGTGCAGCCGCTTGACGGTGACCTCGTCGCCCAAGCGTGCAACGACGATTTGGCCTTCGCGCGCCTCCTTCGTCTTGTGCACCGCGAGCAGGTCGCCGTCGAGGATGCCCGCGCCTTGCATGCTCATGCCGCGCACCCGCAGCAGGTAGTCGGGCTTGCCAGGAAAGAGCGAGGCCTCGACCGAATAGCGCTGGTCAATATGCTCCTGCGCCAGGATCGGGCTGCCGGCCGCCACCCGGCCCACCAGCGCCAGCGAGATCTGCTCAAAGCCTGGCATCGGCAGCGAGAATGGCTTATTGCGCGACTCATTGAGCCCGCGCAAGGCTTGGCGACTCAGGCGGATGCCGCGCGACGTGCCGCCCACCAACTCCAGCATGCCTTTGCGCGCCAGGGCTTGCAGATGCTCCTCCGCCGCGTTGGCCGACTTGAAGCCCAACTCGGCGGCGATCTCGGCGCGGGTGGGCGGTGCGCCGGTGCGCTCAATCGCTTCGTGCACCAGATCGAGAATCTGCTGCTGGCGCGGGGTCAGCCTGGGGCTGTCTTGTGAATCCGGGTTCATCATGAGTCCTGACGTTTTATCCAGTCACTGTATTTTTAACCAGATAAGGTCCAAATGCCAAGCACTGTTGTGTTCTTGGGCACCGGCGGCACGATCGCAGGCGCTTCAGCCGATGCCACCGACAGCATCGGCTACGCCGCCGCGCAGCGCTCGCTGCTGGATTTGCTGGCCGATCTGCTGTCCCTGGTGCCTGCGCTGTCCCGCACCGCGATCGAGGCCGAGCAGGTGGCTCAGATCGACAGCAAGGACATGGGCCCTGCGGTCTGGCAACTTCTCGCGGGTCGCGTGGCCCACCATCTGGCCCGCCCCGAGGTGGCAGGCCTGGTG
Organism: Bordetella parapertussis; assembly: GCA_945878355.1. Lineage (GTDB taxonomy): Bacteria > Pseudomonadota > Gammaproteobacteria > Burkholderiales > Burkholderiaceae_C > Pseudaquabacterium. The sequence continues at coordinate 104,488 of CAMCTC010000003.1, read as the reverse complement.
ATCACCCACGGTACCGACACATTGGAGGAGACCGCCTGGTTGCTGCAGCGCGTTCTGGCGCCTACCAAGCCGGTGGTGCTGGTCGCGGCGATGCGTCCGGCAACGGCCTTGTCGGCGGACGGTCCGCAGAACCTGCTCGACGCGCTGGCGGTGGCGCGCACGACCGGTGCCAGAGGGGTTCTGGCGGTGCTGGCCGGCCGTGTGCATTTGGCCGGCGACCTGCGCAAGGTCCACCCCCACCGACTCGACGCTTTCGATTCGGGTGACGCCGGGCCATTGGGGGTGGTGGAGGCCGGTCGGTTGCGGCGCTTTCGCGAATGGCCCACAGGCTCCGCGCTGGGCTTGGGCGTGTTGGACCAGGACCCGGCGCTGTGGCCTTGGGTCGAGATCGTCACCAGCCATGGTGGTGCACGCGCCGAAGCCGTGGCGGCGCTGTGCGCCGCCGGGGTGCAGGGTCTGGTGGTGGCGGGCACGGGCAATGGCACGCTGCACCATTCGCTGGCGCTCGCGCTCGACCAGGCCATCGCTGCCGGACTGCCGGTGTGGCGCTGCACGCGCTGCGCCGGTGGCGTGCTGGTCGGGTCTGATGCCGGGCCGGCTGCCGCGATGTCGCCTTGGCAGGCCAGGCTAGAACTGCAACTTTGCTTGCTGGCTTAGGCTTGACCTGCTATCGGGCGATTCCGACCTGGTTCAATGTCGCGGCCCAATGGTTTTTGGCTCGAAAATTGCTTACTATAATTTCAGTTGCCGCAAACCCCGATGGGTTCAATGGCAAAAGTGGGTTAGCCTTGGCCCTGTCGTCTTTCTACCGGAGTCTCAACCTGATGATCTCAATCATTCGCCTGGCCGCTGTGGCGGCCTTGTCGGCCTTGACCCTGGCCGTTTCAACGCCCGCTCTGGCGCAAAACAACGTGCTGCGCGTCGTGCCGCACTCCAACCTCGCCATCCTGGACCCGATCTGGACCACCGCATACATGAGCCGCAACCACGGCTACATGATTTACGACACGCTGTTCGGCACCGATGAGAACGCCAAGATCAAGCCGCAGATGGTTGAGAGTTGGACCGAGAGCGGCGACCACCGGCTGTGGACCTTCAAGCTTCGCAAGGGGCTGGAGTTCCATGATGGCAAGCCGGTCACTGGCGAGGACGTGATTGCCAGCTTACAGCGCTGGGGCAAGCGCGACGCGATGGGCTCCGGGCTGTTCCAGTTCGTGCAGCGCATGGATTCGCCGACCCCCGACACCTTCCGCATCTTCTTGGGCGAGGCCTGCGGCTTCGTGCTTGAAGCGCTGGGCAAGCCTTCGTCGAACGTGCCTTTCATCATGCCCAAGCGCATCGCTGAAACCGACGCTTTCAAGCAGATCGAGGAGCACATCGGCTCTGGCCCGTTCGTCTTCAAGAAGGACGAGTTCAAACCCGGCGACAAGGCGGTGTACCTGAAAAACACCAAGTACGTGCCCCGCAGCGAGCCGCCGTCGGGCACCACTGGTGGCAAGAAGGTCTATGTCGATCGGGTCGAGTGGAATCTGGCTTTGCGCGATGCGCAGGCCCAGGTCAATGCACTGCAAAAAGGTGAAGTTGACATCCTCGAGCAACTGGCTTTCGATCACTTCGAGTCCGTCAAGGCCGACACCAAACTGCAGGTACCGAAGTACGCAACGCTCGGCCTGCAGTACATGGCGCGTTTCAACCACCTTCAAAAGCCTTTTGACAATGTCAAGGTTCGCCAGGCGGCGCTGGCGGCGATGTCTCAGGAACCGTTCCTGCGCGCCCAGGTTGGCGTCAAATCGCTCTACCGAACCTGCGCCTCGATGTTCATCTGCGGCACACCTTACGGCAGCACCGCCGGCAGCGAGATCCAGGCCAAGAGCAACATGAAGAAGGCTCAGGACCTGCTCAAGGCTTCAGGCTATGACGGGACACCGATCGTGATCATGAAGCCGACCGATCTGGCTTCGATCCAGAAGTTGCCCGATGTGGCGGCGCAACTGCTGCGCCAGGCCGGCTTCAAGGTCGACCTGCAAGCGATGGACTGGCAGACCCTGGTGGGCAGGCGGGCGAAGAAGGATCCGGTCGACAAGGGCGGCTGGCACATGTTCTTGACGGCCTGGAACGTGTTTGATGTCTGGAGCCCGATCGCCAACCCGACGATGGATACCCGTGGCGAGAAATCGGGCTGGTTTGGCTGGGCCAGCGACGACAAGATGATCGAACTGCGCAACCAGTTCATGCGCGCCACCGATGAGCCGATCAAGAAGAAACTGGCCGAGCAGATCCATGTGCGCGCCTTCGAGATCGCCACCCATGCACCCTTGGGTGAATACGACCAGCCGATGGCTGCTGGCAAGAACGTCAGTGGCTTTTTCATCACCAACGGCAACCTTTACTGGAATCTGAAAAAGAACTGAGCCTCAGCGGGGTCGACTCGCCCGCGCCAGCGCGCGATCCCTTTGCGGCACCACACCGCTTGCCCGCGGGCTGGCGGCCTCTCCAGCCTCTGATCCGACTTTCTCGATGATCTCTTTTCTCGCGCGCCGCCTGTTGTCGACCCTGCCGGTGCTGTTGGTGGTGTCGCTGCTGGTTTTCTTGATGATCAGGCTCACCCCAGGCGATCCCGCAGCCGTGCTGGCCGGTGATGCCGCCAGCACCGATCAGATCGCCCAAATCCGCACCAGCCTGGGCCTGGACCGCTCGATCCCGGAACAGTATGGCATTTGGTTCGCCAATGTGCTGACCGGGGACCTGGGGGAGTCTTTTTATTACAAGACCAAGGTCACGACGCTGATCGGCCAGCGTCTGGAGCCCACACTGTCGCTGGCGCTGGTGACGATCACGCTGGCGGTGCTGGTCGCGGTGCCGCTCGGGGTGCTGGCAGCCTGGCGTTTCGGTGGTTGGCTGGACCGTGCGCTGATGGGTTTTTCAGTGATGGGTTTTTCGGTGCCGGTGTTCGTGCTGGCCTATGTGTTGATCTGGTTGGTTTCGCTCAAACTGGGCTGGTTTCCGGTGCAGGGTTACAAGCGATTGGCCGATGGCGCAGGGTCCTGGATCTACCACCTGGCCTTGCCCGCGGTCACGCTGTCAGTGATCTACATCGCGCTGATCGCCCGGGTGACCCGTGCCTCGGTGCTTGAGACCCTGGGCGAGGACTACATCCGCACCGCGCGTGCCAAAGGCCTGCCCGAGTCCACCGTGCTGCTGCGCCATGCGCTGGCCAACGCGGCGGTGCCCATCGTCACCGTGATTGGCATCGGTGTGGCGCTGTTGATCGGTGGCGTGGTGGTCACCGAATCGGTTTACGCGATCCCCGGCCTGGGGCGGTTGACGGTGGATGCGGTGCTGGCACGCGACTTCCCCACCATCCAGGGCGTGATCCTGCTGTTCTCCTTTGTCTACGTGATGGTCAACCTGCTGGTCGACCTGTCCTATGTCTTCTTCGATCCTCGCATCCGGTACTGACATGAGCGCCCCCGATTTCGATTCGCTGTCGGTTGAATCCGCTTCAGTGCTGCGCCAGCCCAGCGCCTGGGACCGCGTGCGTCAAAGTGGCTCGGTGCGCCTGGGCGGGCTGGTGCTGCTGCTGCTGGTGTTGATCGCGCTGGCCGCACCATGGCTGGGGACAGTCGACCCCTCGCTGTTCGACCCTGCCAGCCGCGACTTGCTGCCGGGCAAGACGGGTGAGATCACGACGCTAGAGGGTGAGACGCTCAAGCACCGCTTTCTGATGGGCAGCGACAGTTTCGGTCGCGACATCTACAGCCGGGTGATCTATGGCACCCAGGTCTCGCTGATCGTGGGGCTGTTCACCGCGATCGTGGCGATGGCCTTGGGCATCTTGTTCGGCCTGCTGGCGGGCTTTCTACGCTGGCTCGACGGCCCGCTGATGCGGGTGATGGACGGCGTGATGGCGATCCCCGCGATCCTGATCGCGATCTCGCTGGTGGCGATGTGGCGCGGCAGCCTGACCACGGTGGTGGTCGCGATCGCGATCCCCGAGATCCCGCGCGTGACCCGGCTGGTGCGGTCGCTGGTGCTGAGCATCCGCGAGGAGCCCTATGTCGAGGCCGCTGTATCTCTGGGCACGCCGACCTGGAAGATCATGGGTCGCCATATCCTGCCCAACTGCGTCGCGCCGTTGGTGGTTCAAGGCACTTTCATCTGCGCTTCAGGCATCCTGACCGAGGCCATCCTGTCCTTCCTCGGTGTGGGTTTGCCGCCCGATATTCCGACCTGGGGCAACGTGATGGCCGAGGGCAGGGCGCAGTTCAACGAGTACCCGCACAACATCTTTTTCCCCGGCATCTTTCTGGCGCTGACGGTGTTGGCGGTCAACATCCTGGGCGACGGTCTGCGCGACACGCTCGACCCGAAGATGGCGAAACGCGTATGACAGTGACCGCCAACCCAGCCATTCTCGAAGTGCGCAATCTGACGATCGCGCTGCCTTCGGACGGCGACCGGTCGACCGCTGTTCGCAACGTGTCTTTCACGGTCGGCCATGGCGAGATCGTTTGCCTGGTCGGCGAATCGGGCTCGGGCAAATCGGTGATCGCCCAAGGCGTGATGGGCTTGCTGCCCAAGACACTGCCGGTCACTGCAGGCCAGATCCTGCTGCAGGGCGAGGACATCACGCATGCGCCACTGAGCCGCTTGCGCGAGTTGCGCGCCACGCGCATGTCGATGATCTTCCAGGAGCCGATGACCGCGCTGAACCCGGTGATGACCTGCGGCGACCAGATCGACGAGGTGCTGGCGCAGCACAGCCGGCTATCGCCGATGGAGCGACGCGAGAAGGTGCTGGCCATCGTGCGCGAGGTGCTGCTGCCTGACCCCGAGCGCATGGTGGCGAGCTATCCGCACCAGCTCTCGGGCGGCCAGCGCCAGCGCATCATGATCGCGATGGCGCTGGTGCTAGACCCGGTGCTGCTGATCGCAGACGAGCCCACGACGGCGCTCGATGTCACTACGCAGGCGCAGATCCTCAAGCTGGTGCTCGACCTGCAGCATCGCCACGGCGCCGGTGTGCTGTTCATCACCCACGATTTCGGCGTTGTCGCCGAAGTCGCGCACCGGGTCGCGGTGCTGCGCCTGGGTGATCTGGTCGAGGTCGGTCCCAAGCACGATGTGTTGCAGCGACCCCAGCATGCCTACACCAAGATGCTGATCGGCGCGGTCCCGACGCTGCATCTGAAGCAGCGGCCGCTAGCTGCTGACGCCCCGGTGGTGTTGAAAGTCAACGGGCTCGAGAAGACTTATGTCGACAAGCGCTGGATCGGCCCAGACCGCAGCGTCCATGCAGCGCAGGACGTCAGCTTCGAGATCCGGCGCGGCCAGACCCTGGGCATCGTCGGCGAGTCGGGTTCGGGCAAGAGCACGGTGGCTCGCTGCATCGTGCGTCTGGTTGACCCGAGTGCGGGCGCGGTGCTGCTCGGCAACGAGGACATCGCGATGATGCCGCCAGCGCAATTGCGCCCGCTGCGCCGTCGCGTGCAGATCGTGTTCCAGGACCCTTACCGTTCGCTCAACCCGCGTCGCACGGTGGCCCAGGCGATGGTCGAAGGGCCGATGAACTATGGCCTGGGCCGGGCCGATGCACTGCAGCGCGCCCGCTCGCTGCTGGCGCTGGTGCGCATGGATGCCAGCGCGATGGAGCGCTACCCGCACCAGTTCTCGGGCGGCCAACGCCAGCGCATCTGCATCGCCCGCGCGCTGATGATGGAGCCCGAGTTGCTGGTGGCCGACGAAGCGGTGTCCGCGCTTGACGTCTCGGTCCAGGCCCAGGTGCTCGAACTGTTCGAGGAGATCCGCAGCCGGCTGAACCTGGCGATGCTGTTCATCACCCACGACTTGCGGGTGGCCAGCCAAGTCTGCGACCAACTCGCGGTGATGTCGCAGGGCCGGGTGGTCGAGTACGGGCCGGCGCACCAGGTCTTCGGTGCGCCGCAGCACGAGTACACCCGCGCGCTGTTCGCCGCCGCGCCCGGCCGCGATTTCGCCTTCGGCGCTTGACTGAGGCAAGGCTGGCTTGACCAGTCTCTTGAATGGAAGTGAGACCACTGTGACCCGTGTCCTGATCGCTGGCTACCAGCACGAAACCAACACCTTCGCGCCCAGCCTGGCCGACTGGGCCGCGTTCAATCGCGGCGATTCCTTTCCGGCTTTCATACGCGGCGCAGCGATGCAGCAGTCGCTGACCGGCATCAATATCCCTGTGGGCGGCTTCATCGATGCGGCCAAACGCCAGGGCTGGACTCTGTTGCCATCTTGCTGGGCCGGCGCGATCCCGTCGAGCTTTGTCACCCGCGAGGCCTTCGACAACATTGCCGGCGCAGTCTGTGAGGATGTCGTCTCGGCGCTGGCCGGTGGTCTCGATGCGATCTACCTCGATCTGCACGGCGCCGCAGTGGCCGAGCAGGCAGCAGACAGCGAGGGCGAGTTGCTGGCCAGGTTGCGCGCGATCGTTGGGCCTGACCTGCCGATCGTCGTCAGTCTGGACCTGCACGCCAACGTGACCCAACGCATGCTGCGCGAGGCTGACGCGCTGGTGGCCTACCGCACCTACCCGCATGTGGACATGGCGGTCACTGGCGAGTTGGCGGCCGAGTTGCTGGCCAGGCGGCTCAAAACCGGTCGGCGCGAGCCTATGCATTGCCGCCGCCTGCCTTTTCTGATCCCGCTCAACGCCCAAAGTACCTGGACGGCACCAGCCCAGGGCTTGTACGAGGAGCTGATCGCACTCGACCGTGCCCATGGCACGGTGCTGAGTTTCTGCATGGGCTTTCCTGCATCTGATTTCGACGAATGCGCGCCGATGGTCTGGGGCCACGGGGAGGCTGCTGGGCGTGCGGTCGATCAGCTCTTTGCGCTGGTGTCCGAACCCACCCAGTGGCAGATGGACATCCTGCCGGCACGCGAGGCGGTGGTTCAGGCCCTGGCCTTGGCCGAGAAAGCGTCCAAGCCGGTGGTCATCGCCGACACCCAGGACAACCCCGGCGCGGGCGGCGACAGCAACACCACTGGCATGCTGCACGCGCTGCTGGCCCAGGGTGCGGGTCGCAGATTCCCGGGCCAGGTGGCGCTGGGAATGATGTACGACGCGGCAGCCGGCCGTGCCGCGCGAGAGGCCGGTGTGGGTGCCGAGCTAGAGCTGGTGCTGGGCACCGCGGTGCCGACCTTTACAGGACTGCCCAGCGATCCGCCGCTGCGTGGCCGCTTCAAGGTACTGGCGGTCAGCGACGGCCAATGCACGCTCAAGGGGCCGATGATGACCGGCATGACGGTGCAGCTCGGGGCCTGCGCATGCCTGGAGATCGAGGGCATCCGTATTGCAGTGGTCAGCGGCAAGAAGCAGTTGCTCGACCGCGAACTGCTGCGCATGGTGGGCATCTTCGCCGAGCAGATGCGCGTCATCGTCGTCAAGAGCTCGAACCACTTCCGCGCAGATTTTCAGCCGATTGCCAGCGCCGTGCTGGTGGCCAAGGCGGCTGGACCGATGGCGGCTGACCCGGCCGACCTGCCCTGGAAGCAACTGACACCCGGCATCCGCCTGCGGCCCTGAGAGCGCACTCCGCCATGGCGCGCGAGATGTTGCTCAACGCTTTCGACATGAACTGTGTTGGCCACATCCAACAGGGCATGTGGAGGCATCCGCGCGACCAGTCGACGCGTTATCTCGACCTGGCCTATTGGACCGAACTGGCCAAGACGCTGGAGGACGGCCTGTTCGACGGCTTGTTCCTGGCCGACGTGGTCGGCGTCTACGACGTCTTCGGCGGTAACGCCGACGCGGCACTGCGCGGCGCGGTACAGGTGCCGGTCAACGACCCGATGTTGCTGATCCCCGCGATGGCCGCGGCCACCACCCACCTGGGCTTCGGCGTCACGGCCAACCTGCTCTACGAGGCGCCCTACCTGTTCGCGCGCAGGATGTCCACGCTCGACCACCTGACGCGCGGCCGGGTCGGCTGGAACATCGTCACCGGCTACCTCGACAGCGCAGCGCGCGCCGCGGGATTCATCGCCCAGCCTGCGCATGACGACCGCTACGACCTAGCCGACGAGTACATGAGCCTGGTCTACAAGCTCTGGGAGCAGAGCTGGGACGACGACGCTGTGCGGGCCGATCGCAGCAGCGGCGTCTATGCTGACCCGACCAAGGTGCGTGCAGTGCAGCACCACGGCAAGCAATACCGGGTCGACGCGATCCACTTGAGCGAGCCTTCGCCGCAGCGCACGCCGGTGCTCTACCAGGCCGGCTCATCACCGCGTGGCCGGCGCTTTGCGGCCAGCCATGCCGAATGCGTGTTCCTCAATGGCCAAGGTGTGGCTGGCGTCAAAGCCATCATCGACGACATCCGGGCGCAGGCCTCGGCCGCTGGCCGCTCGCCCGCTGACATCAAGGCCTTCCTGGGCGTCACGGTGGTCACCGGGGCCACCGAGGCCGAGGCGCGCGACAAGTTCGACGACTACCGGCAGTACGTCAGCTCGGAAGCAGCGCTGGTGCACGCTGCGGCGTCGCTGGGCGTCGACCTCGCGCGTTTCGATCTCGACGAGCCGGTCGACACCTCGGCCAGCCAGGCCATCACCTCCAACGCCGAAGCCATGGCACGCAGTCATGGGCCACAATGGACCCGACGCAAACTGCTCGAACAGATGGTTCTGGGCAGTCGGCAGGCGCCGCTGGTGGGTGCTGCTGGGGCGGTGGCCGAGGCACTGATCCGCTGGACCGAGGACGCGGGTGTCGACGGTTTCAACCTTTCGCGCACGGTAGCGCCGGAATGCTTTGCTGACTTCGGCAGGCTGGTGGTGCCAGAACTGCAGTCGCGCGGGGCTTTCAAAACTGCCTACCGGCCGGGCAGCTTGCGCCAGAAGCTGTTTGGCCAAGCCCGTCTGCCGGACAGCCATCCGGCCAAGGGCTGAGGCGTAACCCGCCTTGGTATGGCTGCTGGCGCATGGACGGTTCAGGTCGAGAATTATTGGAGCAACGAGCTGACGGTAAATTTATTTAAAAATAAATACCGAGGAGCAGTATTATTGTGACGCCAAACGTACATTTTTGGAAAAATCAGACGGTTTTTGAAGAAGGTTATCTCGCCGACGCCGCTTATTTGATATGCGAAGGGTCGGTAGAGGTCTTCAGAATCCGCGACAGCCAGCACATCACGTTGGCCATGCTCGACAAGGATGCCATTTTCGGCGAGATGGCGATCATTTCTGACAAGTTCAGGTCGGCGACGGTGCGGGCGGTCTCGGATGTCTGGTGCTATGCCATCAGCAAGCGTACCTTTCTTGAAAAACTGAGAAATATCCCCCCCGATGTTCGAGAGGTCTTTGACCAACTGGTCGATGCGATCCGGGCCAAGAGCGAGGCAGCGGTCCTCATTGACCACGGTCGGGTAAGGTCGCTTGAAGGGGCCATGGAAGATGCTGACGCGAGCGGCTTGGGCATCAAGGACAAGCATCTGCTGCAAGATCCTGTCTTCCTCCAGAAGGTCGAAGGAATGGATGTGTTCATGCGTGCGATGTTCAAGAGCCTGCTGAGAATGGCACATTGAACTGGCTGGATCCACGGCGCTGATCCTGCACTTGCCCGAGCGGGCTCACCAGATCCACAGGAGAACCAACATGTATTTGACCCAAGGTTTGCACCGCGCACTGCAGCAACATCCGCAACGCACAGCGGTTCTGTTCGGTCAGCGCCGGCGAAGTTTTGCCGAAGTCGGCGATCGCGTCGCGCGCCTGGCTGCGGCGCTGCAATCGCTGGGCATGGTGCCAGGCGATCGGGTCGCGATGCTGGCGATGAACTCCGACCGATACCTGGAATACCAACTCGCCGTGCCCTGGGGTGGCGGTGTCTTGAATCCCTGCAACGTGCGTTGGAGCGTGGCCGAAATTGTCTACTCGCTCGTCGATTCAGGGTCGACGATACTGATCGTCGACGATAATTTTCAAGCCCTGGCTGCGGCGATCCAGCGCGATTCGCCCAGCGTCCGGGTGTTGATCCATGCTGGCGACGGCGATGCACCCGCCGGCATGCAAGGCTACGAAGCGCTGATCGCGGCACACCCGCCGATCGACGATGTCGGCCGACAAGGCGACGACCTGCTCGGCATTTTCTACACCGGTGGTACCACGGGGTTTCCCAAAGGTGTGATGCTGAGCCATGCCAATCTGTTTGCTTCAGGCATGTCTTTGCTGGGTGAAGGCATTTCGCCGCGCGGCAGCGTGTACCTGCACGCCGCGCCGATGTTCCACCTCGCCGATTTCGGCCTGTCGATCCCTCAGCATCTCGCAGGCAACGCGCACGCGATCATTCCGGCGTTCAATCCCGAGGCGGTGCTCGAATGCATCGCGCGCGACCGCGTGACCGATGTGCTGCTGGTGCCGACCATGATTCAGATGTTGGTGGATCACCCGGCAATGAAAGCGGGTCATGACTGCTCCAGCCTGAAGCGCGTGGTCTATGGCGCTTCGACGATTTCCGAGGCCGTTCTCGACCGCGCGATGGCCGCTCTGCCTGGGGTCGAGTTCTTTCAGGCTTACGGCATGACCGAGCTCTCGCCGGTCGCGACCATCAACCCGGCTTGGTACCACACGGCCGAAGGCCGCAAGGCGGGCAAGCTGCGCTCCGGTGGGCGGGCGAGCTTCGGCACCGAGGTCCGGATCGTCGACGAATCCGGCAACGAAGTGGCGCTGGGAACCGTCGGCGAAGTGGCGGTTCGCGGGCCGAACGTGATGCTAGGCTATTGGAACAAGCCAGAGCAAACAGCGGCTGCGCTGCGCGGCGGCTGGATGCATACCGGCGATGGCGCCTACATGGACAAAGACGGTTTCATCTTCATCGTGGACCGCCTCAAGGACATGATCAAGAGCGGCGGCGAGAACGTTTTTTCGGCCGAGGTCGAGAACGCGCTCGCACAGCATCCTGCTGTCGCGTCCTGCGCGGTGATTGGTATACCGAGTGACAAGTGGGGCGAGGCAGTGCACGCGGTTGTTGTGGCCAAGGCTGGCTCCAGTCCGACCGGCGAGCAATTGATTGCCCACTGCAGGACGCTGATTGCTGGCTACAAATGTCCGCTGACCGTCGAATTGCGCGACGCCTTGCCGCTGTCGGGTGCCGGCAAGATCTTGAAGACTGTTCTGCGCCAACCCTTCTGGGAAGGGCGTGACGCGCAAGTCGGCTGAAGTCTTACGGAATCCGACGGGGCAGCCGCACGCGGGCAGTCCCCGGCATCAGGACAGCGCCGCTCTCGTCTTCTTCCCAGACCTCGAGCGTCACTTCGTCGCCAGCGACCGCAGTGACCCGGCCCTTGAACGTGAGTTCGTGCTCAGGGAAGGCGCGGCCTCGGTTCTGCCAGGAAAGACCGATCACACGGCCTGCTGGGCCCGCCCAGTCGGTGACGAACTGAGACAGCCAGGCGCCCTGCAGCGGGCCATGGACCAGCACATCGGGATGTCCTTCGACGGCGGCGTATTCACGGTCGTAGTGGATGCGGTGCGGATTGTTGGTGGCGGCGCTGAACAGGAACAGCTGTGCCCGGCTTGCGTTCTTGACCATGGGTGCCAACTCCTGGCCCACCGCCACGTCTTCGGTATGTCGCTGCTTGCTCATCGGGCGATGCTCCTGCCCAAGGCCTTCGCGACGATGCGGCCGCGTTGGTCGGTGTAGGTGGTTTCGGTCATCTGCAGCACGAACGCGCCCGAGCTGCCGGTCTTCTCTTCCAGCGACTTCAGTCGCATCTCGGAGGTGATGGTGTCGCCGGCGAGAACCGGTTCGAAGAACGTCCACTCTTCGCCACCAAACATCACGCGTGCGACATTGAGCGCCACGCGCCTGCCACCAGACAGGTACAGGCCGTCATCGCGAACTTCGCTCAGCGGGCGCGCCGCAGACAAGGCCCAGGCCAGGTACACCGGTGGCACCAGCGTGCAGTCGAAACCGGCTGAGCGGGCTGCGGCGTCGTCCATGTAGAGCGGATTGAGGTCGCCGCTGGCCATCGCGAAGCGCTGCGCTGCCTTGGCAGTGATCGTCGCCGTCAGGGGCTCGCCCAGCAATTGGCCGACCATCCGGCGCGTCTCGTCAGGTACCAGTGATTCATTTGCCATGGTGTCAGCGCCGGGTGAACAAGTGGCTGAGATGCTATCAGCGATCGTTGGCGCCGCGCGGCGCGCGGGTTTCCCTGACGAGTCGTGGTGTGTCAGCGCGCAGCGATGCGGCACGGGCTTGAATCGAGCGTGGGCGGCAGGGCTTGCGGCATGTCAACACGCAGCACAGGCGGTCCGACATCCTGTCGATGCCAGCGATCCCCGCAAAGGAATCCAGTCATGCCGTCTCTTTCGCAGCTCTACATCGTGCCCACCGACCGCTGGTATATCGAGCGCAGCGTCTGGCTGGTCGCCGGGGTGGTGTTGTTGTTGTCGACCGGCTTGGCGGCGCTGGTGAACCCGCTCTGGGTGCTCGCCGTTGTTGCCACCGGTCTTGCGTCGATCGTGGTGTCATTGACCGGTTTCTGCCTGGTCGGCAATCTGCTGGCCAGCATCGGCTTCGTGCCTAGATTGGCCCGCCCCGGTTGGACGCCGGGCATGCTGTACCTGCTGCAGACCGACCGCTGGTACCTTGAGCGCCGGATCTATCTCGCGGTCGGGGTCAACGTGTCACTGGCATCCGGGCTGAGCCTGCTGCACAGCCCGGCATGGCTGTGGTTCACCGGCTTTGTGGGTGTGGCGATGGTCTGGTTTGCCGGCACCGGCTTTTGCATCATGGCCAATGGCTTGTACTGGTTGGGTGCCGAGCCTCGCCTGGCATCGACGGCAGACGCGACGTCACCGGGCACGCGAGCCGGCAAGCCGGCGTCGGCTTGAAGGGCCGTGGACCATACCTGGGTGGATTGACTTCAGTGCCGGGCTTGCGCCTGCGGCTCAGCGGCTTCGGTCCACCCGCCACCCAGCGAACGGATCAAAGCCACGGTGGCACGTCGTTGTCGGGTCGCGAGGTCTAGCGCAGACCGCTGCGTTTGCAGCGCTGAGGCCTGCGATGCCACCACGTCGAGGTAGTTGGCCGCACCTTCTCGGTAGCGCGTATTTGCCAGTGCGAGCGCGCGCTGCGCGGCCTTGACGGCAGCGTCTTCAGACTGCGCCGCGGCACCATAGTGCTTGAGCAGCGCCAGGTTGTCCTCGACCTGCTGGAAGGCACCGAGGACAACGCCGCGGTATTTCGCACCGGACTCGTCGAGCACCGCTTGAACGCGGGTGATTTCGGTCTTGCGTTTGCCCGCGTCGAACAGCGTGAAGAACATCGTCGGCCCGACAGCCCAGAAGCTGTTGGGTGCGTTGAAGACATTGCTGCTGTCGCTGCTTTGGAATCCCACCAAGCCGCTGAGCGTGAGCGCCGGAAAGACCGCGGCACGGGCCACGCCGACGCTGGCGTTGGACGCGGTCACTCGGCGTTCTGCGGCGGCGATGTCGGGACGACGTTGCAGCAGCGTGGAGGGCAGCCCGGCGGGAACCTGCGGCAAGCCGAGATCGACAACGCGTGCCGGGATGCTGAACCCCGTCGCGGTCTCGCCGACCAACGATGCGATGGCGTGCTCGACCAGGGCGCGTTGCGCCAGCGACTGCTTGGACTGCGAGCGCGTCGCTTCGAGCTGGACCTGGGCGCGCGCCAGATCGAGCCCGGACGCGATGCCAGCGTCGTGGCGCTGGTTGACCAGTTCCAGCGCCTTGGCGTAGGCGGCTTCAGTCTGGCGCAGCAGCGCCGCTTCACGGTCCAAGCCGCGCAGCGCGACATAGCTGTCGGTCAACTGGGCTTGCAGGACCAGTTGCGCTGACGCCAGGTCTGCTTTTGCCGCCTGGTCCAGCGCCACGCCAGCAGCGACTTGGCTGCGCACACGGCCCCAAAGATCGACCTCGTACCCGAGATCAAAGCCCAGCGTGGTGGAACCGTAGAGGTTCGGTGACGAAGGGCCGAGGACACGCAGTGGGCGTTTCTCCGATTGGCGGTTGCGCTGGGTATTGAGTGAAGTGGCCAGTGCGGGAAGCTCGCTGGCCCGGATCTGCTCGGTCGCCGCTCTGGACTGCTGGTAGCGCGCCAGCGCGGCAGCGAGGTCCGCACTGTGATCGATCAAACGCTGTTGCAAGGCGTTCAGTTCTGCGTCGCCGAAAAGCGTCCACCAGGCCTCGCGCGGCAGGTCATCGGCCGGTTGGGCGCTGGTCCAAGGAGCGGCTTCTTTGAATGCGCCGGCCACCGGCATCTCGGGAAGCTTCAGCGGCAGATCCTGGGCGCAAGCGCTCAGCAACAGCAAGAGCAGGGTGCCGCTTGCGGCGCGCAGCGGCCTGATCAATGGATGCGCAGTCCTTGCCACGTTAGCGCTTTCCGGCGGCATCGACCTTGGGCTCGGCGGACGCGACCCGTACGGTATCGCCGTCGGAGATGCCGTCGGGCGGGCTTTCGATCACCCGGTCGTCGGCCGACAGGCCCGTGGCGATTTCGATCACCGAACCCAGATCTCGCGCAACAGTGACGGTCTTGAGCTGTACCTTGCCATCAGCCCCGACGGTGCTCACACGCAGGCCGGACTTGTTGAAAATCAGTGCGCTGGGCGGGATGCTCAAGGCGCCAGCGGCCCTGGGCAGATCGAAACTGACATGGGCGAAGCCGCCAGGCAGCAACTCGCCGTTGGCGTTGTTGGCAGCGAGCTGTATCAGCATGGTGCCCGAAGCGGCATTGATGGCTTGTGACAGTGATTGCACGGTCGCCGCATGGGACTTTGTTGGATTTTCGGGGACGGTCAAGCGCGCCTTGCTGCCTAGTCTGACGGTCGACACATAGTTTTGCGGCAGACTGACATAGACGCGCAGCTTGCGGACATCCGACACCACAAACAACTCCGACCCTGGCGCGCCGCCGACATTGATGAGTGCGCCGACATCGGTTGATCTAGCGGTGACCACACCATCGAATGGGGCCACGATGCGCGTGAATCGCTTCAAGGCCTGGAACCGGTCCAGGTTGGCCTGCAAGGCGTTGACCACTGACTGCTTGGTGGTCAGGTCGCCGGTTTTTTCCTCGGCTTCTTGCCGCGACACAGCATCGTTGGCCAGCAGCGCTTGCCAGCGTTTGGCCGTGGTCGTTGCCAGGGCTGCGTTGGACTTGGCACTCGCAAGTTCGGCCTGAGCCTGCAGCAATTGTTGGTCGAGTTCTGGGGTCTCGATCTCGGCCAGCAATTGACCGGTCTTGACGCGCCCCCCGATGTCGACATGCCAGCTCTTCAGGTAGCCACTGACCCGGGCGTAGATCGGTGCGCGTGCAAAGGCCTCGATGCGCCCCGGCAGCTCCAATGTGGCCGAGGTGCCGGTGCGTGATGGCGTGATCACCGCCACGGTGACCACGGCCTGGGCATCGGCGCGCTCGCGCAACTGGGCGGCCTGCGATTGGCGAGTGGTGATACCGGCCACGACGACCCAGACTGCGAGCAGCGCCAACACGGCGGCGATCAACTGCAGCTTGCGGTGCGACACGGCAGGCCGCGCGGGGTCAGGCGACATGGCTCTCTCCAAAGACTGCTGACGCGCGCTTGCCACGGCGGGCATGCACGAGACTGAAAACGACCGGCACGAACACCAGCGTCGCGAAGGTGGCAAGAACCAGGCCGCCGATCACCGCGCGGCCCAGCGGCGCGTTTTGCTCGCCGCCTTCGCCCAAGCCGAGTGCCATCGGCAGCATGCCGATGACCATCGCCAGTGCCGTCATCAGCACCGGGCGGAAGCGCACAAAGCCTGCGTCTAGGGCTGCGTCTATCGCCGCATGGGCAGCGTTGCCGAGCTGGTCCAGACGCTCACGCGCAAAACTGATCACCAGCACGCTGTTGGCGGTGGCCACCCCCATGCACATGATCGCGCCAGTCAGCGCTGGCACCGACAGCGTGGTGTGGGTGGCGAACAGTATCCAGATGATGCCTGCCAGCGCCGCCGGCAGCGCGGAGATGATCACGAACGGGTCGCTCCAGGACTGGAAGTTCACAACGATCAGGAAATAGATCAGCACGATCGCGCCAGCCAGACCGAACAGCAAGCCGGAGAAGGCTTTGTCCATCGTGCGCACCTGGCCTAGCAGCACCACCGTTGAGCCCTTGGGCACATCCGCTGCGGTCTCGGCAATGACGCGACGGATGTCGTCGGCCACCGCGCCGAGGTCTCGGTCTTGCGGCGTGGCGTTGATCTGCACCATGGTCTGGATGTCGTACTGGCTGACCACCGCATTGCCTTTGCTGCGGCTGAACTGCGCCACGGCCCCCAGCACCTGTGGCGTGCCGCCGGTCGCCCCGCTGATCGACAGATTGGCCAGCGCCGAAAGCGAATCGAGCTCGCGCTGCGGTGTCTGCATCACGATCGGATAGGACACACCATTGGCCGGATTGAGCCAATACGTGGGCGCGACTTGACTGCTGCCGGCCAGGTTGACCACCAGGCTGTTGGTGATGTCGCGGGCGGTGAGCCCGACGTCCTGGGCCCGCGTGCGGTCGATGTCGACCTTGAACACCGGGCGCTGGTTCGACTGCTGGATGCGCGCATCGGCGACGCCAGGGATACGACGGATGGCCTTGAGCAACTGGTTGGCGTAAGCGAAGTTGGCCTCTAGGTTGTTGCCTCGTATCTGCAGGTCGATGGGGGCCGGGGCCCCGAAGTTGAGGATTTGGCTGACGATGTCGGCGGGTGGAAACGAGAAGACGGTGTCAGGAAACTCGCGCGGCAGGCGTTCGCGCAGTTCGCGAACGTAGTCGGCGGTCGGCCGATGACCCTTGCGCAGCGCAATCTGGACGTCGCCGTCTTGGGTGCCGATGACACCGGTGTTGTTGTAGGTCAGGTTGATGCTGCTGGGCGGCAGCCCGATGTTGTCGACCAGCGTCGCGATCTCCTGGCTCGGTATCACGCGGCGAATTGCGGCCTCGATGCGGGCGAAGCGCACGGCGGTTTCTTCCACCCTGGTGCCCACGGGTACACGGGCGTGCATCAGGATCTGGCCGCCGTCGACCGAGGGGAAGAAGTTGCTGCCCAGGAAAGGCAGCAGCGCGAAAGACGCCAGCACAAAGGTCATGAAAGCGGTGACGAACGGCCAGCGATGGGCCATCGCCAGTCGCAGCAGGTCGCGGTAGCCTTCGCGCAGGCTTTCGAAGCGCTCCTCGAAGACGCGCTGAAACAGCAGCAGCGGATTGCGGGTGGGGGGCAAGGCGGCGCGCGTGCCGTGCATGTCGGTGTGCGGGGCATGCGGCCGCAGCAGGTACTTCGACATCGTCGGCACCAAGGTTCGGGACAGCACGAACGAGCAGATCATTGCGAGCATCACGGCTTCGGCCATTGGCACGAACAAGAAGCGCGCAACGCCTTGCAGGAAGAACATCGGCACGAACACGATGCAGATGCACAGCAGCGAGACGAACGCAGGCGTGACGATCTGGCGCGCGCCGTCCATGATCGCGGTCTCGACATCCTTGCCTTGCTCGAGGTGCCAGTTGATGTTCTCGATCGTCACAGTGGCGTCGTCGACCAGGATGCCCACTGCCAGTGCCAAACCACCCAGCGTCATGATGTTGAGCGTCTCGCCGAAGGCCGCCAGGCCAATCAGCGCGCCCATGATCGACAGTGGAATCGACACCGCGATGATCACTGTCGAGCGCCAACTGCCCAGGAACAGCAGGATCATCAGGCTGGTCAGTGCGGCGGCGATGATGCCTTCGACGGCCACACCGCTGATCGCTGCCCGCACGAACATCGACTGGTCGTTGATCGGTAGCACCGACAGGTTTGCAGGCCAGCCAGGTTTGAGTTCGACGAGCTTGGCGCGGATGCCGTCGACGATCGCCAGCGTCGAGGTACTGCCGTTCTTGAGCACCGACAACAGCACCGAGCGATCGCCGTCGACATGGACGATATTGGTCTGCGGCGAGTTGCCGTCGTGCACATTGGCGACGTCGCCGATGGTCACTGTGCTGCCGCCCACCACCTTGATCGGCAGCTTGGCCAGGTCGCTGATCGCCGACGGCGCATTGTTGAGCTGTAGCGTGTACTCCAGGCTGTCGATCTTCTGCGTGCCGATCGGCACGATCAGGTTCTGCGCAGCCAGCGCAGCGGCCACGTCTTGTGCTGACAGGCCGCGTGCCTGCATCGCTGCGGGGTTGAGGTCGATCTGCACCAGGCGCTGCTTGCCGCCATAGGGCCAGGGAATGGCGGCGCCGGGCACGGTCACCAGCGGCGGACGCACCATGTTCACGCCGAGGTCGAACAGGTTCTGCTCAGACAATCCCTTGCCCGACAGCGCCAACTGCAGGATCGGGACGGTCGAGGCGTTGTAGTTCAGGATCAGCGGCGGCGTGGTGCCGGGCGGCATCTGCCTGACGACCACCTGGGAGATCGCGCTCACCTGTGCATTGGCCACCGCGATGTTGACGCCGGGCTGGAAGAAAATCTTGACGATGGCGATGCCGGCGTACGAGTTGGCCTCGATGTGCTCGATGTCGTTGACGGTGGTGGTCAGTGAACGCTGGTACATCGTGGCGATCCGACCGGCCATCTGCTCGGGGGGCATGCCGGTGTACTGCCAAGCCACCGCGATCACCGGAATCTTGATCTCTGGAAAGATATCGGTCGGCGTTCTCAGCGCGGCCAGTGGACCGAGGATGAGCAGCAGCAGCGCGAGCACCACGAAGGTGTAGGGCCTCTGCAGCGCGATGCGGACGATATCTACCAGCATGCGCAAGCCTCGTGTTGGATGCCGCCAGCTTCGGCGTTTGACCACATTGCCACGCTCAGGCCACCCGACTGCACAGGCCAAGGAAGGCCGAGTCGAGCGCTAACTCTCTGCCATAGGCTGCGCCGGGCATCAGCTGTCAACAGGAGTTGCTGGTTGGCGAGGACAAGCTGCATCAGGCGCATCAACCGCGTACATTCCGCGGGTTTGACGCGATGTTGAGCAAAAAAACGATCATCATGGATGCAATCTTGTGACAGCAGGTCAAGGATATTGTTTTCAGATGGTAGTTTATGCGTTTGGGTCGTCGTCCGTGGCTCTCCAGGGATTTGACGGCCTGCGCTGGCGTGGCGCTCGGTGCGGGCAGCCCTGGCCCTGAGCTCGCTGCGTACCTTGCTCTTGCGCATGGAAATTGAAAATATCTATCAAAATAAGCGGCATTTTCAGAAGGCCTGCCGCGAGGAGCCGCTCCTCGGCTTGAGTCGTCGCAAGCAGCACAGGCTCTACGTGCCGTCACTGGGGGAAAGCGCGGCGGGTTAGGGTATAGTCCTATAGGCGGTTTGGCGTGCTTTGGGTGTCGGGAATTGCTACCAAAAGTGGGCCAGATCGTTGTCATTCGACCTGTTCCGTGCTTGACCGACGGCATCGAATTGTTTGGCAAAGTCCAGCGGGAATGTGGCTTAGGACTTGGTCGCTCTCAGCGTATCAGGGAGCGAGAGCGGCGCGCTTCGCGGTCGGCCTGTAAGGGGGTGACCATGCTGCGCGATTTTTTTGACCGGATGTGTCACGCATCCTCGATCCTGATCCACCATGGACCTGCAGCAGTACCTTCCTGTCATCCTGTTCATATTGGTTGGCGTGGGTGTGGGCATCGCCCCCCAAGTCCTGGGTTTTCTGCTCGGACCGCAGCGTCCTGACGCCGCGAAGAACAGCCCATACGAATGTGGGTTTGAGGCCTTTGACGACGCGCGCATGAAGTTCGACGTGCGCTACTACCTTGTCGCGATCCTGTTCATCCTGTTCGACCTCGAGATCGCGTTTCTCTTTCCCTGGGCGGTGTCGCTGCGGGACATTGGCGCTGCGGGTTTCTGGGCCATGATGAGCTTTCTGACCATTCTGGTGGTGGGATTCGTCTACGAGTGGAAAAAGGGCGCGTTGGACTGGGAATGACAGCGTTCGATCGACCGGCGCGTAGACAAGAACACGAGGATCACCATGGGCATTGAAGGCGTTCTGAAAGAAGGCTTTGTCACCACCTCGGTGGACAAACTGATCAACTGGTCGAAGACCGGTTCGCTGTGGCCGATGACCTTTGGTCTGGCTTGTTGCGCGGTGGAGATGATGCATGCCGGCGCAGCGCGCTACGACATCGATCGCTTCGGCATGTTGTTCCGGCCCAGTCCGAGGCAGAGTGATCTGATGATCGTCGCCGGCACCTTGTGCAACAAGATGGGTCCGGCGCTGCGCAAGGTCTATGACCAGATGGCCGAGCCCCGCTGGGTGTTGAGCATGGGATCCTGCGCCAACGGTGGTGGTTATTACCACTACAGCTATTCGGTCGTTCGCGGTTGCGACCGCATCGTGCCGGTGGACGTCTACGTGCCGGGCTGTCCGCCCACCGCCGAGGCGCTGCTCTATGGCATTCTGCAGCTACAGGCCAAGATTCGGCGCGAAAACACGATCGCGCGGGCCTGACATGACGCAGCGACTCGACAAGTTGCAAGCAGCACTGGAAGCAGCGCTCGGCGAAAAGGTCAAGACCTTCAAGCGCGAGCTGGGAGAGATCACGCTGACAGTGACTGCCGCAGACTATCTTGCGGTAGCGAAAACCTTGCGTGACGACGTTTCGCTCAAGTTCGAGCAGTTGATCGACCTCTGTGGCATTGACTACAGCAGCTGGAAAGACAGGCCCTGGGACTCGCCGCGCTACTGTGCCGTCTCTCACCTGCTCAGCGTCAGCTTGAACTGGCGGGTTCGTCTGAAAGTGTTTGCGCCGGATGACGATTTGCCGGTGCTGGCCTCGCTGACTGAGCTGTGGTCCTCCGCGAACTGGTTCGAGCGCGAAGCCTTTGACATGATCGGCATGATCTTTGAGGGCCATGCCGACCTTCGGCGCATCCTCACCGATTACGGTTTCATTGGACACCCGATGCGCAAGGACTTTCCGGTCTCTGGCCATGTGGAGATGCGCTACGACGCCGAGAAGAAACGCGTGATCTACCAGCCGGTGAGCATCGAGCCACGCGAAATCACGCCACGAATCATCCGCGAAGACAACTATGGCGGAATGCACTGACCATGGCTGAAATCAAGAAATACACGCTGAGCTTTGGCTGCGGCCGTGCGCTTTGCGGCATCGACTTCGCTGATGCGAAGCCGAGCTTGGCTGGCGCCAAGCCGGCCTGCGCTGAAGTTCAGCGCGACCTTTGGCTTGCGTGTTGAGGCAGCTATGGCAGAAATCAAGAACTACACGCTGAACTTTGGGCCACAGCATCCGGCCGCGCACGGCGTATTGCGCCTGGTGCTCGAGCTCGACGGCGAGGTCATCCAACGCGCCGACCCGCATATCGGTTTGTTGCACCGCGCCACCGAGAAGCTGGCCGAGAGCAAGACTTACATCCAGTCCTTGCCTTACATGGACCGGCTCGACTATGTGTCGATGATGTGCAACGAGCACGCTTACTGCCTGGCGATCGAGCGCTTGATGGGCATAGAAGTGCCGGAGCGCGCGCAGTACATCCGGGTGATGTTCTCCGAGCTGACGCGCTTGCTCAATCACTTGTTGTGGCTGGGTGCGCATGGCATCGATTGCGGTGCGATGAACATCCTCATCTACTGCTTCCGTGAACGGGAAGACATCTTCGACATGTACGAAGCGGTCTCAGGCGCGCGAATGCACGCGGCTTATTTTCGACCCGGCGGTGTCTACCGCGACCTGCCCGATTCGATGGCCCAGTACAAAGCCTCGAAGATTCGCAATGCGCGTGCCATTGGCGAGCTGAACCAGAACCGGCAGGGATCGCTGCTTGACTTCATCGACGACTTCTGTGCCCGCTTTCCGGGGCGGGTCGACGAGTACGAAACCTTGCTGACCGACAACCGCATCTGGAAGCAGCGCACCGTGGGCATTGGCGTGGTCACGCCAGAGCGTGCACTCAACCTCGGCTTCACTGGCCCGATGCTGCGTGGATCGGGCATCGCCTGGGACCTGCGCAAGACCCAGCCCTACGATGTCTACGACCGGATGGATTTCGACATTCCGCTGGGCGTCAACGGCGACACCTATGACCGCTACCTGGTGCGCATCGAGGAGATGCGGCAAGCCAATCGCATCATTCAGCAATGCTCGGCCTGGCTGCGTACCCATCCCGGCCCGGTGATCACCGACAACCACAAGGTGGCAGCGCCGCCGCGGGTCGACATGAAGAGCAACATGGAGGAGTTGATCCACCATTTCAAGCTCTTCACTGAAGGCTTCCACGTGCCTGAGGGCGAGGCTTATGCTGCTGTCGAGCACCCCAAAGGTGAGTTCGGCATCTACCTCGTCAGCGACGGCGCCAACAAGCCATATCGCTTGAAGATCCGGCCACCAGGCTTTCCGCACCTGGCAGCGCTTGACGAGATGGCGCGCGGCCACATGATCGCCGACGCCGTCGCGATCATCGGCACCATGGACATCGTGTTTGGCGAGATCGATCGATGACTCTGTCTGAATCCAGCAAGGCGCGCAGCGTCACCCTGTCCGATGCGACGACCGCAAGGTTTGCGCGCGAAGTTGCCAAGTACCCGGCCGACCAGAAGCAGTCTGCGGTGATGGCCTGTCTGGCCATCCTGCAGCAGGAACTGGGCTGGGTCTCGTCCGAGTCCGAGGCCGCGGTGGCTTCGTACCTGGGCATGGCACCGATGGCGGTGCGCGAGGTCAGCACCTTCTACAACATGTACAACCAGCAGCCGGTGGGGCAGTTCAAGCTCAATGTCTGCACCAACCTGCCGTGCCAGTTGCGCGATGGCCAGAAGGCGCTCGAGCACCTGTGCCACAAGCTCGGCATCGAGCCCGGTGGCACGACGGCCGATGGCCTGTTCACGGTGCAACCCAGCGAGTGCCTGGGTGCTTGCGCCGATGCACCGGTGATGCTGGTCAATGACCGCCAGATGGTCAGCTTCATGAGCCATGACCGACTCGACGAGCTGGTCGACACCTTGAAGGCACAGGCCCGATGAGCGCGCAGATGCTGGATCTCTCCAAATTCCAGGCCAAGGGTCTGGAGACTTGTTTCCACGACCGGCATATCGGCGCGCAGATCTACGCCGGTCTCGACGGCAACAATTGGCGGCTTGCCGACTACGAGGCCCGTGGCGGCTACCAAGCCTTGCGAAAGATCCTGGCCACGAATGCCGATGCCAGCGTCGGCATGACACCGGATCAGGTGGTCGCTGAGGTCAAGGGTTCCGGTCTGCGAGGCCGTGGCGGTGCAGGGTTTCCGACCGGCCTGAAGTGGAGCTTCATGCCGCGCGCACTGCCGATCCAGAAGTACCTGGTGTGCAATAGCGACGAGGGCGAGCCGGGCACCTGCAAGGATCGCGACATCCTGTCCTACAACCCGCACATCGTCATCGAGGGCATGATCATCGCGGCCTACGCGATGGGCATCTCGGTGGGCTACAACTACATCCACGGCGAGATTTTTTCGGCCTACGATCGCTTCGAACAGGCTTTGGACGAGGCGCGCGCCGCCGGTTACCTGGGCGATCACATCCTGGGCAGCAAGCACAGCTTCCAGCTCCATGCTTTTCACGGTTTCGGCGCCTACATCTGCGGCGAGGAAACCGCGCTGCTCGAGTCGCTCGAGGGCAAGAAAGGTCAGCCCCGCTTCAAGCCGCCTTTCCCGGCCAGCTTCGGCCTCTATGGCAAGCCAACCACGATCAACAACACCGAGACTTTTGCAGCGGTGCCGTGGATCATCCGCAATGGCGGCCCGGCCTATCTTGAATGCGGCAAACCCAACAACGGCGGCACCAAGATTTTCTCTGTGGTCGGTGATGTCGAGCGACCTGGCAATTACGAGATCCCGTTGGGCACGCCGTTCGCGAAGATTCTGGAACTTGCCGGTGGCGTTCGTGGCGGCCGCAAGCTCAAAGCAGTGATTCCCGGCGGATCGTCGGCGCCGGTGCTGCCAGGGTCCATCATGATGGACTGCACGATGGACTATGACGCGATTGCCAAGGCGGGGTCGATGCTGGGTTCTGGCGCTGTGATCGTGATGGACGAGACCCGCTGCATGGTCAAGAGCTTGTTGCGGCTGTCGTATTTCTACAGCCACGAGTCTTGCGGCCAATGCACGCCCTGCCGCGAGGGCACGGGTTGGCTGTGGCGCTTGGTCAACCGAATCGAGCACGGGCAGGGCAAGGTCGATGACTTGACGCTGCTCGACTCAGTGGCGGAGAACATCATGGGCCGAACGATCTGCGCATTGGGCGACGCTGCAGCGATGCCGGTGCGGGGCATGCTCAAGCACTTCCGCGACGAGTTTGTGCATC
The DNA here is from genome assembly GCA_945878355.1 of Bordetella parapertussis. Lineage (GTDB taxonomy): Bacteria > Pseudomonadota > Gammaproteobacteria > Burkholderiales > Burkholderiaceae_C > Pseudaquabacterium. The sequence continues at coordinate 80,208 of CAMCTC010000003.1, read as the reverse complement.
ACGTCGAACACAAGACCTGCATGGTCCCGGCCTATGTTTGACCCCCGAAGCGCCGTCAGCGCTCCCCCTCAAGAGGGCGGCAGCCAAGGTTCCGGCAAAGCCGGTACCGTGGCTGCGGCTTGGTTCTTCTTCGGCTGGCGTTCGGGTCCGGTCTTTCCTGGCACACATTGACATGATCGAAATCGAACTCGACGGCAAGAAGGTCAGCGTTGAACCGGGCAGCATGGTGATGCATGCGGCCGACGCCGCCGGCATCACCATCCCGCATTTCTGCTACCACAAGAAGCTCAGCATCGCGGCCAACTGCCGCATGTGCTTGGTCGACATCGAGAAAGCGCCCAAGCCGATGCCGGCCTGTGCGACCCCTGTGACCCAAGGCATGGTGGTGCACACCAAGACCGACAAGGTCATCAAGGCCCAGAAGTCGGTGATGGAGTTTCTGCTCATCAACCACCCGCTCGATTGCCCGATTTGCGATCAAGGTGGCGAATGCCAGTTGCAGGATCTGGCGATGGGCTACGGGGGTGGGGCCTCGCGCTATCACGAGGAAAAGCGCGTTGTCTTCCACAAGAACGTCGGCCCGCTGATCTCGATGCAAGAGATGAGCCGCTGCATCCACTGCACCCGTTGCGTTCGTTTCGGCCAGGAAGTGGCCGGCGCAATGGAACTCGGCATGCAGCACCGCGGCGAGCACAGCGAGATCACCACCTTCGTCGGTCAAACCATCGACAGCGAACTGTCGGGCAACATGATCGACATCTGCCCGGTCGGTGCGCTCACCAGCAAGCCCTTCCGCTATGCGGCGCGTACCTGGGAGCTGTCGCGGCGCAAGAGCATCAGCCCGCATGACTCCACGGGTGCGAACCTGGTCGTCCAAGTCAAGGCCAACAAGGTGCTGCGGGTTGTGCCGCTGGAAAACGAAGACGTCAACGAATGCTGGATTGCCGATCGCGACCGCTTCAGCTACGAAGCGCTCAACAGCGACCAGCGTTTGCACAGCCCGATGATCAAGCAGGACGGTCAGTGGCGCTCGGTCGAGTGGAACGTCGCGCTGGCCTACGTGGCCGACGGCTTGAAGCGAATCAAGGCAGAGCATGGCGTGGTCGGCATCGGCGCGCTGGCCTCGGCCCATCGCACGGTTGAAGAACTGCATTTGCTGGGACAACTGGTACGCGGTCTGGGCAGCGAGAGCATCGACTTCCGTACCCGGCACGCTGACTTTGCCAACGCCGCACCGCCTGGCCGTGCGCAGTGGCTGGGGATGCCGATTGCGTCGCTGTCGACCTTGGACCGGGCGTTCGTGATTGGCAGCTTCTTGCGCAAGGACCATCCCTTGTTTGCGCTGCGACTGCGCCACTCGGCGCGTCAAGGCGGGCTGGTGATGAGCTTGAATGCCGCGCATGATGACTGGGCGATGCCGCTTGCCGCCAGCATCACGGTAGCGCCACAAGACTGGGTCCAGAACTTGGCCGATGTGGCGGGCTGCATCGCCAGTGCAAATGCGGTGGCTGCACCGGCCCAGGCGCAGGTCAATGAACATGCCGAACGGGTAGCGCAGGCCCTGATGTCGGGCGAGCGCAAGGCTTTGCTGCTGGGCAATGCTGCAGCCCAGCATCCGCAGGCCGCCACGCTGCTGGCACTGTCGCAGTGGATTGCAGCCCAGACTGGCGCTTCGGTTGGTTACCTCACGGCAGATGCGAACACCGTGGGGGCACAGTTGGTCAAGGCCATGCCGGGCGCGGGTGGTCTCAACGCGGGCCAGATGCTCAGCCGTCCGATGAAGGCCTTGTTGCTGCTCGATGTCGAACCAATGTTCGACGCTGCGGACAGCGCAGCGGCGCAGGCGGCTCTGGCGGGCTCGGGCTTGGTGGTCGCACTGACATCGTTCAAGGACGCGGTGCTAGACCATGCAGATGTGCTGTTGCCGATCGCTGCGTTCACCGAGACCGCCGGCAGCTTTGTCAACGCCGAGGGCAGGGTGCAGAGCTTCCATGGCGTGGTCCAACCCGTTGGCGAGAGCCGGCCGGCCTGGAAGGTCTTGCGCGTGTTGGGCAATTTGCTCGATCTGCCGGGCTTCAAGCAGGAAAGCGCCGAACAAGTTCGCGACGAAGCCTTGGGCGACCTGAGTGCAGTGGCAGGCAGGCTCGACAACGGTAGCACCGCGTCGATGGTCGCGCAGGCGCCAGCGCCAGGCTTGCAGCGCCTGGCCGATGTGCCGATCTACGCTGCCGATGCGCTGGTCCGGCGTGCCGCGTCGCTGCAGCGAACCGCCGATGCCAAAGCGCCGGTGGCGAGCCTGCCCAGCGAACTGTGGCAGCAACTCGGCTTGCAAGCTGGCGATCTGGTGCGGGTCTCGCAAGGCGCGGCCAGCGTGCTGCTGCCGGCGCAGCCAGACGCCAGCCTGGCGGCCAATGTGGTCCGCGTGCCTGCGGGTCACATCGACACCGCAGCGCTGGGCGCGATGTTCGGCGCGATCACGGTTGAACCGGTGCATGAACGCATGGCCGAGAAGGTCTGATGATGATCAATGACTTCAACCAATTCGGTGCATCGCTGTTCGGCGGACCGCTCTGGCCCACGGTCTGGCTGGTGATCTGGAGCCTGATCAAGATCATTGCGGTGGTCGCGCCGCTGATGGTCTGCGTGGCCTACCTGACGCTGTGGGAGCGCAAGGCTATCGGTTGGACCCAGGTGCGACCTGGCCCGAACAGGGTCGGCCCGTTCGGCCTGCTGACGCCCATCGCCGATGCGGTCAAGCTGATCTTCAAGGAGATCATCCGGCCGACCGCCGCACACAAGGGTCTGTTCTTCCTCGGCCCGATCATGACCATCATGCCGGCTTTGGCCGCCTGGGCGGTCGTGCCGTTTGGCCCCGAGGTGGCGCTGGCCAATATCAACGCTGGCCTGCTGTTCCTGATGGCGATCACCTCGCTCGAGGTCTACGGTGTGATCATCGCCGGCTGGGCGTCCAACTCCAAGTACGCTTTCCTGGGCGCCTTGCGGGCTTCGGCCCAGATGGTGAGTTACGAAATCGCGATGGGCTTCGCACTGGTGATCGTGCTGATGGTCGCTGGTTCGATGAACATGAGCGACATCGTGATGAGTCAGGGCAAAGGCATGATGGCCAGCGCCGGCCTGGGCCTGCTGTCGTGGAATTGGTTGCCACTGTTTCCGGTGTTCATCGTCTACTTCATCGCCGGTCTGGCCGAGACCAACCGTCATCCATTCGACGTGGTCGAGGGTGAATCCGAGATCGTCGCCGGCCACATGATCGAGTACTCGGGCATGTCGTTTGCGATGTTCTTCCTGGCCGAATACGCCAACATGATCCTGGTGTCCACGCTGTGCGTGTTGCTGTTTCTGGGCGGTTGGCTCAGCCCGTTCGCCTGGCTCGATTTCATCCCCGGCTGGATTTGGCTCGGCATCAAGGTGTTCGTGGTCGTGACCATGTTCCTGTGGGTCCGCGCCACCTTCCCGCGCTACCGCTATGACCAGATCATGCGTCTGGGCTGGAAGATCTTCATCCCCATCACGCTGATCTGGCTGGTGGTGGTTGGGCTGTGGATCCAGACCCCCTTCAACATCTGGAAGTGAACCGAGCAATGGCTCAGACCGCATCACTGAAAGACTTTCTCTCCAGCTTCATGCTGCTGGAGTTGCTCAAGGGCATGAGGCTCACCGGGCGCTACTTCTTCCAAAAGAAGATCACCGTTCAGTTTCCGGAAGAGAGGACCCCGCAGAGCCCGCGCTTCCGTGGCCTGCATGCGCTGCGCCGGTATGAAAATGGCGAAGAGCGCTGCATTGCCTGCAAGCTGTGCGAGGCAGTGTGCCCGGCGATGGCCATCACGATCGAGAGCGAGGTGCGCGACGACGGCAGCCGCCGCACCACGCGCTACGACATCGACCTGACCAAATGCATCTTCTGCGGCTTTTGCGAAGAGAGCTGCCCGGTCGACTCGATCGTCGAAACCCATATCTTCGAATATCACGGCGAGAAACGCGGCGACCTGTACTTCACCAAGGACATGTTGTTGGCCGTCGGTGACCGTTACGAGACCGAGATCGCCGCCAACAAGGAGGCTGACGCGAAGTACCGCTGACCGCACGCCGGCTTGCTCAGTGGCGGCTGTTGGCCGCTCGGGCCGGTCGATGGGCAGGAATGCATCGCGAAAAAACCATGACCAGCGCACTCTTTTATTTCTTCGCAGCTTTGCTGCTGTTTGCCTCGTTTCGTGTGATCACGGCGCGAAGCACGGTGCATGCCGTGCTCTACCTGGTGCTGGCTTTTGCCAACGCATCGGCCATCTGGTTGCTGCTGAGCGCCGAGTTTCTGGCGATCACATTGGTGCTGGTCTACGTTGGCGCGGTGATGGTGCTGTTCCTGTTCGTTGTGATGATGCTCGATGTCAACGCTGATGAGAACCGCGACGGCTTCTGGAAGCACCTGCCGCTGGCCGGCTTGATAGGCGCAGTGATCGCGCTCGAGATGGCGCTGGTGCTGATGGGCGGCTTCAGGCTGACCGACGCGCCTGTTCTTGACCCTGCGCTGGCCAAGTTGGGCAACACCCGGTTGCTGGGCATCGAGGTCTACACCAAATACCTGTATCCGCTGCAGATCGCTGCGGTGCTGCTGTTGGTGGCCATCATCGCGGCGATTGCGCTGACGCTGCGCAAGCGCAAGGACAGCCGTTCGCAGGACCCGTCGCAGCAGGTGCTGGCCAAGAAGGCTGACCGTCTGCGCATCGTGAAGATGAACCCGGTGATCGAGCTCGCCTCGATCACCCCCCAGCCGAGCGCAGCGCCAGTCGCTGGCGCGGGAGACAAGCCATGAGCTTCGGCACTATCACCCTGGGTCACTATCTGTCACTGGGCGGCATGCTGTTCGCGCTGTCAGTGATAGGCATCTACCTGAACCGGCGCAACCTGATCGTGCTGCTGATGGCCATCGAGCTGATGCTGCTGGCGGTCAACATGAACTTCGTCGCTTTCTCGCATTACCTGGGCGATATGGCGGGTCAGGTCTTCGTGTTCTTCATCCTCACTGTGGCGGCGGCCGAATCGGCCATCGGTTTGGCGATCCTGGTGGTGCTGTTCCGCAACCGCTCCACGATCAATGTCGACGAACTCGACACGCTCAAGGGGTGAGCATGGACCTGAGAACTTGCCTGCGCAAAGGCTTGTGCCTTGCGAACGGCCGTCGTGTCCCGCGGCGGGCTGAAGCCGGAACCGAGTAGAACAACATGGCTGCACAACTCTCCCAGAACTTGCTGCTTGCGGTGCCGCTGGCGCCGCTGGTCGGCGCCGTGCTTGCGGGCTTTTTTGGCAAGTCCATCGGCCGCGCCGGTGCCCACAGCGTCACCATCCTCGGCGTGCTGATCTCTTTCGTGCTGTCGGCGATGGTGCTCAATGATGTGCTCGCCGGTGCGCGATTCAACGCCACGATCTACGAGTGGATGAACCTGGGCGGTCTGAAGATGGAGATCGGCTTCCTGGTCGATGGCCTGACCGCGATGATGATGGTGGTCGTCACCTTTGTCTCGCTGATGGTGCATGTCTACACCGTCGGCTACATGGCCGAAGATCCAGGCTACCAGCGCTTCTTCTCGTACATCTCGCTTTTCACCTTTAGCATGTTGATGCTGGTGATGAGCAACAACTTCCTGCAGCTGTTCTTCGGCTGGGAGGCGGTCGGCCTTGTGAGCTACTTGCTGATCGGCTTCTGGTACACCAAGCCGACAGCGATCTTCGCCAACATGAAGGCTTTCCTGGTCAACCGGGTCGGCGACTTTGGCTTCATCCTGGGCATCGGCTTGATCGTGGCCTATGGTGGAACGCTGTCCTACGCCGATGCCTTCGGCAAGGCCGGCGAACTGGCCAAGATCGGGTTTGCCAACCCCTTCGGCGGTGGCGAATGGATGTTGATCACCGTCACCTGCATCTGCTTGTTCATCGGCGCGATGGGCAAGAGCGCGCAGTTCCCCTTGCATGTCTGGTTGCCGGATTCCATGGAAGGCCCGACACCGATCTCGGCGCTGATCCATGCCGCGACCATGGTCACGGCCGGTATCTTCATGGTCGCGCGCATGTCGCCCTTGTTTGAGCTGTCAGACACGGCGCTCAACTTCATCCTGGTCATCGGCGCGATCACGGCCTTGTTCATGGGATTCCTGGGCATCATCCAGACCGACATCAAGCGGGTGGTGGCGTATTCAACGCTGTCTCAACTGGGCTACATGACGGTCGCGCTGGGCGCGTCAGCCTACTCGGTGGCGGTCTTCCATCTGATGACGCACGCGTTCTTCAAAGCGCTGCTGTTCCTGGGGGCCGGCTCGGTGATCATCGGCATGCACCATGACCAGGACATCCGCAACATGGGCGGCCTGCGCAAGTACATGCCCATCACCTGGATCACCTCGCTGCTGGGCTCGCTGGCGCTGATCGGCACGCCTTTCTTCGCAGGCTTTTACTCCAAGGACTCGATCATCGAGGCGGTCAAGGCCAGCCACCTGCCGGCCGCACCCTGGGCCTATGCCGCGGTCGTGATCGGCGTCTTCGTCACCGCGTTCTATTCGTTCCGGATGTACTTCCTGGTCTTTCACGGCAAGGAGAACTTCCGTCACAAGCCTTTCCCTGGTGAGCATGACCAACATGACGACCACCATGGCGACGACCACGGCGATCATGGCCACAGCGGCAGCCACGTCCATGTGCCGCACGAGTCGCCCTGGGTGGTCTGGCTGCCGCTGGTGCTGTTGGCCATCCCCTCGGTGGTGATCGGCTACCTGACGATAGGCCCGATGCTGTTTGGCGATTTCTTCAAGGATTCGATCGCGGTGCACGGCGAGCACCACCACGCGATGAAGGAGCTGGCTGCAGAATTTCACGGTGCAGCCGCGATGGCAATGCATTCGCTGAGCTCGCTGCCCTTCATCCTCGCTGCCTCGGGCGTGGTGCTGGCCTACCTGTTTTACATGGTGATGCCTTCGGTGCCGGTGGCCATCGGTAGAGCCTTGTCGCCCGTGATCCGGGTGCTCGAGAACAAGTACTACCTCGACTGGTTCAACGAGAACGTGTTGGCCGCAGGTGCGCGCTTGCTGGGTCGCGGCCTGTGGAAGGGCGGTGACATGGGGCTGATCGACGGTGTGCTGGTCAACGGCTCGGCGCGCGCCGTTGGCTTGTTGGCCCACCTGACGAAGTTGGTGCAGACAGGCCATGTCTACTGGTACGCACTGGTGATGCTGCTGGGGGTGTTCGGCATGCTCACCTGGCAGTTGTGGCCCGCTGTGTTGTTGCCTTTCCTTTCCGGCCTGGCTGGCCGTTGATGCGGCAGGGCGGAGAATAAAAATGGGTTTCGGACTTCTGAGTGTTTCGATCTGGCTGCCGATCGCGGTCGGCATCTTGTTGCTGGCGCTGGGCCGCGACGACCAGCCTGGCACGGCGCGCTGGTTGGCACTGGTCGGCGCGGTGGCCAGCTTTCTGGTCACGATCCCGCTGATCACGGGCTTTGACAACGCCAGTGCGGCGCTGCAGTTCCAGGAGAACCTGCCCTGGATCGCGCGTTTCAATGTCCACTATCACCTCGGCGTCGACGGTATTTCGGTCTGGTTCGTGCTGCTCACCGCTTTCATCAACATCATCGTGGTGGTGGCAGGCTGGCAGGTGATCACCGACCGGGTGGCCCAGTACATGGGGGCTTTCCTGATCCTGTCGGGTCTGATGGTGGGCGTGTTCTGCGCTGCCGATGGTCTGCTGTTCTATGTGTTCTTCGAGGCCACGTTGATCCCGATGTACATCATCATCGGCGTCTGGGGTGGTCCGCGCCGGGTCTACGCAGCGTTCAAGTTCTTCCTCTACACGTTGGCGGGGTCGCTGTTGATGCTGGTGGCGCTGATCTACTTGTACTACAAGTCGGGTGGCAGCTTTGACATCGCGACCTGGCACAAGCTGCCCTTGGACCTGCAGCAGCAGGCCTGGTTGTTCTTCGCGTTTTTTGCGGCGTTCTCGGTCAAAGTGCCGATGTGGCCGGTGCACACCTGGCTGCCTGACGCTCACGTCGAGGCGCCCACTGGCGGCTCGGTGGTGCTGGCGGCGATCATGCTCAAGCTCGGCGCTTACGGCTTCCTGCGTTTCTCGATGCCGATCGCGCCCGACGCCTCGCATCAATACGCCTGGGTCATGATTGCGCTGAGCCTGATCGCAGTGGTCTACATCGGTCTGGTGGCGCTGGTGCAGCAGGACATGAAGAAGCTCGTGGCCTACTCGTCGATCGCCCACATGGGTTTCGTCACCCTGGGGTTTTTCATCTTCAACGAACTCGGTGTCTCGGGCGGCCTGGTGCAGATGATCTCGCACGGCTTCGTCTCTGGCGCGATGTTCCTGGCGATCGGGGTGTTGTACGACCGGGTCCATTCGCGTGACATCGCCAGTTATGGCGGCGTCGTCAACACCATGCCCAAATTTGCAGCCTTCGCGCTGTTCTTCACGATGGCCAACTGCGGCTTGCCCGGCACCGGTGGATTCGTCGGCGAGTGGATGGTGATCCTGGGCGTGGTGTCGTTCAATTTCTGGCTCGGTGCGATCGCCGCGACCGCGCTGATCTCTGGCGCTGCCTATTCGCTGTGGATGTACAAGCGGGTCTACTTCGGTGCGGTGACCAACCACCATGTTCGCGACCTGAAGGATCTCAACGCCCGCGAGTTTGGCATCATGGCCGTGCTGGCCTTCGCCACGCTGGTGATGGGCGTCTATCCCAAGCCTTTCACCGATGTGATGCATGTGTCGGTGACCGAGTTGCTCAAACATGTCGCAGTCTCCAAGCTGCATTGACATGAAGCCCCCACGCTCACGTTGTTCGCTGCCCGTCAAAGGGTTTGCGCCGCCTTGCGGCGCTGCGGCGGCGGCTGATTCGGAGCACCAAAAAACATGAACCCAATGAACTGGCCTGTCGTCTACCCCGAAGCCCTGCTGCTGCTGTTGGCTTGTGCTGTCGCGTTGGTGGATTTGTACGTCACCGACCCCAAGCGCCGCCTGACTTTCTGGTTGGCCCAGGCCAGCCTGGCGGCGGTGGCTGCATTGCACTGGATTTTCTACGACGGTGGCGCGACGATTTACGGCATGCAGCGCATGATGGTCGGCGACCCGATGGGCCATTTGCTGGCCTTTTTCGCGACGCTGGCGGTGATGGTCACGATCGCCTATGCCCAGCCCTACATCGCCAGCCGCGAGATGCTCAAGGGCGAGTTCTTCACGTTGTCGATGTTCGTGCTGCTGGGCATCAGCGTGATGTGCTCGGCCAACAACTTTCTGGTGGTCTACCTCGGGCTGGAACTGATGAGCTTGTCGCTGTACGCGCTGGTGGCGCTGCGCCGTGACCACGGTGTGTCCACCGAAGCGGCGATGAAGTACTTCGTGCTCGGCGCGCTGGCTTCGGGCTTCTTGCTCTACGGCTTGTCGATGATGTACGGCGCGACCCGATCGCTCGAGATCAACGAGGTCTTCAATGCGATCTCGACCGGCCGCATCAACGGCACCGTGCTGACTTTCGGCGTTGTGTTCATCGTTGCCGGCCTGGCCTTCAAGCTCGGCGTGGTGCCTTTCCACATGTGGGTGCCCGACGTTTACCAAGGCGCGCCGACAGCGGTCACGCTGCTGATTGGCGGGGCGCCCAAGCTGGCGGCGTTTGCGATCACGATCCGCTTGTTGGTCGAGGGCATGTTGGGCTTGGCGGTGGACTGGCAACAGATGCTGATGGTGCTGGCGGTGTCATCGCTGGTGATCGGCAATCTCGCGGCGATCGCGCAGACCAACTTCAAGCGCATGTTGGCTTACTCGACGATCTCGCAGATGGGTTTCATGCTGCTGGCGATGACGGCTGGCGTGGTCAGCGGCAACACGCTGTCTGCCGGCAATGCCTACAGCTCAGCGATGTTCTATGTCGTCAGCTATGTCATCACGACGCTGGGCACCTTCGGGCTGATCATGTTCCTGTCTCGCGCCGGTTTCGAGAGCGAAGAGATCAGCGACCTGGCCGGTCTGGCCAAGCGTGCGCCCTGGCTGGCCGGCATCATGACGCTGTTCATGTTCTCGCTCGCCGGCGTACCGCCGATGGTCGGCTTCTACGCCAAGCTGTCGATTCTGCAGGCCTTGATCACGACCAATCTGACCGCTTACATCGTGTTGGCGGTCATCGCGGTGATGTTGTCGCTGGTCGGTGCTTTCTACTACCTGCGGGTCGTCAAGGTGATGTATTTCGACCCACCCACCGATGCGTCGCAGCCGCTGCAATCGGGCGGCATCAGCGCGCTGCTCGCGCTCAACGGTGTGGCCGTGCTGGGTTTTGGTCTGCTGCCGGGTGGCTTGATGGCGATGTGTCGGGACGCGATCCTGCGCGCGCTGGCAACCTGAAACTGCTCTCACGCAGGGTCGGGCCCGGGTCGAGTTGTGAAAGCCCCTGTTCGGCATGAGTGATGCTCACCTGATCGAACGCCGGATCAGCGGTGAACAGGTCTACCGTGGCAATTTTCTCGATGTGCGGCGCGACGTCATTGCCTTGCCCGATGGTCAGACGGCCGCGCGCGAGTACATCGTCCACCCTGGCGCGGTGATGGTGTTGCCGCTGCTCGACGACGGTCGGCTGGTGATGGAGCGGCAGTACCGGTATGCGCTCGGGCGCGTGATGCTGGAATTCCCCGCCGGCAAGCTTGAGGCTGGCGAGCCCGCGCTGGCCTGCGGGCAACGCGAACTCGCCGAGGAAACCGGTTACCGAGCCGCCGAATGGGCTCGCGCCTGCCGAATTCACAACGCCTGCGCTTATTCCACCGAGGGTATAGAAATCTGGTTTGCGCGCGGGTTGCAGGCGGGCGAGCCTGCGCTCGACCATGGCGAGCTGATCGATGTCTGCCTGATGACCGAGGCCGAGCTCGACGCCTTGGCGGCGTGCGGTGAACTCAGCGATGTCAAGACACTGATCGCGCTGCAGTGGCTGCAGAAATGGCGCGCCGGTTTGTGGCCACTCGACTGGCAGCCGAGCCAATGACGGCGTGCCGTCGATAATGCGTGCACGATGAAGGTCTTGAACTTGCGCTGCACCCACCACCATGCTTTCGAAGGTTGGTTTGGGTCTGAAGAAGACTTCCTGGACCAGAACGCCAGGAAGGCCATCGAGTGCCCGATGTGCGCCGACAAGTCCATCAGCCGGCTGCCCAGTGCGCCACGTCTCAATCTGTCGGGTGCCCGCGAGCCTGTGCAGCCTGCCGCCGACAAGTCAACAGCTGTTGCCAAGCCCGCTGCTTCTCCAGCCGAGTTGTCGCCCGCCGACATGCAAGCGCTTTGGTTGCAAGCGGTCGACCATGTGTTGCAGAACACTGAGGATGTTGGCGAGCATTTCCCCGAGGAAGCGCGGCGCATCCACTACGGCGAGTCCGAGCACCGTGGTATCCGTGGCCAAGCCACGCCGCATGAGCGCGCGGCGCTCGCCGACGAGGGCATCGAGGTGATGGCCTTGCCGCTGCCGGCCGGGCTCAAAGGCCCGGCCCATTGAGCGCCCCAAGGCCGGCCGAAGCCGGCCTCCCCCCGTGGGGATCAAGCAAAGCGGCAAAGCCACATTTGCTTGAGAGCGCCCCAAGGTCAGCCGAAGCCGGCCGCCCCCCGTGGGGATCCAAGCAAAGTGGCAAAGCCACATTTTCTTGAGAGCGCCTAGCGCCTAAAGCAAGCGCCCTGGATTGAGCCTGCCCTGCGGGTCAAGTGCTTGCTTGATCGCACGCATCATGCCCAGCGCCACCGGTGATTTGCGCTCGGCCAGCGCGTCTCGCTTGAGCGCGCCGATGCCGTGCTCTGCCGAGAACGATCCATTGCAGGCTTGTACCGCGTCGAAAACGATTCCGTTGATCGTCTCCTCATGCTGGTCCAGGAATGCCAGTCCTTCACCGCCCTCGGGACACTGCACGTTGTAGTGCAGGTTGCCGTCGCCCAGGTGGCCGAAATTGACCAGCCGTATGCCTGGAAAGGCCTCGGCCAGCGCCGCGTCAGTGCGCTGGCAGAACGCTGGTATCGCCGAGACTGGCAGCGCGATGTCGTGTTTGACGTTGAGCCCCTCTTCGCTCTGCGCCAGTGGGATGGATTCGCGCAGATGCCACATCGCCGCCGACTGCGCCAGACTTCCCGCCAGCGCCGCGTCGGCGATCAAGCCCTGACCCAGCGCGGTCTCTAGCAGCGACTCGAACCGCGCATGGGCCTGGGCTTGGTCGTCGGCGCTGGCGTATTCCAGCAACACGGTCCAGGGCGCCGGCGGCAGCGGCTGCGCCAACTGATCGAAATGGCGCCGTACCAGCGCCAGCGAGAACTGGTTCATCACCTCGAACCCCGTCAGGCCGGCACCCAGTTGCGACTGCGCCAGCCCCAGCAGCGCGACGCATTGCGCCAGGTCGCTGCAGCAGGCCAGCGCGGTGACGCTGGTCGCGGGTTGTGGAAACAGCTTGAGCGTTGCCGCGGTGATGATGCCCAGCGTGCCCTCGCTGCCGATGATCAGGTCGCGCAGGTCGTAGCCGGTGTTGTCCTTGCGCAGGCCGGACAGACCTTCCCAGACCTCGCCGTCGGCCGTCACCACCTCGAGTCCCAGGCAGAGCTCGCGTGCATTGCCGTAGCGCAGCACCTGGGTGCCGCCGGCGTTGGTCGCCAGGTTGCCGCCGATGGTGCAACTGCCTTCGGCCGCCAGGCTCAAGGGGAACAGCAGTCCGGCGTCTGTGGCGGCCTGTTGAACCGATTGCAGCACGCAGCCGGCCTCGACCGTCAGCGCCAGGTTGGCGCGGTCGACCTCGCGCACCCGGTTCATCCGCGCCAGGCTCAACAGCACCTGGCTGCCGCTGGCGTCGGGCACACCGCCGCCGACCAAGCCGGTGTTGCCCCCTTGCGGCACCAGGGTCGCACCGTGGCGCGCGCAGGCCTTGACCACCTGAGCGACCTCGGCGGTGCTGCCCGGGCGCACGACCGCCAGCGCCTTGCCACGCCAGCGCTTGCGCCAATCGACTTCCCAGGACGAGAGGTCGCCGTCGGTCAATACCTGGGTCGAGCCCAGCAGTTGGCGCAATTCTGAGATCAGGTCTTGCGGGTTCATGGGCTGACCTCGGTCTGGGGTGAAGGGTGTTTGAGTCGCCAGCGCACATGCGCGGCACAGGCGATGAACAAGACCGTGCACAGCAGCACTTGGGTCCAAGCCAGCGCGACATCCAGACCGGCTGCGGCGCCGCTGGGCAGCCCGGTGGCGCGAACAATGCCTTCGGTGAAGTACAGCCACACCAGCAAGCTGACCCAGCGGTAGGTGTAGAGCCGGTGTTTGAGCAAGCCTGCCAGCGGGATCAGCAGCGGCAGGACCTTGAAGGCCAGCCAGCGCGAGCCGGTGGGCGCGAGCCACAGTTCCCAGGCCAGGCCCAGCGCTATCAAACCGAGCAATGCCAGCACGGCTGTTGCACGGGTGGCCAGCACGACCTTGTGCGGTGAATTGCGGGTGTCGGACCTGGCTGTCGGCAGGTCCAGGCTGGGGTGGGGCGAGACGGTCTTGATCACGGCTGGCATCATAGACGGATGACTTCAAGCTCCACAGTGCCCGGCCGCTGGCGCGACACGCTCGCCGGACTGGCCCGGTCGCTGCGCCACTGGCCTTGGTATGCGCTGCTGCGAACGCTGCAGCTGCGGTTTCGCGAAGACCATCTGGCGCTGACCGCCAGCAGCCTGAGCTTCACGACCTTGATCAGCTTGGTGCCGCTGGTGCCGCTGGTGACGGTGATGCTGGCGTTCGGCAGGCACAAACAGTCGAGGCGCGGCCACTCTGACCCGACGAGCCACCACAGGCTAGGCGCACCGAAGCTGCGCCAGCTTCCGAGAAGGCCTAGTCCAAGCGCACGAACCGCGGCGGCGTGAACGCCGTCAAGGGCGGTGCCTCGCCCATGTGGCGCTCCACTTCCACCAGGCAGGTCTGCGCCACGCAGCCTTGCGACAGCTCCGAAGCACCGATGTCGAGCGTCAGCGCGTTCGGGTTGCCGTGCTTCTCGAGCGCCCGCTCCTCGTTCCAGGCCGACGGGTCGAACCAGGCGCCGGTCGAAAGCTTGACCACCCCCGGACTGATCAGGCTCGACAGCCGCGCGCCCGCCAGGCAGCTGCCACGGTCGTTGTAGACCCGCACCAGGTCGCCCGCCACGATGCCGCGCGCCGCCGCATCGGCCGGATTCAGCGAAACCGGCTCGCGGCCATCGATCTTGTTGCCCTGGCTGTAGCTGCTGTGGTCGAGCTGGCTGTGGAGCTTGTTGAACGGCTGGTCCGACAGCATGTGGAGCGGGTAGCGCGCGGCCCGCGTACCGCCCAGCCACTCCTGCGGCTCGTACCAGCGCGCATGGCCGATGCAGTCGGCGTAGCCGAAACTGGCAATTTTCTCGCTGTAGATCTCGATCTTGCCCGACGGTGTGTTCAGGCGATGCGCGACCGGATCGGCCCGAAAGTCGGCCAGCATCACGTGCGGCTGGTCGACCGGCGCCATGTCGAAGATCCCGGCGGCCCAGAAAGCATCGAAGTCGGGCAGCGGCACGCCAGCCTTGTGCGCGCGGTCCAGGCATTCGTCGTACAGATGGCGCACCCATTCTTGCGCAGTGCGACCTTCGGTGAAATCTTCGCGCTTGCCTAGGCGCTCGGCGATGTCGGCGAAGATCTCGAAGTCGTCGCGGGCCTCGCCGATCGGCGCGATCACGCGGCGCATCGCCACCATGTAGCGCTCCGGCGCGGCATAGCCGATGTCGTCGCGCTCCAGCGTGGTGGTGACCGGGAACACGATGTCCGCGGCCTTCGCGGTCGGGGTCCAAAACTGCTCGTTGACGATCACGCTGCGCGGACGGCGCCAGGCGCTCAGCAGGCGGTTCAGGTCCTGATGATGGTGGAACGGGTTGCCGCCGGCCCAGTAGATCAGCTCAATGTCGGGATAGTGCAGCGCCTGGCCGTTGTAGTTGAACGGCTCGCCGGGGCGTTCCAGCATGTCGGTGATGCGAGCGACCGGGATGAACTCGCGCACCGCGTTCGTTCCTTGCGACAGCGTCGGCCCGCCGAAGCGCGGCACGACGTTGCCGATGCCGTTCGTCGAGCCGTAGCCGACGCCGAAGCCGCCACCGGGCAGGCCGATCTGGCCCAGCATGCAGGCAACAGTCAGCAGGGCCCAGAACGGCTGCTCGCCATGGTGCGAGCGCTGCAGCGACCAGGAGATCGTGACCACCGAGCGCACTGCCGCGAGTTCGCGCGCGAGGCTGCGGATGCGCTCGGCGGGCACGGACGTCAGCGCGGCGGCCCACTCGGGCGTCTTAGCGACGCCGTCGGCCTCACCCAGCACGTAGGGGATGAATTTCTCGAAGCCTTCGCAGTGCGTCGCCAAAAACTGCGCGTCGTGCAGGCCCTCGGTGTAGAGCGTGTGCGCGATCGCCAGCAACATCGCGGTGTCGCTGTTCGGGCGGATCGGGATCCATTCGTGTGGCGCACCGGTGTCGAGGTCGCTGTCGACCGGGCTCACGTTGACGAAGCGCACCCCGGCTTCGGCCATGCCGCGCAGGCCTTGACTGACCTGGTGATGCCCGACCATGCCTTGCGAGATCTGCGCGTTCTTGGCCGGCACGCCGCCGAAGCTGACGAACAGCCGGGTGTGCTCGGCCAGTACGCCCCAGCTTGTGTGCGTCGCCATCAGCTGGTCCATCGTCGCCACCAGGTGGGGCATCAGCACCCGCGCTGCACCCAGGCTGTAGGAGTCGGCATGGCGCACGTAGCCGCCGAGCGCGTTCAGGAAACGGTGGACCTGGCTCTGCGCGTGGTGGAAGCGGCCGGCGCTCGACCAGCCGTAGGAGCCGCCAAAGATCGAGCTGTTGCCGCGCCGCTCGATCACGTTCTTCAATGCGGTGGCCGCGAGATCGAGCGCGGTCGCCCACGGCACCTCGACGTAGGGGTCGATGCCGCGCCGCTCAGGGTGCGCGCCCCAGCCGTGCACGAGCCAGCTGCTGCGCACCGCTGGCCGTCGGACCCGGATCGGGGCGCGGCTCGCGTCGAGCTGGGCCAGGCCGATCGGTGACGGATCTGGGTCGGGCCCGAAGGCCTTGAGCACCGGGTCTGCAGTATCCGCTCGCGCGACCTCGTAGATGCCCCAGTGCGAGGCCGTGTAGCGAGTCACGAGTTCGCTAGCTCACCAACGCGGGCTGGCCCGCATGCGCGCCAATCACGCCGTTGGCGCGCAGTTCCTCGATCGCCTCGGGGCCAAAGCCGGCTTCGCGCAGCACCTCGTCGGTGTGCTGGCCGAGGGCTGGCGCCGGGGTGCGGATGCCACCGGCGTCGTGGGCGAGTTCGAAGCCGCTGGTGGCGAGCGTCTGGCGGCCGTGGGGGGAATCAACCTGCTGCAGCAAGGAGCGCGCCTTGAGCTGTGGGTGGTGCACGATCTCGTCGATCGAGAGCACCGTGGCGCAGGGCACGTCGGCCTCGGTGAGCCTTTGCACCCAGTAGGCCGGCGTGTGCCCGACCATGCCGCCTTCGATGATCTCGCGCAGCGCCGCCTCGTTCTCGGTCCGGCTGAACCAGTCCTTGAAGCGCGGGTCGGCGACCGCATCGGCGCGACCGAGCGTGGTCAGCAGCTTGGTGAACTGCTTTTCGGTCAGCACCGCCAGCACGATGTCGCCGCCGCCCGCCTTGAAGCGGTGGGCCGTCACCTTGCGGCTCACCGAGAGGTTGCCGAACTGGCGCTGCTTGTGGTCGGTGACGGTGTACTCGGCGACCTGCGACGACAGGAAGTTGAGGGTCGCGTCGAGCATCGACACGTCGACGAACTGGCCCTGGCCGGTATGGGTGCGCTGGTAGAGCGCGGTCGCGACCGCGAACGCGGCGGTCATGCCGCCGATCAGGTCGCAGACCGCGAAGCCGGCGCGCATCGGGCCGCCGGCGGGGTCGCCGGTGATCGACATGATCCCGGACATCGCCTGGATCTTGCCGTCGAAGGCGGCGGTGAACTGCTCGGGGCCGGAATGTCCGAAGCCCGAGACCGAGCAGTAGATCAGCCTCGGGTTGAGAATGGACAAGGTCGAGTAGTCGAGGCCTAGCCTCTCCATCACGCCGGGGCGGAAGTTTTCCCAGACGATGTCGGCATCCGCGACCAAGCGCTTGACCAGCGCGACCGCCTCGGGCTTGCGCAGGTCCAGCGTCATGCTGCGCTTGTTCGGGTTGACGGCCATGAAGGCCGGCGACATCTTCTCGGCCGCGAGTTGGCGGCTGATGGTGGTGGTGCGGGTGTCGTCGCCTTCGAACGATTCGATCTTCACCACGTCCGCGCCCTGCAGCGCGAACTGGTGGGTGCCGAACGGGCCGGCGAGGAAGCGCGTGAAGTCGAGGATGCGAACGTTGCTGAACGGCGTGCCGGTCGTTGGCCGGGCGGTCTGCGGCGCGCTCATGCGGTCTGCCTTTGCACCGCAGGCGTTTGATCGCGGATCTCCTTGGCGATCTGCTTGGCGCGGTCGGACTCGGCGCGCAGCCGGGTGACTTCCTCGGGGCTGACGCGATCGATGTTGGAGAAATCGAGCTTCCAGTGCCAGTCGTCGCTCCAGCGCTGCGGTGACTGCACCATGGTGCGTGCGGCCGGGGCGCTCTCGAGCGTGCGCAGCGCGAGTTCTAGCGTGGCGGCCTGCGAGGCCGCGTCGTGCGGCTTGCCGGCGGCGTTGCCGAGCGGGAAGTCGCTGAACAAGGCGCGCGGCACGCCGACGTGCTCGATGATGTCCTTGGCGCAGGCCATCACCACGGTCGCGATGCCGTGAGCTTCCAGGTACCGGGCGACGAGGCTCAGGGTCTGGTGGCAGACCGGGCAGTTCGGGACCAGCAGCGCGACGTCAACCCCGTCTTCCTGGCAGCGTCGCAGGATCTCGGGGCAGTCGATCTCCAGTGTGTGGCGCTGGCTGCGGTTGGTCGGCGCGCCGTGGAAGCGGTGCGCGAGCCGGCCAAGCCGCCCGGCGGCAACCGTGCGGCGCATCGCTGGCAGTGGGAACCAGCTGCCGCTGTCCTCCATGCTTGTGTGCTTGCGGTCGATACCGACATGCGAAACGCGCACGTCGTGGTCCTGGGCCATATCGCCCGAATACAGGGCGTAGAACTTGGCCGCAGCGTTGTAGGTGGCGCCTGGTCCCTGGTTGCCCTTGTCGGGTTGGTAGGGCGCGGCAGTCGTGATCAGTGTGACCGTCGAATCGGCGAGCGGCTTGTTCAGCGGCTGGAACGGCACGTCCAGGTAGTGAGCCCAACGGTAGGGATTGCCGTAGCCGAGCGCGAGGTACCAGTCGCGGGTGCGCTGCATGTACGAGGTCGCTTTGTCGGATTCGGGCGCGAAGCCCAGGTCGGCATCCGGATCGAGGGCTGGGGTGGAAGCTTGGTCGGACGTCATGGCAGTCTCCGAGTGGTTCCGGAGCCGAGATCTTGCGCTCATCCGGTTAGTTTACATAATACCCGGATCCGTGATCCGAAATCAGGCAGCCTCGGCCAAGTCCTTGATCTGATTGAGGAATGAATCAGGATTGTGGCTGACCAAGTGTCACCCTGCGGGTGAGTTGAGCGGGGCTTCGATTTGGATCCCGTCGAATCGGCAACTCGGGTTTCGACTCGGTCGCGATTATTTGTGATCGGCACGAAGCTGTGCAGCGAGTTTCGGGTGTCGGACCTGGCCGTCGGCAGGTCCAAGCTGGGGTGAGGCAAGCCGGTCTTGATGACGGCTGGCATCATAGACGGATGACTTCAAGCTCCACAGTGCCCGGCCGCTGGCGCGACACGCTCGCCGGACTGGCCCGGTCGCTGCGCCACTGGCCTTGGTATGCGACGCTGCGAACGCTGCAGCTGCGGTTTCGCGAAGACCATCTGGCGCTGACCGCCAGCAGCCTGACCTTCACGACCTTGATCAGCCTGGTGCCGCTGGTGACTGTGACGCTGGCGCTGTTCACCGCATTCCCGATCTTCTCGCGCTTCCAAATGGCGCTGCAGCAGTATTTGCTGCAAAGCCTGGTACCCGACAACATCGCCCGGCCGGTGTTGCAGGCGCTGACGCAGTTTGCCGGCAAGGCCAGCAAGCTCGGCAGCGTCGGGCTGATCGTGCTCGGACTGACGGCGCTGGCCTTGATGTTCACGATAGACCGCACGCTCAACGCGATCTGGCGCGTGCCCAAACCCAGACCACTGGCCCAGCGCGTGCTGCTGTACTGGACGGCGCTGACGCTGGGCCCGCTGCTGCTGGGTGCCAGTCTGTCTATGACCTCTTACGCGATCTCGGCGTCGCGTGGCGTGGTCAGCGAGTTACCGGGCGGCCTGGGATTGCTGCTGTGGGTGGTCGAATTCATGCTGCTCGCTGCCGGCATGGCGAGCCTGTTCCGGTTCGTCCCCAATACCCATGTACGCTGGTCGCATGCGGCGGCGGGCGGTTTGTTCGTCGCGGTCGGTTTCGAGCTCGCCAAGCGCGTGCTGGCTTGGTATGTCGGGTTGGTGCCGACTTATTCGGTGATCTACGGCGCTTTTGCGACCGTGCCCATCTTGTTGCTGTGGATCTACCTGGGTTGGGTGATCGTGTTGCTCGGCGCGGTGATCGCGGCATACGCGCCCAGCCTGGCGCTGCGGGTATTGCGTCTGCCGGATCGGCCGGGTGAGCGCTTTGCGCTGGCGCTCGCGGTGCTGCAGGCACTGTACGCCGCACGCAGCAACGAGCAACGAGGGCTCAGCGCCGAGGCCCTGGCCGGTGCGCTGCGCGTAGACCCTCTGCAGGTCCAGCCCGTGCTGGAAGACCTGCTGGCGCTGGGCTGGTGTGGCAGGCTGGACGAGGAGGGCGCCCAGCGCCATGTGCTGCTGATCAACATCGCCCACACGCCCGCTCAGCCGCTGGTGGACCAACTGCTGTTGCGCGACCAGCGGGTGACGAAGTCCTTCCGCCACAAGGCCGGGCTGGCGACGATGACGGTGGCCGACCTGCTGGCCTGATCCGCAGGCGCCGGCCAGTCCGGCAGGGCGCCGGCCAGTCCGGCAGGGCGCCGGCCGACGTCAGGACCTCTGCGCCGGGCGGCGGCGCATCCACCAAGCCAGCAGGCCGCCGCCCAGAGCGAAGCTTGCCCAGGTCTGCGGTTCGGGCACCGTGGTCACCTGGATGTCGATGCGGTCCAGCGAAATGCTGGCAGGCGTGCCCCGGGTGACATCTGCATAGTCCGGCACCTCGCCGTAGATCGGGTTCTGCCCCACCTGTACCTGCTGCCATTCGTAGACCGGCTGTTCACCGACCTGCTGCCATACCGAGTCGCAGACGGTGCCGTAGACGAGTTCGCCGCTCTCGGTGCGACCTATCACGCCCTCGCGGCAGACGCGCACGAAGTCAAAGACCGGCTCGACGCCGACCTGCACCTGCACGTTGTCGTACACCGGTTCCCACCCCACCACATCCTGGTGCGAACCGACCAACTCCCAGTTCGTGGACGGGAAGCTCGCTGCGTTCAGCGTGCCTGCCAGGTTCAGGGAAGGCACCGCCCCGAACGTCAAGGGCACCGTCCAGATCTCGGGCGCCCCGCCGGCAGGCTGCCCGGTCAGGGAATTCGACTCCGTGAAGGCGTAAGGCACGCTGGCTGCACCGAAGCTGCCGGTCATCCAGGCGGACGACCACACACCCTGACCGGCCCTTCCGCTGCCAGTCACCTCATAGCCTGTGATCACCTTGCCAGGCTTGGCCGTGAAGTGGATGTTCAGCGCGAATTCAGTGGTCGCGAAGCCGCCTATCTCGCCGGCCCACGCCACGGGACCGGGCCCGAAGGCGATACGGCTGGGCCCGGTCGTGTACCAAGTCCAACCGGTATCAAAGCCGATTGCGCTGCCGGGATCGACCTCGGCCCACACAGGCCCCAGGTCGATCGTCGCCGCCAGCGACGCCATGGGCCATGTGCACGCCAGACCGGCGGCGCCGACTATCAACAGGCTGCTGAAGCGGGAACGGGAACAGAACATGATAATCCTCCTAAATTGCGTCGATCGCGCATTGGCAACGGCCACCGCATGGCACGCGGCGGGGCGGCCCGACTGAGCCGCGCTGGCGGATGGGCGCCTACCAAGCAAGACGTTATGCCCGCCGGACTGTCGCGGTTTGAGTTGTCGCAACGCCCGAGGCTGGGTTGAACCCGCCTACGGGACAGGCCGGCCGGCGCCCGTGTGCGGCGCCCGTGTGCGGCGCCCGCGCACTGGTGATGGCCTGCGCCGTTGCAGGGGAGCGTCTACCCGGGTTGTCGATCGTGCCATCTGGCCGGCATGGCTGGGGCGCCCGGCCTCACAGTCAACGGCCCCAGGCTGCCGCCGCCAACGCCGCGAGGTCTTGCGGGCCATGAAGTCGCCCATCAGCGCCTGTGGCTCGCCGGTGGTGTAGGCGAACGCAAACTCACCCACGCTGTCGGTGATGGCCTGCGCCAGCGGCACGGTCTGCCAGTGGCGCAGCAGGCGCTTCTGCTGGCGCAGCGCCTGGGGTGGCAGGGCCGCCAGCGCGGCGGCGCGCTGCTGCAAGTGGGCATCGAGCTCACCGGACGGGCACAACTCGTGCGCCAGGCCCCTGGCCTCGGCCTGGGCGGCGCCGAAGTTGTCGCAGCACAACAGCATTTCGCTGGCGCGCGCCTGGCCGATCAGCCGCGACAGCAGGGCGGCGTGGATCACCGAGGGGATGCCGATGCGCACCTCGGGCATGCCGAACATCGCGCCGGCATCGCAGATGCGCAGGTCGCAGGCCAGCGCCACTTCCAGCCCGCCGCGCAGGCACCAGCCGGCGATGCGTGCGATCACGGGCACCGGCATCGCGGCCACTGCACCGCACAGGCCGGCCAGCTGGGTGATGAAGCTGGTTGCCGTGGTGGGGTTCAGGCGGGCCATCTCGCCGATGTCGGCGCCGCCGATGAAGGCATCGTCGCCGCTGCCGCTCAGCACGAGCACATGCAGGTCGGGTCGGCCTGCCAGCTACGCCAGCGCGGTGCGCAGTTCGGCGATCACCGCCGTGCCCACGATGTTCAGCTTGCCGGTGCCGATGACCTGTAGCGCGCCGATGCCGGTGTCGGCCAGCGTGGCCAGGGCATGGGTCGAATCGTGAAGGGTGTGCATCGCGGGTTCCTGTTCAGGGGCAACCCAATTCTGCGGCCAGGGATAATCGCGCTGAAGTGAATTTGCCCGCCCCCCCGGCCGGGCCACACCGGCCCGATCGCCCGCCGCGCCCAGAGCGTCCGGCAAGGCAAGATCGCCCGCCGCGGGTGGCCACGCCTATCCCTAAGATCACCTACCCAGAATCGCTGCCGGTCTCCGCCCGGCGCGAGGAGATTGCCCGCGCGATCGCCGACCACCAGGTGGTGATCGTCTGCGGCGAGACCGGCTCGGGCAAGACCACCCAGTTGCCGAAGATTGCGCTCGAACTCGGCCGTGGCATAGGTGCTGGCGGGCGCGGGCTGATCGGCCACACCCAGCCTCGCAGGCTCGCGGCCACCAGCGTGGCCAAGCGCATCGCCGACGAGTTGCAATCGCCGCTGGGCGATGTGGTGGGCTACAAAGTGCGCTTCCAGGACCGGTTCCAGCCCGGCGCCAGCGTCAAGCTGATGACCGACGGCATCTTGCTGGCTGAAACCCAAGGCGACCCGGAGCTGCGCCAGTACGACACGCTGATCATCGACGAGGCGCATGAGCGCAGCCTGAACATCGACTTCCTGCTCGGCTATCTGTGCCAGCTCTTGCCGCGCCGGCCTGACCTGAAGATCATCGTCACCTCGGCGACCATAGACGCTGACCGCTTCGCGAATCACTTTGCGTCGATTCGCGGCCCGGCGCCGGTGATCCAGGTCTCGGGCCGGCTGTTCCCGGTCGAGCAGCGCTGGCGGCCGTTCGAGGACAAGCGTGAATACGGCCTCGACGAGGCCATCGCCGACGCGGTCGACGAGCTGTGGCAGGGCGGGGTCAGCGGCGATATCCTGGTCTTCTTGCCCGGCGAGCGCGAGATCCGCGACGCCACCGACCACCTGCGCCGGCATCTCGCCAAGCAGCACCGAGGCGGGCCGCAGCCGCAAATCCTGCCGTTGTTCGCGCGGCTGTCGCAGGCCGAGCAGGAAGCGGTGTTCAACCCCGGCAACGGCCGGCGCATCGTGCTGGCAACCAACGTGGCCGAGACCTCTTTGACGGTGCCCGGCATCCGCTATGTGATCGACACCGGGTTGGCGCGGGTCAAGCGCTACAGCTACCGCACCAAGGTCGAGCAGTTGCAGGTCGAGGCGATCAGCCAGGCCGCTGCCAACCAGCGCGCCGGGCGTTGCGGCCGTGTCGCCAACGGCATCTGCATACGCCTTTACGACGAGAAGGATTTCATCGGCCGACCCAAGTTCACCGACCCTGAGATCCTGCGGTCTTCGCTGGCCGGCGTGATCCTGCGCATGAAGAGCCTGCGCCTGGGCCAGGTCGAGGATTTCCCTTTTCTCGAAGCCCCGCGCGCCAAGGCGATTGCCGACGGCTACGACTTGCTCGGCGAGCTCAATGCGGTCGACGATGACAACGAATTGACGCCGATTGGCCTGGAACTCAGCCGCCTACCGCTGGACCCCCGCGTCGGTCGGATGATCCTGGAAGCGCGAGACCGCCAGGCGCTCAACGAGGTGCTTATCATCGCCAGCGCACTGAGCGTTCAGGACGTTCGCGACCGGCCGATGGAAGCAGCCCAGGCCGCCGACGAGAAGCACAAGAAGTTCGACGACGAGAAGTCCGAGTTCATGGGTTACCTCAAGCTCTGGTCCTGGATCGAGGAGGGGCGCGGCGTGCACGGCCATCCGGCGGCCAAGACCGGCGCGACGCCGAACGTCGACAGCCACAAGCTCAGCCACCGCCAGCAAGACCAGCGCCTGCGCGAGAGCTTCGTCAACCCGCGCCGGGTGCGCGAATGGCGCGACATCCACAGCCAGCTGCACACCGTGGTGGCCGAGCACGGCTGGCGTTTGAACGGGGCTGCGGCCACCTACGAGCAGGTCCACCTGGCGATGCTGGCTGGGCTGCTGGGCAACATCGGCTGCAAGAGCGATGACGAGGATTGGTACCTGGGCGCTCGCGGCATCAAGTTCTGGCGCCATCCGGGCGCCCACCTGAGCAAGAAGCCCGGCCGCTGGATGATCACTGCCGAGCTGGTCGAGACGACCAGGCTCTACGGCCGTGGCTTGGCCGGCATCGAGCCGCAGTGGATTCCGCAGGTGGCGGGTCATCTGCTCAAGATCCAACTGCTCGAGCCGCATTGGGAAAAAAAAGCCGCCGAGGTGGTCGCACTGCAGCGCGCCACGCTTTACGGCGTCGTGGTCTACAACAACAAGCGCGTCAACTTCGGCAATGTCGATCCACGCGCCGCGCGCGACATCTTCATCCGCAGCGCGCTGGTCGAGGATGACTGGGACAGCCAGCTGCCTTTCCTGGCGCACAACCGCAGGCTGCTGGCGCAAGTCGAGGAGCTCGAGCACAAGAGCAGGCGCCAGGACGTGCTGGTCGACGACGAGCTGATTTACGCCTTCTACGACCAACTGCTGCCGGCCGATGTGTGCTCTGGCGCGACGCTGGAACGCTGGGTCAAGCACGAGAGCCGCAGCAACCCGAAGCTGCTGCAGCTCACGCGCGACGAGCTGATGCGCCACGAGGCGGCTGGCATCACCGGCAGCGCTTTCCCGAAGATGCTGCGCTTGGGCGGCGTGGACTGCGCGGTGGCCTATCTGCACGAGCCGGGCGACGTCAAGGACGGCGTGACGGTGACGGTGCCTATCTATGCGCTCAACCAGGTCAGCGAGGAGCGCTGCGAATGGCTGGTGCCCGGCATGCTGGCCACCAAGTTGACGGCACTGCTCAAGAGCCTGCACCAGCGCCCACGCACGCGGCTTGTGCCCTTGCCGGCCTACGTGGAGGCGTTCATTGCCGAACATCTATTCGCGCAGGGCGCGCTGATGGATGTGCTGCTCAAGGCCGTTCGCGAGCGCACGCAGATTGCCGTGCAGCGCAATGACTTCAAGCTCGACATGCTGCAGCCGCACCTGTTCATGAACTTCCGGGTCGTCGACGAGCACGGCCGCCAGCTTGGCATGGGCCGGCATCTGGCCACGCTCAAGGCCGAGCTTGGCGGCCAGGCGCGATCGGCTTTTCAGGCGCTCGCGACCCTGAAGCTGGGCAGCGGTGTGCCCGCGCCGGTCGTCGCTGCGGCGACTCCGAGCACGACAACGGGCGCTGTGCGCCAGGCGGCAGTGCCTGCTGCGCCAGTCGCGGTGCCCAAGGGCTACACCAGCTGGACTTTCGGCGAGCTGCCGGAGCTGATGGAAATCCACAAAGCCGGCCAGGTGTTGATCGGTTTTCCGGCGCTGATCGACAAGCGTACCCATGTCGAAATCGAGGTCTTTGACGAGCCCGAAGGCGCTGCGGTCAAACACCGCGCCGGCTTGAGCCGCTTGGTCGCGCTCGCGCTCAAAGAGCCCTTGAAATACCTCGAGAAGAACATCCCCGACCTGGTCAAGATGGCCACGGCCTACATGCCCTTGGGCAGCGCTGACGAACTGCGCAGCCAGATCATCGAGCTGGCGCTGGACCGCGCATTCCTGGCCGACCCGCTGCCCGCCGACGATGCCAGCTTCAACGCCCGCCTGATCGCGGGCCGCAGCCGACTCAACCTGATCGCGCAAGAGGTGGCGCGACTGGCTGGCGTCATCCTGGCTGATTACGCCGCCGCGCAGCGCAAGCTCAAGGACAGCCGCGCCGCCAAAGAGCTGTCCGACGACATCGCTGCCCAGCTGCAGCGGCTGATGCCCAAGCGCTTCCTGCAGCAAGCGCCGTATACCCAGCTCCAGCATTACCCGCGCTACCTCAAGGCGGTCACGGCACGGCTGGACAAGCAGCGCGCCGACCCGGCGCGTGACGCGCAGCGGCTGGCCGAGTTGCGGCCGATCGAGCAGCGCTACCTGCGCCGCTTGGCCGAGCAAAAAGGCGTTGCCGACGCCAGGCTGGACGAGTACCGCTGGTTGCTCGAAGAGCTGCGGGTGAGCTTTTTCGCCCAGGAGCTGCGAACCCCGCAGCCCGTCAGCGTCAAGCGCCTGGACAAGGCCTGGCAGCAACTGTCGAGTTAGTTCACTGATTTCGCGCGGCCGAATGCCGCCGCCCCTAGCTCGGTTCGCCCGGGCGTTTCCTGTCTGTGTGTCATGAGAAGAGATTCACCCGTCGACATCGTCTACCTTTGGGTCGATGGCAACGACCCCGCCTGGCGACTGAAGCGCCAGCGCGCAGCCGACGAACTCAGCGCCGCCCATCGCGACGCGATCGGCCTGCACGGCAATGTCGAGGGCCGGTTCCGCGACAACGACGAGCTTCGTTTCAGCCTGCGTGCGCTCGAGCGCTTCTTTCCGGACCACGGCCATGTCTACATCGTCACCGACGACCAGACGCCGGCCTGGCTGAAGTCCTCGAGTCGCTTGACGATCGTCGACCACCGCAAGCTGATCCCGGCCAGCGCGCTGCCGACCTTTGACTCGAGCAACATCGAGTCCTACATTCATCGGATTCCTGGTCTTTCTGAGCGTTATTTCTACCTCAATGACGATGTCTTCTTCGGCGCACCCGTCGAACTCGACGATTGGTTCTGGGACGGCGGGGTCTATGCCGCCTGGTCGGACGATCCTGCGGTCAGCGACGGCCCGTTGCGCCAGGATGCCAACTCGATGGAAAACGCCTGCAGGCTGTCAAACCATTGGCTCAGCGCTCAAGCGGCGGGCACCAGGCCCGGGGTCGGCGAGGAGTCTCGGACTCGCCAACGTCAAGCCTATGTGCACCGGTTCTGCACTTTCGCGCATTCCCCCAGGCCGATGTTGCGATCGGTGTTGTTCGAACTCGAACGCATCGCGCCCGAGTTGTTCGACGGCGTGCGATCGACGGTGTTTCGGACCTGGGACAAGCCGACCATCGTCTCTGATTTCGTGATCCGTTGGGCCCTGGCCCATGGCTTGGCCAGGATGCGCGACTACACCCACCTGTATGTCTCGACCGGTGATGCCGATGTCGGCTACCAGCTCGACCTGCTGGGCTCGCTCTGCGGCGCAGTCAACTTCTTCTGTGTCAACGACACCACCGACAACGCCCACTGGCATGACCCGCGCCTGGCCCAGGTTCGCGAGGCACTGCAGGCCTTGTTCCCGGAGGCTTCGGCCTTCGAGCGAGACCGCGCTGTCAAGCTCAGCGCCTGGCTTGACCGGCCATTTGCATCGGACGGCGATGCGTCCCCAAGCCACCTCTTCAGCGAAACCGCCGTCGTGAAATGAGGGCGGCTGAATTTCGATGCGGTGGTGCCGGCACAGCCTGATCGATCCGTCGGCAGGCTGCAGCGGTTGGCGCTTGATGACCTCAGCCCGCAGCGCGCATCGATCGTCGCGATCGGTCTTTCGGTCGCTGGGATGGGCCTTGTCACGCCATTGTTGCGCAGCGCGGTGGCGCAGCTTGCGCAACTGCTCTATAAGTACAGGCATGAGATCACATGCGAATTCAGCGCGCGGGTTGGCGCGCCACCACCAGATGCTGACGGTCTTGCCGGTCGCCATGGCGCTGCTGTTGCAGGCCAGTGACAACAGCGCCATCCTTGTTTTTGCGATTTGCAAGTTGCTGTGAAGCTGACCGCCCTGGCGTCGCGTCGGCTCGGCCTGAGCCTGTTGGGCGCTTTGTTGCTGGGTGCCTTGGCCTTCGTCGTGATGCGGTCGGGCCCGTTGGCGCCGATCCGGGTCACGGTCTTGCAGGCCGGCGAAGGCCGGTTGACGCCGTCGCTGTTCGGCATCGGCACGGTCGAGGCGCGCCGTGCCTACCTGGTCGGTCCCATTGCAGCAGGCCGGGTTCGTCGGGTCTTGGTCGATGTCGGCGACAGCGTCAAGGCCGGACAGTTGCTGGCCGAGATGGACCCGGTCGACCTCGACGAGCGACTGGCCGCGCTAGCTGCATCGATAGACCGCGCCGGGAGTGCAACGGCAGGTGCGCAAGCCCAGCGCCAGGACGCCGTCGCCAGGAAGGACCTGGCGGCGCTGAATGCCCGCCGCTATCTGGACCTGGGGGAGAAGAACTTCATCAGTGCCGGCGTGGTGGAAAGCAAGCTGCAAGAGCAGGTCTCGGCCGACGCCGTGCTGATCGGCGCTGACGCCAACCTCAGCGCTGCACGGCAGGACGTCAAGCGCTTGGCGGCCGAGCGTGCCGGCCTGGTGCAGCAGCGCGCCAACCTGCGCCTGCTGGCGCCCAGCGACGGCGTGGTGATCAGCCGCGAGGCCGAAGCCGGTTCCACCGCCGTCGCGGGCCAGGCGGTGATCAGGCTGATCGAACCCTCGTCGCTGTGGGTCAAGGTGCGTTTCGACCAAGGCCGCTCGACCGGTCTGGTAGCGGGACTGAAGGCTGAGATCGTGTTGCGCTCGAACCCGGGCAGGCCGCTGACCGGCCGGGTGGCGCGGCTCGAAGCCGTCAGCGACAGCGTTACCGAGGAGCGTATCGCCCAGGTCGCCTTCGACCCGCTGCCAGCTGGAATCTCGGTGGGCGAACTGGCCGAAGTGACGCTGACGCTCGCGGCCACGGCCCCCGCGCTGCTGCTGCCTAACGCGAGCATCAAGCGGCGCGCCGAACTGGCGCCCGACCAGCCCGTCATTGGTGGCGGCGGCGGCCACGGCACCGGCGTGTGGCGCATTGACGGCGATGCACTGCGTTTCGCGCCAGTGCGGCTGGGGCTGTCCAGCCTGAACGGACAGGTCCAGATCCTCGAAGGGCTGCAGGCCGGCGACCGGGTCGTGGTTTTCAGCGAGAAGGAACTGACGGCCGGCAGCCGCATCAAGGTTGTCGATTCGCTGCTGGCGCATACCCCGTGATCAGCTTGGCGGGGCGCGACATCCTCCATTCCTGGGGCAAGTTCGTGCTCACAGGATTTGGCCTGGGCCTGCTGATTGGCGTCACGCTGACGATGGCCGGCGTCTACCGCGGCATGGTCGACGACGCCCGGGCCTTGCTCAACAACAGCGGCGCCGACCTGTGGGTGGTGCAGCAGGACACCCAAGGCCCGTACGCCGAGGCGTCCAGCCTGCGCGACGACGCGGTGCGCAGCCTGCTTGCACTGCCGGGCGTGGCGCGCGCGGCCAACGTCACCTACCTGACGATGCAAGTGCGACATCAAAGCAGCGACGTGCGCGCGATGGTCGTCGGTTTCGAGCCCGGCCAGCCCGGTGAGCCGGCGTATCTGCTGGCCGGCCGCCACATCACGCGCAGCCACTACGAGGCGGTGGCCGATCTGCGAACCGGATTCGGTCTGGGCGACCGCATCCGCATCCGGCGCCACGACTACACCGTGGTGGGATTGACCCAGCGAATGGTGTCGTCGGGCGGCGACCCGATGGTCTTCATCGCGCTCAAGGACGGGCAGGAGGCGCAGTTCCTCAAGGACAACGATGCCATCCTGAACGATCGCGCGCGCAATGCCGCCAACCCCGGCCTGAACCGTCCCGGCGTGCCCGGCCTGCTCGAGGCGGTCCAGGCCGCGCAGGCCAGCAACCACAGCGTCAACGCCGTGCTGGTGCAGGTCCGACCCGGTGCGTCAGCCGAGGGCGTGGCCGAGCCGATCCGCCGCTGGAAGCACCTCGAAGCCTTCACCCGGGCGCAGATGGAGGAGATCCTGGTCGCCAAACTGATCGCTACCTCGGCCAAGCAGATCGCGATGTTCCTGGCGATCCTGGCCGTGGTCAGCGCGGCCATCGTGGCCTTCATCATCTACACGATGACGCTGGGCAAGATCCGCGAGATCGCGGTGCTCAAGCTGATCGGCACGCGCAACCGCACCATCGCCGGCATGATCCTGCAACAAGCGCTGGGGCTGGGCTTGATCGGATTCATCGTCGGCAAGGTCGCGGCCACCGTCTGGGCGCCGGTGTTCCCGAAATACGTGCTGCTCGAACCCGCCGACGCGGTGCGCGGCCTGGCGGCGGTGATGCTGATCTGCGCGTTGGCCAGCACGCTGGCGATCCGCGCGGCGCTGAAGGTCGACCCTGCCGAGGCCATCGGTGGCTGAACCGGCTGAGGCAGCTGGGCTGGGCATCCGCATCGAGGGCCTGCGCAAACGCTACGGCCAGGGCGACACCGCGGTCGATGCGCTGAAGGATGTCAACATGGTCGTCGCACCCGGCGAGGTGGTGGGCTTGATCGGCCCGTCGGGCTCGGGCAAAAGCACCTTGCTGAAGTGCCTGGGCGCGGTGATAACGCCGACCGCGGGCCGCATGATCCTGGGCGGCAAGACCCTCTACGACGACGGCTGGAAGATGTCCGACCTGCGCGCGCTGCGGCGCGACAGCATAGGCTTTGTGTTTCAGGCGCCTTACCTGATCCCCTTTCTCGACGTCACCGACAACGTCGCGCTGCTGCCGATGCTGGCTGGCCGGCCCAACGGCGAGGCCCGGGCCCGGGCGCTGGAACTGCTGCAGGCGCTGGATGTCGGCCACCGCGCCCGTGCCCAACCTTCGGAGCTGTCGGGCGGCGAGCAGCAAAGAGTGTCGATTGCGCGCGCGCTGGCCAACCGCCCGCCGGTGATCCTGGCCGATGAGCCGACCGCGCCACTGGACAGCGAGCGGGCGCTGGCGGTGATGCGTATCCTCGACCGGATGGCCACGCAGTACCACACAGCGATCATCGTCGTGACCCACGACGAGAAGATCATCCCGACCTTCAAGCGGATCTACCAGATCCGCGATGGCCAGACCTTCGAAGAGGCTGGGCAAGGGCGGAGTCTTTAGCCCTGCCGGCGCAAGCCAGGCAAGCCGGGCCGGCTCACTCGTAGCTGGGGAAGTCCGCCGGCGCCCATTCGTCGCCCCGCAGTTCGGGCTCGGCATAGCGTTGGAGTGCGTCGAAGTGCTGCGCCACGTCTTCGGCCAGCAACTGGGCCGCCAGAGCGCGTGCCAGGCGCTGGGCGCCCTCGCTGATCTGCGGGATGTCGCCGGCACTCGCGCCCAGCGAGAGCGCCGCCGCGTAGTTGAAGCAGTGCACGCGGTTCAGGCCGGGACAGGCGCCAGGCCTGAGTTCCTGGAACTCGTAGCTCGGACCCAGATCGGGTGAACCGGACAGCTCAGCGTCTGCCTCGCCCGCCGGTGCCGTGAATCGATGCTGCCACAGCCGCACCTGCGGTGCGATGGCGGAGAACTCCGGTCGCTGTGCCCAGTCGCTGGAAAAACCGGTGCACAAGATCAGGAAGTCGGCCGCCATCGGCCCTTTGGCGGTGTCTATGCGCAGCGCGCCATCGGCCCGCAGCGTCGCCGCCCGCACTGGCGCGCCGAGATGGAAATAGGCATTCGCATGGCGCGACACCCGCAAGGTGCTGGCTTGTGGTGGCGGCACCTGTTGCTCGTTGATGTGATGGCGGAAACGCCACTTCCATTCATCTGGCAGCGCGCCGAAGCCTTGGACCATGCCGGGATGACCGACACCCTTGCCCTTGTTGACGCGAGGCAGGTCGGGTCGCCGTATCAGCAGGTCGACGCGCGCCGCGCCGCTCTCGAGCGCTGTCGCTGCAGCGTCCATCGCCGACGCACCGCCGCCGACAACGGCCACACGCAGCCCGCGCAAGTCCTCGCCGCGCCAGGCATCGGCCGAATGGGCCCAACGCTCGCGCGGCAGCGCCCGGGCCCAATCAGGCACCCAGGGGCCACCCAGGCCATCGCGGCCGGTGGCCAGCACCACGTGGCGGGCCAGCACCTGGTAGCGGGTACCACCGATCAGCCCGTCGGCCAATTGCAGCTGCACCAGTCCGTCGGCGCGAGGCTGCACCGACAGCAGCAGCTGTTGATTGCACAGTTCGATGCCCAGCACGCGGCGGTACCAGCGCAGGTAGTCGGCCCATTGCATCCTGGGTATTTTGTCGAGCGCTTGCCAGGCGGCCGAGCCGAACTGTGCTTCGAACCAGGCACGGAAGGTCAGTGCGGCGAATCCCAGCGCAGGCCCTGTCAACTCCTTGGGCGAGCGCAGCGTCTCCATGCGCGCCGTGGTCGCCCAGGGGCCTTCGAAGCCGGCCGGTGCGCGGTCAAAAATTCGGGTCTTCACGCCGAGTTGCGTCAAGGCGGCTGACAGCGTCAGGCCCGCCATCCCGCCACCGATGATGGCCGTGTCAAGCACCTCGACACCGGCCTCGCTGCGCGAAGGCACCCAAGCTTGCGCCGGCAGACCCAGGATCTCGAAGTCCTGTTGCAGACGGGCTTCGAGCGCGGCCAGGCCGGTCGGCGTCGCAGCCATCATCGCGCTCTCGTGCAGTTGTTGTTTGGCGCAAGCTGTGCTCTGAGGCAAGGCATTGGTCATCGTCTCATCTTCCAGGCGTTCAAACCCGGCCATCGCTGCATAGTCATCGCAAATTATCGATGCTGGCGCGCTGATGGGCTGATGGGCTGATGGGCTGCGGCGGCGGCCAACGTTAGACTGCGGCGATGCGGATCGCAGTGCTTGTCGCCCAGGTGGTAGCCAGCCGACCCGCTGCTGCCCGACACTGACGATTTGAATCGACACCATGCCCAATACTCCTGCGCTGTCTGATCCGTTGACCTTGACCCGTGGGCCGATCTGGTCCAACCGCATCACGCTGGCGCCGCTGACCAATTGGCAAAGCCATGCTGACGGCACACTGGGCGATGACGAATACCGCTGGCTGACGATGCGAGCCCAGGGCGGCTTCAGCATGACGATGACCTGTGCCGCGCATGTGCAGGCATCGGGCCAGGGCTTCCCGGGGCAACTGGGTGCCTGGTCTGACGCGCACCTGCCCGGGCTCACCCGGCTGGCCCAGGGCATCCATGCCGGCGGCGGCGTCTCTAGCCTGCAGCTGCAGCATTCGGGCCGACGTGCCGACAAAGCGCTCACCGGCCAGCCTGCCGTCGCGCCCTGGGATGATGCCGAGACCGGCGCTCGCGAGCTGACCACCGCCGAGGTCGAGCAACTGGTGCAGGACTTCATCGCTTCTGCGCGCCGCGCCGAGCAAGCCGGGTTTCACGGTGTGGAGTTGCACGGCGCGCACGGCTACCTGCTGGCCCAGTTTCTCGACGGTGAAAACAATCGGCGCAGCGACCGCTATGGTGGCAGCTTCGAGAACCGTTACCGTATCCTGTTTGAACTGATCGCCGGCATCCGCGCGGCGACCCAGCCCGACTTTCAGCTCGGTCTGCGGCTGTCGCCAGAGCGCTTCGGTATCACGATGCCCGAGTCGCTGGCGCTGGCCCAGCTGGTGCTGGACGACGGCCGGCTTGACTACTTGGACATGTCGTTGTGGGACTGCTTCAAGGCGCCGCTCGACCCGGCGTATACGGGCAAGCCGCTGATTTCGCACTTTGCGGCGCTCGACCGCGGCGCGACCCGGCTGGGCGTGGCCGGCAAGATCATGGACACGGTCACCGCGAACCGTTGCCTGGACAGCGGCGTCGACTTCGTGATGATCGGCCGCGGCGCGATGCTGCACCATGATTTCGCACGCCGTGCGCTGGCCGATCCGGCTTTCTGCTGCATCGAACGACCGGTGAGTCGCGCCCACCTGCAGGCCGAGGGCCTGGGCCCGGCTTTCTTGCAATATGTCAGCAGCACCTGGCCGCGTTTCGTGGCCGACGAGTGAGCTCGTCAGCCCCGACTGACGGGGCTGTCGCCACGGTGCAGCGGTCGGCGCTGCTCGGCACTGCGGCTTACCTGACCTCCAGCTTGATGTGGGGCATGAACCTGCCGCTGTCATCTGCGCTGCTCATACACTTCGACCCTTTCTTTGTCTCACCGCTACGCTACGTGGTGGCTAGCGCGCTGCTGGGCCTGATGCTGGTGTTGTCGCTGGGCCCGCGGCAGCTGCGATCGCCGATCCCGCTGTGGCGGGTCGCGGTGCTGAGCCTGTGCGTGACCGGTTTCCTGACCTTCTACAACCTCGGGCTGTACCTCACCCACCCGATGACGGTGGCCGCGCTGTCGGCAGGCACGCCGGTCTATGTCGCCGTGGTGTCGCGCGTGATGACCGGCGCCCGGCTTGAGCGCGGCTTCTGGGGCGCGACCTTGCTCACGCTGATCGGCGCAGGCATCGCGATCCAGGGCAGGGCCCAGGCCGGCGGCGCCTCGCTGGGCGCGGCGCTCAGCCTGCAAGGGGGTGAGCTGCTGGTGGTGTTGGGCATCTGCAGCTGGACCACTTACTCGATCCTGGCCCAGCGCTGGTTCACGGCGGACACGACGCAGCTGCGGCGCACATACCTCACGACCATCGGGGCCCTGCCTTGGTTGCTGCTGTTCTGGATCATCGCGCGAGCCACTGGCTTGGCAGCTCAGCCGAACCTGCATCCGTCGTCGCTGACGGTGATCCAGTTGCTGGTGGCAGCGGTGTGTTGCACCGCACTGGCCACCGTGGCCTGGAACACCGGCGTCAGCCGCTTGGGCATACAGACCGGCGGCATGTGGCAGAACACGGTGCCGGTGTTCGCGGTGCTGATCTCGCTGCTGTTCTTCGACGTTCAACCGCTGGCCGAGCAGATGATCGGCGGCGCGGTGGTGCTCGTTGGCGTGCTGTACATGCAGTGGCAGCGCTCGCGCAGCGCGGCGCGGCCTGAAGTCCGGCCGGCTTGAGCCTGCCGGGCAAACGGACCAGTCAGCGACCCGTCAGCGGTCAGCCAGCGATCAGGCCGGCACCGAAGGCAGCCCTGACAGCGCCATCGCCAGTTCGGCTTCGTCGTAGGTCTGGTCGGTCAGGTTGCCGGCGAAGTAGCTGGTGTAGGCTGCCATGTCGAAATGGCCGTGTCCGCACAGGTTGAACAGAATTGTCTCGGCCTTGCCTTCGGCCTTGCAGCGCAGTGCCTCGACAATCGCGCCTTTCACGGCATGGTTGGCTTCGGGTGCGGGCACGATGCCCTCGGTCCGGGCGAACAGCACGCCGGCCTCGAAACACGCGACCTGGTGGTAAGCGGTGGCCTCGAGCAAGCCGAGCTCGTGCAGGTGGCTGACCATCGGCGCCATGCCGTGGTAGCGCAAACCGCCAGCGTGGAATCCCGGTGGCGTGAAGGTGCTGCCCAGCGTGTGCATCTTGGTCAGCGGCGTCATGTGGCCGGTGTCGCCGAAGTCATAGGCGTACTTGCCGCGCGTCAGGCTGGGGCAGGCGGCGGGTTCGACCGCGACGATGCGGCGTTTCTTGCCACCGCGCAGTTGCTGGCCTATGAACGGGAAGGCGATGCCGGCGAAGTTGCTGCCGCCGCCGGTGCAGCCGACGATCACATCGGGGTCGTCGCCGGCCATCTCCATCTGCAGCATGGCTTCCTGGCCGATGATGGTCTGGTGCATCAGCACATGGTTGAGCACCGAGCCCAGCGCGTACTTGGTGTCGTCATGGGTCGCGGCGATCTCGACCGCCTCGCTGATCGCAATGCCCAGCGATCCCGGGTGGTCCGGGCGCGTGGCGAGCACACTGCGGCCGTACTGGGTCTCGTTTGACGGGCTGGCGATGCAGCGCGCGCCGTACGTCTCCATCAGCGCACGGCGGTAGGGTTTCTGGTCGTAGCTGACGCGCACCTGGAACACTGTGACATCCAGGCCGAACAGGTTGCCGGCAAATGCCAGCGACGAGCCCCATTGGCCGGCGCCGGTCTCGGTGGTCAGTTTCTTGATGCCGGCCTGGGCGTTGAACCAGGCTTGCGGCACAGCGGTGTTGGGTTTGTGGCTGCCGGCGGGCGACACACCTTCGTACTTGTAATAGATCTTGGCCGGTGTGCCCAGCGCTTTTTCCAGCCTATGGGCGCGGAACAGCGGCGCCGGACGCCACAGTTTGAAGACCTCGCGCACCGGCTCGGGGATCGCGACCTCGCGCTCGGTCGAGACCTCCTGCATGATCAGTTCCATCGGGAACAGCGGCGCCAGGTCGTCCGGGCCTATCGGTTGCAGCGTGCCTGGGTGCAGCACAGCAGGCGCGGGCGATGGCAGGTCGGCGGCGATGTTGTACCAATACTTGGGCATCCGGCTGGCTTCAAGCAGGTATTGGGTCTGGCTCATGGCTTTCCTCGGGTGGTAGAGAACACGCCATGTTAGGCGGTTTAACGGGCCGTGGCCGACGCAACAAGCTTGCCCTGCGGGCATCCGGGCGCTGGCTGCTCAGCGCAGCACTGTCTCAGGCGCTGAGCAGTTCCAGTGCACGGTCCATGCCGCCGGCTTCGATCGAGATCATCGCCTGCTCGCGCACCGCCGGCTTGCCGTGAAAGCAGATCGACAGTCCGGCCAGGTTCATCATCGGCAAGTCGTTGGCGCCGTCGCCGACTGCGATCGCGCGCGAGGTCTCGATGCCCATCAGCTCGCAGACCTCCATCACCACCCGGCGCTTCTCGAGGCCGTCGCAGATGTCGCCCCAGGGCCGCTCGACCAGCTCGCCGGTGAGCTTGCCGTCAACGACCTCCAGCACGTTGGCGCGGGCAAAGTCCAGCCCGAGGCGGTGGCGGATGCGCTCTGAAAAATAGGTGAAGCCGCCCGAGACCAGCAAGGTTTTCAGGCCTGCTGCCTGGCAGGCGGCGACGAAACACTCGACGCCGGGGTTGAGTCGCAGCTTGGTCTCATAGACCTGCGCCAGCACGGTCTCGCTGACGCCTTGCAGCAAGGCCAGGCGCCGGCGCAGGCTGTCCTTGTAGTCGCTGATCTCGCCGCGCATTGCCGCTTCGGTGATCGCGGCGACTTCGGTGCCAAGCCCGGCGAGCGCAGCGATCTCGTCGACGCACTCGATGTTGATCAGCGTCGAGTCCATGTCGAATGCCACCAGCCGGTATTGCGACAGCGGCAGTGGTGGCTGGAAGCCTCGGATGAACAGGCCGGGGGCGAACTCTTGTGCAGACATGGATGCGCAGGATCTTATCTGGTGCTGACCCAAGCCGGCCGTCGCTCGCCGACGCTACGAGCGGGCGCTGAATGAGACTCGCGGCAACTCTCAAGCAAATGTGGCTTTGCCACTTTGCTTGATCCCCACGGGGGGCGGCCGGCGTCGGCCGGCGTTGGGGCGCTCAGGTGGACAGCAGCGCCTTGACATGGTGCTCGATAAAAGCCCGGTCCTCAGGCTGGCTCACCGGGTTGCCTGCGCGGTGTCCCCACACCGACGGGATCGGTGCGAGCTTGGCGTCGCGCAAGTGCTGGAGTTCGAGCCGGTTGTCCTCGACCTGGAAATACAGGTCGTGGTCGCCCGGCATCAGCAGCGTGCGCGCGCTGATTGCAGCCAGCGCCCGCGGCAGGTCGCGCTGGTACAGCGGGTTGGCGCTGATGTCGGCTTGCTGCCAAGTCCAGAACTGCGCCAGCAGGTCCGAAGGGTCGCGCCTGGCGAAGTTGGTCTCCCAGAAGGTGACGAGGTAGTCCTCTAGCGAGGTCGCGCCCGAGCCGCGCCACAGCTCTTCGCGGTAAAAAGTCTGCGACATCGCCCAGCCGGCGTAGACCCGGCCCATTGCACGAAGACCGCGCACCGGTTTTTCAGTGAAAGCGCCGTCGCGGAATGCCGGGTCGGCCATCAGCGCGCTCTTCGCGCCTTCGATGAACACCTGGTTGTGCGGCGCGCAGCGCGCCGCGCCACACACCACCGCGATGCGCTCGACCGCGTCGGGAAACAGGGCCGCCCAGTGGTAGGCCTGCATCGCGCCCATCGACCAGCCATAGACCAGTGCCAATCGCTTGATGCCCCACAGCTCGGCGAGCATCCGGCGCTGCACATGGACCGCATCGAAGCAGGTGACGTCGGGGTAGCGTGTGCCCACATCGGGCCAGGGCGTGTTCGACGGTGAACTCGACAAGCCGTTGCCGAACAGGTTGGCGATCACGATGAAGTAGCGCGATGGGTCTAGCGCGCCACCCACGCTGACCATGAACTCGATGTCCTGGTGTTGGGCGCTGTAGGACGTCGGGTACAGGATCACGTTCGACTTGTCGGCGTTGAGCGTGCCGAAGGTCTTGTAGGCCAGCCGCATGTTGCGGAAGGTCCGGCCAGATTGCAGCGCCACGGCGCCCGCTTCGAACAAGCCCTCGGCTGTTGGGATGCTGGGGCTGAGGTGAACGCTCATGGGGTTATCGGCCGATGGCCAAGCTGGATCAATGTGCATTTTGCGCGTGTCGTGATCGGTGGAATTCGGTATGTGCCAGCACCGCTGCCGAAATAGCTGTGAAAATGTTGTGATGCGCTCACGCTACGCAAACCTTTGACATCGTTCTCGACAAGCGGTTTGACCAGATTAGTGGCCCTTGTGGCCTTGGCATTTGGCGCAGCCAGCGGTGTAGCTGCGGCGTCGATCGATGCGGCAGCAGCCGACCCGCCAGACGCGGTTGCGCAGCGATCAGACGTGCTGAACGCCGATGTCCGTCAAGACACGATTTCCAGCACGATCTGTGTGGCGGGCTACACCGCGTCGATCCGGCCTTCGTCCAGTTACACCCGGGGCGTGAAGTTCAAGCTGATGCAGGCGCAATCGATTCCCAGGGCTGATGCCTCTGACTACGAACTCGACCACCGGATTCCGCTGGCGCTCGGCGGACACCCGCGCGCGTTGGCCAACCTGATGCTCCAGCCCTGGGAGGGCGAACGTGGCGCCAAAAAGAAAGACAGGCTCGAGCGCGCGATGCAGAGAATGGTCTGCAACGGCACGCTCGCGCTCGACCAGGCCAGGGATGCCATCTTCTCGGACTGGGAAGCGGCCTACCGTAGCTTCATACCGCAGCGCTGAGGCTTGCGCACAGCAATTCATTCAAGGAGAAAGTCATGCGAAATCGATTGAGACTGATGGCCGCGGCCTGCGCGCTTTTGGCGCTGGGCGCCCAAGCGCAGACCGCAGACCCGGCAGTCTGGCCGACCAAGCCGGTGACGCTGGTCGTGCCGTATCCGCCGGGCGGCACCAGCGACGTGGTGGGGCGCCAACTCGCGCAGCGCCTGCGTGAGGAACTCGGCACCGTCTTTGTCATCGACAACCGTGCCGGCGCCGCCACGGCGATCGGCGCGTCCTTCGTTGCCCGCACGCCCAAGGACGGCTACACCTTGCTGCTGTCGGCAGGCACCACCTTCACGACCAACCCGCACCTCAACGACAAGCTGTCGTAAAAGTCGGAAGACTTCGCGCCTGTCGCCGCCTTGTGCACCGTGCCATTCGCTTTCGTGGTCAAGAAGGATTTTCCGGCCAAGACACTGCGCGAGTACGTCAGCTACGCCAAGGCCAACCCAGGCAAGATCAACAACGCTACCAACGGCCAGGGCAGCATGGTGCACCTGCTGGGCGAGATGATCGCCAACGGTCTGGACATCAAGTTCACCGAGGTCCACTACAAGGGCGCTGCGCCTGCGACGATGGACATGATCGCCGGCGTGATCGACAGCAATGTCGAGGCGCTGACCAGCGCCGTGCCCAATGTCAACGCCGGGCAGTACCGCGCACTGGCCGTGCTCAGCGCCGAGCGCCAGGCCTTGATGCCCACCGTGCCGACCTTCCGCGAGTTGGGATACCCCTCAGTGCTTGGCGAGACCTGGTATGGCGTGTTTGCGCCGGTCGGCACACCCAAGCCCATCGTCGACAAGCTTGCCGCAGCGATCCACAGGATCACGACATCTGCCAGCTTTGGCGAGGCGATGCGCAAGCTGGGCAACGAGAGCAAGACCAGCGCGACGCCGGCCGATCTGCTGGCCTTCACCCAGCAACAGAGCAAGATGTGGGGCGACCTGATCAAACGGCTCGACCTCAAGGCCGAATGAGGCTGTGCGCCGTGACGAAGGCTCGGGCCGCGGTCGGCGCGCTGCAGGCCTGTTGACAGCTGTGGTTTTCGGGTGTTTACCCTGATGAGCAGAGGATCTCTTCGGCTCTAGAGTCTGCCGCTGTCGGCGCAGCATGCGGTATGGTATGGCGGGCAGCAGATAAGGTCGCTCTTTTTAAAAGTTAGCCTCGACTGCGCGCCTGACCTCACAGCGCGTGGTCGGCTGCCCGTCCCGAATCGCTCGCCTCTTCCCATCTGGAGACTTCTATGAAACTGATACGCACCCTCGCCGCCACCCTGGCCTTGGGACTGGGCGCGCCCGCGCTGGTCCAGGCCCAGACGATCAAGGTTGGCACGATCCTGCCGCTGTCGGGCGGCGCCGGGCCGCAGGGCCAGCATGTGACGAACGCGATCCAGACCATGGCCGCGCTGATCAACGAGAGCGGTGGCGTGCTCGGCCGCAAGATCGAGATCGTCTCGCGCGACGACGAGTCGACACCGGCCGTCGGCGTCTCGCGCGCCACCGAGTTGATGAGCCTGGGCGTGTCAGTGATCATCGAAGGCTGGAACAGCCCGGTCACGCTGGCGATGCAGCCGGTGATCGCGCGCGGCGGTGTGCTCGACATCACCGCGATCTCCAAGGCCGACCCGATCCTGTCGGGCGAGGGCAACCCCTTGGCCATTCGGCTCAACAGCTCGAACTCGCAGGACGGCGCGGTGATCGCCAACTACATCGCCAACATCGCCAAGGCCAAGCGGGTCGCTTTCCTGACCCAGAACGACGCCTACGGCAATGGCGCGCAAGCCTCTATCGAGGCCGAACTCAAGCGCTTGAACCACGTCTACGAGAAGGTGGCCGAGGAGAAGTTCCCGTTCGCGCAGGCCGACTTCCGCGTTGCGCTGACCAATGTGCAAGCCGCCAAGCCCGATCTCACGGTCGCGATCAACGCCAACGAAGGCCTGGGCATGCCGGCCACCATCCGCCAGGCGCGCCAAGCCAGGTTGCCGGGCGTGCTGGTCGCTGCCGTGGGCACGGTCGCGCCCAGCGTGATCGAGGTCGCTGGTGACGCCGCCAACGGCTTGGTCGGCGCCGACATCTATTTCCCGCAGATCGAGCCTTTTTCGTCCAACCCGGCGAACCAGCGATTTGTTGCCAAGAGCCTGGAGATGTTTAAGTACACGCCGGACAAGTTCATGGCGCTGGGTGCGGCGGCGCTGCAGATCTGGGCGATGGCAGCCAACGAGCTCAAGACGCTGGACCGCGAGGCGATCGCCAAGCGCATCCGCGGCGGCAAGTTCAAGGGCACGCTGATGGGTGACGTCGCCTTCGAGCCGAACGGCCAGCTGGGGTCC
Organism: Bordetella parapertussis; assembly: GCA_945878355.1. Taxonomy (GTDB): domain Bacteria; phylum Pseudomonadota; class Gammaproteobacteria; order Burkholderiales; family Burkholderiaceae_C; genus Pseudaquabacterium. The sequence continues at coordinate 39,081 of CAMCTC010000003.1, read as the reverse complement.
AAGCACTATCTGTTCACGGTGCAGGCCGGCAAGATCGTGGTGCAGAAGTAAGCAGGGCGCATCGATGTCCTCGCCAGCCCAAGCCCAGCCAGCGCTTCGCGTCCAAGGCCTAGGTGTTCGCTACGGCGCGCTGGTGGCGCTCGACGACGTGGGCTGGGAGGTCCACCCTGGCGAGTTGCTCGGCATCATCGGCCCGAACGGCGCAGGCAAGAGCTCTTGCTACGACGCGGTGACGGCGCTGGTGTCTCGCCTGGGCAGCGTCTGGCTGCAGGGTCGTGATGTCAGCCAGGTTCGAGCCCACGGCCTGGCCGAGCTCGGGCTCAAGCGTGCTTTCCAGCAAAACGCATTCTTCGACGACCTCAGCGTGCTCGACAACCTGGTGGCCGTGCTCGGCAAGCGCGCTCACCCAGGCTTGCTCGGCAGCGTGCTGAACCCGGCGGGTGCGGCGCGCAAGCGTGCGGCGGCTTGCGACTACGCGGCGCAACAGTTGTTGCGCTTTGGCGTGCCGGTGGCCTATCACGGGCTCAGCCCCAAGGAGATTCCTTATGGCGTTCAGCGCATGTTGTCGATCGCGCTGGCCTATGGCGACGGCGCCCAGGTCTTGCTGCTCGACGAGCCGGCGGCCGGGCTGGGTGGCGACGACATGGCGCGGCTGGTCGACCTGCTGCTCAGCCTCAAGCGTGAAGGCATCGCGCTGGTCGTGATCGAACACCACATGGACCTGATCATGGCCGTGGCCGACCGCATCTGCGTGCTCGACCTGGGCCGCCAACTCGCTTACGGCACGCCGCAGCAGGTACAGCAAGACCCGCGCGTGCTCGAAGCCTACCTGGGCAAAGCGGCATGAGCGACGCGCTGCTCCAAGTTCGCGACCTGCAGGTCGATTACGCCGGCAACCGCGCGGTCGACGTGCACACGCTGAGCGTGTCGCGTGGTGAGATGGTCGGCGTGGTCGGCGCCAACGGTGCCGGCAAGTCGACGCTGGTCAACGCGCTGATCGGCTGGTCGCGTGGCGACCCCGTCGTGCGCGGCGAGGTCGAGCTTTCCGGCCAGCGCATCGCTGACTGGTCAGCGCACGAGCGGGTGCGCGCCGGCCTGGCCTTGGTGCCCGAGGGCAGGCTGGTGTTCGGCCGCATGACGGTTGAGGACAACCTGACGACGACTTTCATGCCGCGGGCTACGGCCGGTCAGCGGGTTTATTCGCGAGACGACATCTTCGAACTCTTCCCACGGCTGCTCGAGCGTCGTCAACACCTGGGATCGCAACTGTCTGGCGGCGAACGCCAGATGCTGGGCATAGGCCGCGCGCTGATGATGGGTCCGCAGTTGTTGCTGCTCGACGAGCCGTCGATCGGCTTGGCGCCGATGTTGGTGTCGCAAGTGCTGCAGACGCTGCGCAAGCTGGCGGCGTCGGGCCTGGCGATCCTGCTTGTGGAGCAAAACGTCCGCGCGGCGCTGGAGGTGGTCGACCGGCTGGTGCTGCTCGAGCGCGGCCGCGTCGTGCTCGAAGGGCCTGCGGCGCAGATGGGCAGCGACCCACGCATCGCCCAGGCCTATCTCGGAGCCCACGCATGAACCTGACCCAACAACTGATCAACGGCCTGGTGCTCGGCCACGCCTACGCGCTGGTAGCGATAGGCTGGACGTTGCTGCTGGGGGTGGCCAGGCTGGTCAATTTCGGCCACGGCCAGATGTACATGCTGGGCGCTTTCGTCACATGGTGGGCGGTGGTCAAGGCTGGCGTGCCTTATGCGCTGGCAGTGCCGATCGCGATGGGCATCGGTGCGCTGTTCGGCTTGCTGATGCAGCGCGTGATGCTCAAGGCCACTTTCGAGCAGAACCTGGTCTCGATCATGATCATGACGCTGGGCTTCGGCTATGTGCTGCAAGGCGGTGCGGCGCTGGTCTTCGGCTCGACCGGCCAGATCCTCGACACCGCGCTGTCTCGCAGCGAGATCAAGCTCGGCGAGCTGTGGTTGACGCAACAAGACCTGGCCATCGTGCTGGTGGCGATCGCGGTCTTTATCGGCCTGAAATGGCTGCTCGACGGCACGCGCATCGGCAGGCTGGTTCGCATGGTTGCCGAAGACCCCAAGCTCGCGCAGTTGGCTGGCGTGAACGTGCGTCGGGTCTATTACGGCGTTTTCGCTTTCGAGGGTGCGGCAGTGGCTTTCGCTGCCGGCATGGTCGCGCCGCGCACACCGATCCTGACCTCGATGGGCTTCGAGGAGGTCATCATGACCTTCGTCGTCGTTGTGCTCGGCGGCATCGGCAGCGTCACAGGCAGTTATGTCGCTGGCGTCGCGCTGGGCCTGTTCACGGCCTTGTTCGGGGCGCTGGTCTCGCCGGCCTACACCACGGCAGCTTGCTTTCTGGTGCTGATCGCGGTGCTGGTGCTGCGACCCGGCGGCCTGAGCGCCGGGTCGACATCGGGTGTGCACTGATGCAGCGCCACTGGCTCAAGCGACTGACGCTGCCGCTGTTCGGCCTGCTGGTGTTCGCAGCGCCCACGCTGCTGGGCGGCAGTGGCGCGGTCTACAGCGCTGCCGTGCTGATCGCGATCTTCGCGGTGATGGCCTACGGGCTGGACGTGATCGTCTCCGATCTCGGCGAGGTCAGCCTCGCGCACACGGTGTTCTTCGCCGTCGGCAGTTACACCACCGCCTGGCTGTCGACCCGCGCCGGCCTGGGCTCCTGGGTCACGCTGGCGGCGACGATCGTCATTGCGCTGTTGTTCGCCGCCGCGATCGGTCTGGTGACCTTGCGTTTGCGTGAATTCGTCTTCTCGCTGGTCACTTACGCGGTCGGTGTGGTCGCGATCACGGTCGCGTCGAACTGGGCTTTTCTCGGCGGCTCGGATGGCATCCGCGGCATCCCCTTGCTCGACCTGTCGGTCGGCGGCCTGCAACTCACCGCGCGCAACGACCGCGAGCTCTGGCCCTATGCCTTCGCGTTGCTGGCGGCCACGGTCTACCTGATCGACCGATTCCGCCGCTCGCTGCTCGGCGCAGCGGCGATCATGGTCCACCTGAACCCGCGTCTGGCGACAATGGCGGGCACCGACCCTGCGCGCGTGCGGCTGCAGGTCTTCCTGTTCTCGGCGCCTATCAGTGCCGCGGCGGGCTGGCTCTACGCTTACCAACGCGCTTATGTCAGCGCCGATGTGCTCGAGAACTACTTCCTGATCCTGATGCTGACCGCCGTGGTGTTGATCGGCCGGCGCCAGCTGCTCGGGCCCTTGATTGCGACCGCGATGGTGCTGGTGCAGGAGAAGTTCTTCTCGCTCGGCGGCAATGTCGACAAGATCATTCTCGGCGCCGTGCTGATCGTGATCCTGGGTTTCTTCCCGCAAGGTTTGATGGGGCTGTTGCCGCCGCTGCAGCGCTTGCTGCGGCGCGGTCGCTGACGCGCGGCAAGCCTGGTTTGGCCAGCGTGCGAGCTGGCGCTGCTGCAAGCATTTTCGGGCAAGCTGGCGCCAAACCGGGTGTTGACGGGTGTTGGCGGGCGCGATCTCGCTGACCAGTTTGACGCGAAATCCCACGCGATCTCTGCGTTTCTTGGGCTGCAGCCATCATGTCTACTGCATCGCCTGGCAGCACCGCGAAGGCGGTCAAACCGCGCGCATTTCATGTCGCCCGGGTGACCGACGTTGACTCGGTGGATCGCCGAGCATCGCCATAGGCTTGGCTGGCGCGGCCCGCTTGCGGCCTGTGGCCGCGCTCACATTTCGAGGACCTTCAATGACCGTCAAACCCGAATCCCTGGGCATGTGCTCGCAGCGCCTGGCGCGCATCGACCGCTTTATCGCCGACAAGTACATCGAATCGGGCAAGCTGCCTTGCGCGCAATTGCAGATCACGCGTCAAGGTCAGCTCGTTCACCAGTCGGTGCTCGGCAAGGCCTCGCTCGAGACCGGCGCGCCGATGACCGAGGACAGCATCGTCCGCATCTACTCGATGACCAAGCCGATCACCAGCGTGGCATTCATGATGTTGGTCGAGGAGGGCTTGGTGGCGCTGGAAGATCCGGTGACCCGGTTCATCCCCGAGTGGCTTGATCTGGGTGTGTACGTCGCAGGTCTGCCCGGTGCCTTCCAGACCCGGCCCACTGATTCGCCGATGCGAATGATCGATTTGCTGCGCCACACATCGGGCCTGACCTACGGCTTCCAGAACCGCACCAATGTCGATTCAGCGTACCGCAAGAGTCGTTGCGAGCCGTCCGAGCAGACCGGCGGGCTGGGCGACTTCATCTCAGCGCTGGGCAAGATGCCGCTGGAGTTCTCGCCGGGCAGCGCCTGGAACTACTCGGTGGCCACCGACGTGCTGGGCTATCTGGTCGGCAAGATATCTGGCATGCCGTTTCAGGATTTTCTGCAGCAGCGAATCCTCGGGCCGCTCGGCATGGTCGACACCGCTTTTCATGTGACCGATGACAAGGCCGCTCGTTTCGCGCAGTGCTATGTCCAAGCGGCCGAAGGCCGGCTGACGCCGCAGGTCGTGGGCCCCAGCTTCCGTGAACCGCCGTCAGCGCCCTCGGGCGGTGGCGGTCTGGTCAGCACGGCGGCCGACTACATGCGTTTTTGCGAAGCGCTGCGCCTGGGCGGTGTATCGGGGACCGGGCCCAACGCGGTGCGGCTGCTCGGGCCCAAGACGCTGGCGTTGATGCGGTCGAACCACCTGCCGGGCGGACGCGACCTGGCCGATATGTCGGTGTCGATGTTCTCCGAAGCGACCTACCGGGGAGTGGGTTTCGGCCTGGGTTTTGCGATGACCACCGATGTCGCCCGCACCGGCATCTCGGGCTCGCTGGGCGAATACTGGTGGGGCGGTGCGGCGTCGACGGCTTTCTGGATCGATCCGGTCGAGGACCTCTGCGTCGTCTTGCTGACCCAGTTCAGACCCTCCAGCCTGTACCCTATCCGTCGCGAATTGCGAACGATGGTCAGTGCTGCCGTGATCGATTCCAAGGCATGATGGCGTACAGAGCCCCTCAACCTCAGCAAAGACGCCCATGAACCCTGACACCACCGCCTGCATCGCCGGCGCTTACGAGCATCCGCTACGTTATGCGCCCGACAAGTCGATCGCGCAACTGCACGCAGAGTGCGCCCGCGGCGCGCTGGACGACGCCGGGCTGAGCTTTGCCGACGTCGATGGTTATTTCTGTGCCGCCGATGCGCCCGGCGGCATTCCGGCCTTGATGGTCGACTACATGAACCTGAAGGTCAAACAGGTCGACGGCACCGAGTCGGGCGGCTGCTCGTACATCAGCCATGTTGGCAAAGCTGCGCAGGCCATCGCCGACGGCCGGTGCTCGGTGGCGCTGATCACCTTGGCCGGCAAGCCGCGCAGCAGCGGCCAGGCCACCGGGACCGAGATCCGCGTACTGCCGACCGATCGTCCCGCCTCGGCCTGGGAGGCGCCCTATGGCTGGACCGTCGCGGGTCTGTACGCCAACTACGCACGCCGCCACATGCACGCGTACGGCACGACGCCCGAGCAAATGGCCTGGGTCAAGGTCTCGGCCTCGCGGCACGCGCAGCACAACCCGAACGCGCTGCTGCGCAAGGTTTACACGGTCGAGGACGTGCTCGCGTCTCCACTGGTGGCCGATCCATTGCGTCGCCTGGACTGCTGTGTGATCACCGACGGTGGCGGCGCGCTCGTCCTCGTCAGTGCCGCAGTGGCCCGGACTTTGAAGCGCCCGCTGGTGCGTGTCAGAGGATTCGGGGAGACGGTCAGAACCAACGAGGCCGGCCGCTGCGACATGCTCGAGACCGGCGCCGCGGTCTCGGGTGCCAGGGCATTCGGGCAGGCAGGCCTGAAACCTGCTGACGTGCACTATGCGTCGATCTACGACAACTTCAGCATCATGGTGCTGATGCAACTCGAAGATCTGGGCTTTTGCGCCAAGGGCCAGAGCGGGCGCTTCGTCGAAGAAGGCAACCTGATCTCTGGCGTGGGCAAATTGCCGTGGAATACCGACGGCGGCGGCCTGTGCAACAACCATCCGCAGAACCGCGGTGGCATCACCAAAGTCATTGAAGCCGTGCGCCAGTTGCGCGGCGAGGCCCACCCTGCGGTCCAGGTCAAGGACTGCGGCGTCGCCATTGCCAGCGGCCCCGGCATGGTGCTGGGCATCGGTCATGCGCACGCTACCGTCGTGTTGGAGAGAATGTGATGAGCGACCTCGACAAAGACCCCTACGTCGCTGCTTTCCCGGAGACGCTGCCGTTCTGGGCGGCGGCAGCGAACGGCGTGTTCATGCTGCCGCGCTGCAAGCGCTGCACCAAAGTGCATTGGCATCCGCGTGCCTTCTGCCCGTTCTGCCATGACACCGACCTGGAGTGGATCGCCGCATCAGGGCGCGGCAAGGTCTACTCGTATTCGGTCGTTCGCCATCCGAAATCACCTTATGTGCTGGCCTATGTCGAGATCGAAGAGGGCTTGCTGTTGATGAGCAACATCGTCGATTGCGAGTTCGATGCGGTGCATGTCGACATGCCTGTGCAGGTGCAGATGCGGGCCACACCGGAAGGCCGGCATGCGCCGGTGTTCGGGCCGGTTCGCTGAACCAGCGCCGTCCATCGATTCATCGATTGCACCATTCGTTTCAAGCACCAAACCCCATGACGAGACAAGACAAACCGATTCGAACCGACATCGGCTGGAGCGACGCCAGCAGCATCACGATCTTCGGCAAGGACTTTCCCAGCGAGATCCTCGGTCACCTCAATTTGGGTGACATGGGATTCATGGAACTCACCGGGCGTGTCCCCAATGCCCAGGAATCGCGCATGTTCAACGCGATGGTCGTCACGCTGGTCGAGCACGGCATCACGCCGAGTGCCTTGGTCGCACGAATGACTTATCTGGGTGCACCCGAGTCGATGCAGGGCGCGGTGGCAGCGGGTCTGAATGGCTTGGGGACCGTCTTTGTCGGCAGCATCGAGGGGGCTGCCAAGATGCTGTCCGAGGCGATGCCCACAGCGCTCGCCGATGCTGATCTGGCGGCTTTGGCGGGGCCGATTGTGTCGTCGTTTCAAGCCCAAAAACGCATCGTTCCCGGTATCGGTCATCCTTTCCACAAACCGATCGATCCGCGCACACCGCGCCTGCAGGAGATCGCCAAGGAGACAGGGTTCGACGGACCTTATCTGGCCTTGATGACGGCGATCTCGACCGAAGCGACGCTGCGCAGCGGCAAGCCCTTGCCGATGAATGCGACAGGAGCCATCGGTGCGCTGTGCTGCGAGATGGGTTTTGATTGGAAGATCTGCCGGGGCCTGGGCGTGATGGCGCGCGCGGTCGGCCTGGTGGGCCACATCCTCGAGGAGTCACGCCGGCCGATGGCCGCCGAGATCTGGCACTCGATCGAGGCGCGCGCCACGGCTCACTTCCATGAGCCGCCAGTACAGGGCGAATGAGCCTGGCAGCGCGTCAGCGATGGCGCATCAAGTGCAAGGCCATCGCATGGTAGGCCGGCAGTGAGTGTGGATCGATGCCCATGTTGCCCGCGACATGGTGCGATGCGTAACGGGCGATGACCATCTCGGCGGTCGGGTCGATGTACAGCGCCTGGCCGTGGACGCCGCGCGCCATGAAAGCGCCGTGGGCGTTGTGCGATACCCACCACATGTTGCGGTAGCTCCAGCCTGGCAAGGTCAGGTAGCCCGCAGGCTTGAATTTGGCAGGGTCTGCGCCAGCTCGGATGTCATCAACCACAGCCTTCGGGATCAGTTGTCGGCCATCGGCCTGGCCGTTGTTGCGCATCATCTCGCCGAAGCGGGCCAGGTCGCGCAAGGTCGTGTTGAGCCCGCCGCCAGCAAACTCGGTGCCCGTGGTGTCGACGCTGATGTAAGCGTCATGCTCAGCGCCGAGGTGGCGCCAAATCCGTTGCGAGAGATTCTCGGCCAGCGACATCCCGGTCACGCGCTGGATGATCCAGCCCAGCGCGTCAGTGTTGACGGTCTTGTAGGCAAACTGCTCACCATGGCTGCCTTGACGCTTCACGGTCGCCAAGTACTCGTAAAAGCTTTGCGGGCCCTGATAAGCCGCAGGCCTTGGCATGATGTGGCCGGCGCGCACATAGTCCCAGATTTCGGCTTTTGGGTCGGTGTAGACCTCGCTGTACTGCAACCCTGTCGTCATGTCCATCAACTGACGCACCGTGGCTTGACCGAAAGCGCTGGGGCCGAGTTCCGGGACGTATTGCGAAACCGGTGCGCGGTCGTCCAGCAGACCTTCGTGCACCAAGCACGCGGCGATGGTACCGATGAATGATTTGGTGACTGAAAACGCAATGTGCGGTCGGTCTGCGTCTAGCACGCCAAAGTAGCGCTCATCGACGACACGGCCTTGGTGCAGCACCAAGATGCCATCGGTGTGGTTGGCGTCCATCGATTGCGCCCAGGTCATCGGCACTTGGTTGCCGATGGGCCTGAAGCTGACAGCGTCCAGGTCGTCGCGATCCGCGCGAGGCAGCGCCAGCGCTGCGGCGCCGCGCGCAACAGTCTTGGTCGGCACCAGGGCCCGCATATTGCTGTAAGCCCACCGGCTTTGCGGAAATTTCCGCATGCTGCCGTCGGCAAAGCACACGAGTTTTTCGGCCGGCGGCGGTGAGCCCACCATCCAACCGAGTCGCTTGGGGTCGCTGTCCCAGGCATTGGCCATCGATGGCGACGGATCGGGCGAAGTGGTTGTGGTCATGGTGCGATGGGCGAGCTGAGGGGAGGGCGTGACGGGCCGCCACGCTCAAGGACATGCCGCGCGCTTGGCACGCGGCCCGCGGATCTGGCTCAGATGTTCGAGCCCGCGATGATGTTGCCGAAACGCTGCCACAGCTTGCCGTCCCAGCGCATCAGCTGCATCTGGGTCAGTGGGTGGTGGTTGGTCGGGCTGGTGTTGACCTTGATGCCCGGCAGCAGCATCTGATTTTCCAGATTGCGCAGGTTGTTGACCTGGGCCATGATGTTGGCGCGGGTGAAGTTGCCGTTGCATTGTTCGAGCACTCGCTGCATCACCTGCGCGACCATGTAGCCATAGGCGTTGTACGACTCGTTCGGATTGCCTTCCGGGTAGTACTTGGCCATGAAAGCCTTGTAGGTCTTGATCGCGGCGTCGTCTGCCCAGCCCGGATCGCTGGGGTCTTTGGTGTAGACCGAACTGATCACACCGATAGACCTTTCAACGCCGGCCGGCACAATGGTCGAGGTGACCGACGCCACACCGCTCGGGACCAGGTGCATCACTTTCCAGCCGATTTCGCTGACACGCCGGATCGCCATCGCGCCGAACTTGCCGGTCACGCCCGAGATCAGCACGTCAGCGCCGGTGGCTTTGAGCGTGATCAGTTGGGAGTCTATGGTCGGGTCGGTGACTTCATAGGACAGCGCGGTGGCCATGCTGTCGAACTGCGCGCCCAGCACTTCTTTTGCGCCGGCCAGGAAGTCTCGGCCCAGATCGTCGTTCTGGTACAGGATCGCGAACTTCGACTTCGGGTTCTGTTGCAGCGCGTACTTGACGAAGATCTGGCTCTCGATTCGCGCGCTGGGCGCGAATGGGATGGTCCAGGGGTAGCTCTTGTAGTCACCCCATTTGTCGCCATTGACCGACAGAAACAGATGAGGAATGCCCAGGCCGTTGACGTACTTGACAATCGCCGAGTTGGGTCCGGTGCCGAGCTGCGAGAACAGGAAAGCGACCTCGTCTTGTTCTACCAGGCGCCGCGTCTGTTCCAGTGTCTTGGGTGGCGCGAAGCCGTCATCGAGGATGATGTAGTTGATCTTGCGACCGGCAATGCCGCCTTGCTCGTTGAGCATCTTGAAGTAAGCACCTTGCGCACGGTTGATCGTGCCCAGCGCCGAGACCGGACCACTCAGCGAGGTGGTCGTGCCGATCTTGATTTCGCTGGCTGTGACACCCGGTGTTGCCTGCGCGTTGGCCAGGCCGGGCGCGAGCAACGCGCCCGCTGCCGCCGCCGCGCCGCTCAGCAGCAGTCGACGGTCTCCGGAAAAAGCCTTGTCGGTATCGGGGCCGGTGCTCGTCTTCGTTGTGTTCTTTGAATTCATGGTCTCTTCCTTGGAAAATTTCGCCGTTGATCGGCTGTCTCGACTGCCACTCACTATACGGTCATCCCAATCGAGTGGCAGACGAAACGAGGTGCTGCGCAGTCTCTCAAGCAAATGTGGCTTTGCCACTTTGCTTGATCCCCACGGGGGGCGGCCGGCGTCGGCCGGCCTTGGGTCGCTCAGGCGCTGACCTTGAATCCCTCGTAGCCACGGGCGACCACTTCCTCGCAACGCTGCACATACGCTGGGTAGCCTAGCAAGGGCATGAAAACCCGGGTCTTGCCGGGCACGTTGGCGCCAAGGTACCAGGAGTTGCAGGTCGGATACAAGGTCGTGCCGGCAACGGCATTGACATGGCCGACCCAGGCGTCCTGGGCTTGAGGCTCGGCTTCGATCATGCGCTGGCCGCCGGCGCGCAGCCAGACGATGCAGTCGGCGATCCAGTTCACATGCTGCTCGATCGAGACGATCATGTTGGTCAGCACACTCGGGCTGCCAGGCCCCGAGACGGTGAACAGGTTCGGAAACCCGGCGACATTCAGCCCGAGGTAGGTGCGTGGTCCGGCGCGCCAGGCTTCGCGCAGTGCCAGTCCGTTGCGGCCGCGGATGTCGATCTTCAGCAGCGAGCCTGTCATCGCGTCAAAGCCGGTCGCGAACACGATGCAGTCGACCGCGAACTCGCGTCCACCGGCCTTCACGCCTTGGGCTGTGATCTCTTCGATGCCGCCGGCGCTGATGTCCACGAGCTTGACATGCGCTTGGTTGAAGGTCTCGTAGTAACCGGTGTCGACGCAGATGCGCTTGCAACCTATGACCTGGCGCGGCGCCAACAGTTCGGCGGTCACGGGGTCGTTGACGACGGTGCGAATCCTGTCGCGAACATATTCGGCCGCCAGTTCGTTGGCCTGGGCGTCGATCATCAGATCGTTGAATGCGCCCGTGAAACCCAGGCCGCCGCGGGTCCAGCGCTCTTCAAAGCGTCGCTGGCGCTCCTCGGGGCTGGCGGCCAGCGCCGGTGCCTCGTTGCGCGGCGTGCTGGCGCCGAAGGCCCCCATCATCAGGCTGTTGCGTGCCCGGAAAGCCGGGTACTCGGCCTTGATGGCAGCCTCTTGTGCGGGATCGAGCGCTGCGTTGCGGGCTGGAATCGAGAAATTCGCGGTGCGCTGAAACACCGTCAGTTCGGCAGCCTGCTTGGCGATGATAGGAATCGACTGGATCGCTGACGAACCCGTGCCGATCACCGCCACGCGCTTGCCGCTGAAATCGACCGGCTCATGCGGCCAGGCGCCGGTGTGGAATCGCTCGCCTTTGAAGCTGTCCAGACCCTTGAAATCGGGCATGTTGGTCGACGACAAGCAACCAGTGGCCATCACCACAAACTGGCTGCTGATCGCATCGCCGCGGTCGGTACTGACCTGCCAGCGGGCACTCGCTTCATCGAAATGCGCGCTGAGCACCCGGGTCTCGAAGTGGATGTCGCGCCGCAGATCGAATCGGTCGGCCACATGGTTGGCGTAGCGCAGGATCTCGGACTGGGGCGCGAAGCGCTCGGTCCAATGCCACTGCTGTTGCAGTTCGTCGGAAAACTGGTAGGAATACTCCAGGCTCTCGACGTCGCAGCGTGCACCGGGGTAGCGATTCCAGTACCAGGTTCCGCCGACGCCGTCGCCGGCCTCATAGACGACGGCCCTCAGGCCCAGGCTGCGCGCGCGGTGCAGCATGTACAGGCCGGCGAAGCCAGCGCCGACGATGACCAGGTCGACAGGCGGATCGGCCTGGGCCTTGTTGATGGAAGCCTTCAGGCCTGGTTCTGGCGAGTTGTGCATGGAATGCCCCGGAGAGTGGTCGCCCTCAAAGCATAGCGTGCCAGCGCCTGGGCCGGTGACGCGCAGGCTACTGCCGCCGCAACTAACGCCCGCCAGCGCGCCGACCGTCAAACCAGCAAGGAGTACCGCGCCATGAGCCCATCGATCACGATCACGCCTGTCTTTGCCGAAGTGCTTGCGGCCCAAGCCGGTGCCGGCTTGACGTGGCGCGACAGGTCGCGTCAGCGCGGCCGCAGCCCGTCGCTGCGGCGTGAGGCGGTGGAGGCTGAACCCGTGGACAGGGTGGATGACTTCAACGCCCAGTGGCGGGGCTTGCTGCTGCAGCAGCTGGTGCGCCAGGCCGGAGTGGTCGCATTTCACGGCGCGATGGCCAAAGGCTTTGCGGTCTTGGCCGACGGCATGCCGATCGCCGCCGCGCGGCAAGACCAGCGGCGCTCACTCGATGCCGGCATCGAAGCCTTCAGGCAGATCGCAGGCGAGATCGACCAGCTCAACCGGGCGTTGGCCGCAGGTGGTCCGGGCGCAGCGCCAGCGCTGCTGGGCCGGCGCCATGCGCTGCTACTAGCGGCTGGTCATTGGGTCGGCGGTGACTTGGTGCTGAACCCGTTCGGGCAGGCCGGTTTGTCCGTGGACGGCCAGGCGCTGATCGGCGACGCTGGTTTGTTGGCGCCCGCTCAGCTCGCCTCGCGCTTCGTCAGGCGCGACGCATCCGGGCGGCCTGTCACAGTGTTGCGAGGCGAGTTGGGCGCCATGCTGGCGCTGGCGCATTGGGCGCCTGCGGCTTTGCCTTCATCGACTAGCTCTGAAGCTGGCTTGCAGGCCGAGGATTGCTGGGGCGGCCTGGCGACCGAGCATCGTCTGGCCCATGACATCGCTGTCGTGGTGCAGTCATGCCTGGAGGACGATTGGCATTCATCGGCCGGCCTTCAGCTCGACCAGGGGACAGCGCAGCTGTGGCCTTTTCAACGGGCTTACGCTGGCGCCACGTCCTTGCTGGCAGACGGAAGCTTGCTGATCGGCGGATTGCTGCAGGTCACCGAGCAGTCGACTGTCAGGGGGCGGGCGCCAGCGCCAGCCGCCGCCTGACCGGGCCATCGCGTCAAGTTGCGGGCTGCGCTTCGGGCAGGAAACGAACGCCGCTGCGAGCAAAGCCGCCGCTGACACCGATAGGCGTGCCGTCGGCGCGCCAGCAGGACGCACCCTCCAGGTCGCCGTTGGCGTGGAAGCGGATCGCACCCATGCCGCCGCCGACATTGGGCACGCGCTGGATCTGGTGGCCGCGCGATCGAAGCGAATCGGCCACGGCGTCCGGGAACTGTGGCTCGAGCTCTAGGCCGAAGCCCTGGGTCCAGACGCGCGGCGCTTCGACCGCTTCTTGCAAGCTCATGCCGTGGTCCAGCAGGTTGATCACCGCCTGCAGCGCCGACGGGAAGATCCTCAATCCGCCTGGCAGGCCGAGCGCGAATTGCGGCTTGCCGTCCTTCAGAACGATCAGCGGCGACATCGACGAGGTCACCCGTTTGCCCGGTGCCAAGGAGTTGGCCAGCCCGGGCCTCGGGTTGAAGACGTAGAGGTAGTTGTTCGGGATCATGCCGGTGCCAGGCACCATGTAGCGCGCGCCGAACAGCGAGTTGATGGTCTGGGTCGCGCAGACGATCCGTCCATCGGCATCGGCCACCGTCAAGTGGGTGGTGTTGGCGCTCTCTGTCGGCGCGATCCCCGACTGCCAGTCCTGTGCCCGCGCCGGGTCGATCTCCGCGCGGCGTTGCGCGGCGTAGGCCGGCGACAGCAGCCTGTCCACGGGCACCGGGACGAAATCCGGGTCGGCGGTGCAGGCTGCTCGGTCGGCGAAGGCGATCTTGAGCACTTCGGCGAGCAAATGCACGTTGTCGGCGCTGCCGAAGCCGCCCGCAGCCAGGTCGAAACCTTCGAGGATGTTGAGCATCTGGCCGATGTGCAGCGGGCCGGCACAGGGCGGCGGCGGCCCGGTGATCTCGAAGCCTCGGTAGTTGCTGCGCAAGACCTCCAACTCGTTGGTGCGGTATTGCTGCAGATCGGCCAGCGTGAGGTAGCCGCCGTGGCGCTGCATGTCCTGGGCCACAGCATTGCCCAGCGCGCCGCCGTACAGCGCTGCGGGGCCTTCGCGCGCGACCAGGCGCAGCGTGTCGGCGTAAGCCCCGTTGACAACCCGCGTGCCCCGCGTCAGCGGCCTGCCGCCGGGCATGAAGATGCGGCTGATTTCGGGGTCCAGCGCCAGGTCTGCGGCGCAGTCCTTGACGCAGTCGGCCAGGTAATGGGTGGCGGCAAAGCCGCGCGAGGCATGGCGGATCGCGGGCTCGGTGACATCGGCGAGCGACAGGCTGCCGTGGCGCGACAACATCTCGCACCAAGCCATCAGGTTGCCCGGCGTTGCGACGGCGGCACGCCCGACGCTGTTGCGCCGCCCGACCGCGTCCAGCATCCCGGGCGCCGCATCGGGGTCGGGCGTGAAGCTCGACTCGCCCACCGCCATCGGGCAACGGCCTTGGCCCTCGAGGATCGTCTGCTGCCCGTCAGCCAGCCGCAGGTTGGCGAAACCGCCGCCGAAGATGCCGACCATCATCGGCTCGACCACGGTCAGCGTGAAAAGCGCTGCGATCGCCGCATCGACGGCGTTGCCGCCGGCTGCCAGCATCTCGGCGCCCGCGGCCGACGCCAGCGGGTGGTTGGTCACGACCATGCCTCGGCTGCCGGTGGCGGGCCGCTTCTCGTTCTCGAAAGGCGTCGCCGCCCGTTGTCGCCAATCGCTCATCGTTGTTGTCTCCTCGGTGTTGGGGCTGTGTCGTCAAGTCTTCTCGACTGTTGCGCAGCATAGTGCAATTCGTCTACTGACCTGGGGCCGGCACAGCAGCAGGTCGGTCAACTGGGCGGCGTTCGTCGAGATGCCTGAAAATCCCCCTTCGATGGACAACATCTTCTTAGACACCCCATTCAAGGACAAGGACAAGGTCAAGGCGCTTGGCGCCCGTTGGGACCCGGCCCTGCGCAAGTGGTACGTGCCCTCGGGCACAGACTTGCAGGCTTTCACGGCCTGGTTGCCTGCGGCCGAAACTGCCTCGTTGCCGCCGGCATTGCCGACCCGACTGGTGCCGGGCCGCGTTGCCACCGATCTCGCGGTGCCTGGCCGTGGCATCAGCCTGTCGCAGTTGCTGGGCGGGGTCTCGCAGGCGGTCTCGCAAGCGTTCACCGCGGGGGTTTGGACCTTGGTCGAGGTGCTCGACGCCAGGCTGCGAGGCGGCCATGTCTATGTCGAGGTCTCTGAGCGCGACGCCGCTGGCACGGTGCTGGCCAAGGCCGGCGCGGTGATCTGGGCCAGCACCGCAGGCCGCATCCTGCCCGAGTTCGAGCGCGCCACCGGCGCCAAGCTCGGGCCGGGCATCAAGCTGCTGGTGCGGGCCCGGCCGGTGTTCAAACCGCAGTACGGTTTCAGCCTAGAGATCGACGCGATCGACCCCGACTACACGCTCGGTGACCTCGAGGCCAGGAAACGCGAGATCCGCAACCGACTGCGCCAGGAGCAGTTGTTCGACGCCAACCGCTTGCTGCCGCCGCCCTGGGACTTCAACCAGGTGCTGGTGCTCGCACCGCAGGGCGCTGCCGGTCTGGGCGACTTCCGCGCCGAGGCGCAGCGGCTTGAACGCTTCGGCCTGTGCCGCTTCCGTTATGCCTTCAGCCGTTTCCAGGGCGAGGGCGCTGCGGCCGAGATCCGCCAGGCGCTGCTCGATGCGCTGGGGCAGGGCGCTGCCGCGACAGCGTTTGATGCGGTCGTGATCATCCGCGGGGGCGGTGCGGTCAACGACCTGGCCTGGCTCAACGACTATGCGCTGGCGCGCTGCCTGTGCGAGTTGGCGATTCCGGTGCTCACAGGCATAGGCCATGAGCGCGACAGCACCGTGCTTGACGAGGTCGCCAACCAGTGTTTCGACACGCCGTCCAAGGTGGTGCTCGGCATCGAGCAGCTGATCGCCAAGCGCGCTGCCGAGGCCAAAGCGCATTTCCACCAGATCGCCATGTCAAGCCGCGCGAGACTGCAATCGGCCCGTCGCGCGGTCGAACAGGCCGACGCTGGGGTTCGAAGCGGTGCCCAGCGCCAGCTCGCGCTGGCGCGCCAGCGCGTTGCCGATCGCATCGCCGCGCTGCGCGCCGGATCCTGGCAGGCGATACAGCATGCGTCTGATGCGTCGCGCGCGCTCAGCGTCGAAGTCCGCGCCGAGGCCAGACAGTCGCTGCGCGCTGCGCGCGCCGGCTCGCAGGTCGCGCTGGCGGCTGTGCTCGAGCGCGCTGCGCTCGACGCCCGCCAGGCCGGCGCCTTGGTCGACCGGCAGCGCAGCGATGTGGCCGCAGGCGCCCGGCGCGCGCTGGTCGAAGCCCGAACCCGGTCGCAAGCGCTGCTGCGAGAGATCGCTGGCCAAGGACCCGAGAAGACGCTGGCGCGCGGCTTTGCACTGGTGCGCGACGCCGATGGTCGGACAATCACCCGCGCGGCACAGGCCGGGCCGCAGCAGACGATAGAGATCACGTTCAGGGACGGCTCTGTGGCTGCCCGAACCCGTGACGCAACCGGAAACCAAGAATCATGAGCACACCGACTTTCCGCAGCGCTTACGGCGTTCTGCAGCGCCATGCCGAGACGCTGCGCAACCAGTCCGAACCCAATATCGACGACCTGCTCAAGATCGTCACCGAGTCGGTCAGTGCCTACAAGCATTGCCAGGCCCGGATCGAGGCGGTCGAGCAAGCGCTCGAACAGGCCTTGGGCACTGCCGATGCCGGGCCTGCCGCGATACCGGACGATGCCGTGCACGCGGCGGCCGGGCCAGACGCTGCGGATGACGACGATCCACCGTTTTGATGGCCTGGCACTCAATGCCTGGCACTTGCCGCCTTGAACGCATCGTCTCGAATTTCGCAGCGCTGATCGAAAAATCGATCGCAGATGGGCTGAAACCAACATGAAAAAACCTGCCGCCGGCGGGCTTGTCTATTCCACCGACAGCGGCCGGATGTGCCCGGTCTGCCGCCAGCCTCAGCTGCGCTGCGCCTGCAAGGCCGCAGCAGCGCCAGTCGGTGACGGCGTGGTGCGGGTCAGCCTGCAGACCAAGGGCCGCGGCGGCAAGGCGGTGACGCTGGTGCGCGGTTTGCCGCTGGACGCCGAAGCGCTGTCGGCGCTGGGCAAGCGGCTGAGGACGGCTTGTGGCTCGGGCGGCACCGTCAAGGACGGGGTGGTCGAGCTGCAGGGTGACCACTGCGAGCGGGTGATCGTCAGCTTGAAGGCCGAGGGTTGGCAGGTCAAGCGGGCGGGCGGATGAAGGTGGTAGCTTGACAGTGAATGCTTGATGGCGGCGTGGCCTGTCCGGCGATGAGCGACCCCTGCTACCGCGTCGCGGTGCGAACGCTGTGCGAGTTCGCTGCCAAACAAGGCGACCTCGACCTGCGCTTCACGCCATCGCCGACTTCGCAACAAGGCATCGCAGGCCATCAGGCCGTCGCCGCTCGCCGCGGGCCTGCGTACCGCGCCGAGTTGCCGCTGAGCGGCGAATACCGCCAGCTCAGCGTTCGGGGTCGTGCCGACGGCTATGACCCTGAGCAGCTGCTGCTCGAAGAGATCAAGACCTACCGCGGCGACATCGACCGGGTGCCAGACAACCACCGCCAGCTGCACTGGGCCCAGGCCAAGGTCTACGGCCACTTGCTGTGCCAGCAGCTCGACCTGCCGTCGCTGACCGTCGCGCTGGTCTACTTCGACGTCGGCTCGCAGCAGGAGGCGGCGCCGCTGCACCAGGTTTGCAGCGCGCAGTCGCTGCGTGAATTCTTCGAGGCCTTGTGCGAGCGTTTCCTGGCCTGGGCCGACCGCGAAATCGCGCACCGCAGCCGGCGCGACGCCGGGCTGCTGGCGTTGCGATTCCCGCACCCAGCGTTCCGAACAGGCCAGCGCGCGCTGGCTGAAGCGGTGTTCAAGGTCGCGCGTGCCGGCCGCTGTCTGCTGGCCCAGGCGCCCACCGGCTTGGGCAAGACGATCGCCACCTTGTTCCCGCTGCTCAAGGCTTGCCCGGCGCATGCGATCGACAAAGTGTTCTTCCTCAGCGCCAAGGGTTCAGGCCAGGCGCTCGCGCTGGACGCGCTGGCGACGATCACCCGTGCCGCGCCTGCGCCGGCCTTGCGCGTGATCACGCTGGTGGCGCGCGACAAGGCCTGCGAGCATCCCGACAAAGCCTGCCACGGCGAGTCCTGCCCGCTGGCCAAGGGTTTTTACGACCGATTGCCGGCAGCGCGCAGCGCCGCGATCGACCTGGCGTCTGCGGGCGCCGCGCTAGACCGCGAGACCTTGCGCAGCGTCGCGCTCGCGCACCAGGTCTGCCCTTACTACCTCGGCCAGGAACTGGTGCGTTGGTGCGATGTGGTGGTCGGCGACTACAACCACTTTTTCGACGCCAGCGCGCTGCTGCACAGCCTGACGCTGGCCAATGCATGGCGTGTGGGCTTGCTGGTCGACGAAGCGCACAACCTGATCGACCGCGCCCGTGCGATGTACAGCGCCGAGCTCGACCCGGCCCAGCTGCAAGCGGCCCGCGCCAGCGCAGCGCCGGCGCTGAAAAAACCGCTAGACCGGCTGCACCGCAGTTGGCGTCGACTGGGCAAGTCCCAGACCGAGCTCTACCAGGCCCACGAAGAGCCGCCGGCAGCTTTGGCCGCAGCGCTCAAGGATGCCACCGCAGCAATGGCCGAACACCTCGCCGCGCACCCGGTCGACGCGGACCCGGATGTGCAGCGCTTTTTCTTCGAAGCGCTGCAGTTCGGCCGGCTGCTCGAATCCTTAGACCGCCACTCGATCTTCGACGCGACGCTGCCGGGTCTGGCGGCTTTGGGCCGCCAGCCCAGCCCGACGCTGTGTGTTCGCAACGTCGTGCCTGCGCCGTTCCTGCGGCCACGCTTTGCCGCAGCGCATTCGGCGGTGTTGTTCTCGGCGACGCTCACGCCGCAACATTTTTACGCTGACACCCTGGGTCTGCCCGAGAACCTGGCCTGGATAGACGTCGAATCGCCTTTCAAGTCCGAGCAGTTGTCAGTGCACATCGTCCGCGACCTGTCGACCCGCTTCGCGCACCGTGGCCAATCGCTGGCGCCGATCGCCGAACTGATCGCTACCCAGTATGCGCGACGGCCCGGCAACTACCTCGCGTTCTTCAGCAGCTTCGACTACCTGGAGCAGGCCGCTGCGGCCTTCTCGGCCCGCCATCCTGCGGTTCCGACTTGGCAGCAGGGCCGGCGCATGGACGATGCCGCTCGGCAAACTTTTCTGGCGCGCTTCGAGCCTGAGGGCTGCGGCATCGGCTTCGCCGTGCTCGGTGGCTCGTTCGCCGAGGCCGTCGACCTGGCCGGCACCCGCTTGATCGGCGCCTTCATCGCGACGCTGGGCCTGCCGCAGTTCAACCCTGTCAACGAGGCGCTGCGTCAGCGCCTGGACGCCGACTTCGGCGCAGGCTACGACTACACCTATCTGTTTCCGGGCATCCGCAAAGTGGTGCAGGCCGCGGGCCGGGTGATCAGGACGGTGTCGGACCAGGGTAGCGTTTACTTGATCGACGACCGCTTTGCGCGGCAAGATGTGCTGCGTTTGCTACCGAGCTGGTGGAAGATCGAGCGGCAGTCGATCCGCCGCCTCGGTCTCGAGTTGCCGTCGCCAGGTGAATTGCTGGTCTTGGAGCCGACCCCACCCGAGGGTTGAACCCCAGCGGGAAAGTCCTGCCCGTCAGCCGACGCGTGCGTCCTTAGAATGCGCCGGCCCGTTCAAGGAGTCTTCGCCATGCCATCCACCCGCCGCAGCGCAGCCAAACCGAGCGCGCCGGACGCCGCCGAGGGCAGCATCCGAGTCCTCAAGAAATACCCCAACCGCCGTCTCTACGACACCCAGACCAGCAGCTACATCACGCTGTCCGATGTCAAGCAGATGGTGCTCGACGGCGAAACCTTCGAGGTGCGGGACGCCAAAACCGGCGACGAGATCACCCGCAGCATCCTGTTGCAGATCATTCTTGAAGAAGAGACCGGCGGCATGCCGATGTTCACGACCCAGATGCTGGGGCAGGTGATCCGCTTCTACGGCCATGCGATGCAAGGCCTGATGGGCTCGTACCTGGAGACCAATCTGCAGTCCTTTGTCGACATGCAGACCCGCCTAGCCGAGCAGAGCAAAGGCCTTTACGACCCCAAGACCTTGACGCCCGAGACCTGGGCTCAGTTCATCAGCGGCCAGGCGCCGATGATGCAGGGCTTGATGGGCAACTACCTCGAGCAGAGCAAGAGCTTGTTCGCGCAGATGCAAGAGCAGATGCAAGCTGGCGTGCTGTTCCCCGGCATGCCAGGTCTGACCCCCAAGCGCTGATCGCCATGCGCGTCGTCCACCAGTTCGCCCCGCCGATGTCGGCGTTGATCGCCAGCCTGCCGGGTGTCACCAGCGTCGAGCACATGCCGCCTGGAGACCGCTGGCACCTGCCCGTCGATGCCGACGTGTTGTTCGTCGTCCAGGGCGAAGGTAAATTCAAATCGGTTGCCGGGGTGCCGCGTCCTGCCGGCTGGCCAGGCGCGACCCGGCTGGTGCAGATCGCCAGCGCCGGGCTCGACGACTACCCGGATTGGTTGTTCGAAGCGCCGCGGCTGGCCTGTGCTTCGGGCACGACAGCGCGGCCGATCGCCGAGCATGTGATGTCGGTGATCCTGGCCCATGCCAAGCGGCTGGCGGCGACCACCTTGAAAATGGGTCAGAGCTGGCCCCTGCGCGAGTCGCTGCTCGACCGGCCGCTCGGCACGCTGGAGCAGCGCACGCTCGGCCTGCTCGGGCTCGGGCAGATCGCGCAACATGTGGCACGCTTTGCGGCGGCCTTCGACATGAAGATCATCGCGACCCGGGCCTCCGGCAAGCCGTCGCCCGATGCCAATGTCCGCCTGGTGTCGCTGCAGGAACTGGCGGCGCAGTCTGACCACCTCGTCCTCGCCGCGCCTATCGATGCGACGACCCGCGGTTTGGTCGGCGCCGAGTTCCTGGCCGCGATGAAAGCCGACGCGCACATCGTCAACGTTGCGCGTGGCGCGATCATCGACGGCGAAGCCTTGAAGGCCGAGTTCGACCGCGACCGGCTCTGGGCCTCGATCGATGTCACCGAGCCAGAACCGCTGCCCGACGGCCATTGGCTGATCGGCCACCCGCGCGCCCGGGTGACGCCTCACCTGTCATGGAGCTCGCCCGACACCGCGCGCCGCGTGCTGGACCGCTTGAGTGACAACATTCGGCGCTTGCAGGCTGGTGAGCCGCTGATGGGTGAGGTCGCGCGCTGAACCGGGTTGCCCCGAGCCCAGCGGCTTGCAGCGAATGGCAGCGGCTGAAGCTGTGAGCAACGCGGGCCGGGAGCGACAAGCGGTGTGATCGGATGTTCGGACCGGCCTGGCAGACCTTTTGCGCTGTCCAGCACGCTTGTCGCCGACAATCGAGCTATGCATTCGTCTACTTCTGCCCACATGGCCGCCCCGCTGATCCAGCCAGCCGCATCCCAGCCTGCGCCCAGGATCGGCTTTGTCTCGCTTGGCTGCCCCAAGGCATTGACCGACTCCGAACTGATCCTGACCCAGCTCAGCGCCGAGGGCTACCAGACCAGCAAGACCTTCGCCGGCGCCGACCTGGTGATCGTCAACACCTGCGGCTTCATCGATGACGCGGTTCGCGAGAGCCTCGACACCATCGGCGAGGCGCTGGCTGCCAACGGCAAAGTCATCGTCACCGGTTGCCTCGGTGCCCGAACCGGTGACGGCGGCGGCAACCTGGTGCGCGAGATGCACCCCAGCGTGCTGGCCGTCACCGGACCGCATGCGACGCAGGAGGTGATGGACGCGGTCCACCTGCATGTGCCCAAACCGCACGACCCGTTTGTCGACCTGGTGCCTGAGCAGCGCGCCCAGTTCCGGGGCGAGGCCGGTATCAAGCTCACGCCCCGCCACTACGCTTACCTGAAGATCAGCGAAGGCTGCAACCACCGCTGCACCTTCTGCATCATCCCCAGCATGCGCGGCGACCTGGTGTCGCGCCCGGTCGGCGATGTGCTGGGCGAGGCGAGGGCGCTGTTCGAGAACGGCGTCAAGGAACTTCTCGTCGTCAGCCAGGACACCAGCGCTTACGGCGTCGACGTGAAGTACCGCACTGGCTTTTTCGACGGCCGGCCGGTCAAGACCCGGATGACCGAGCTGTGCGAGCAGCTCGCCGAACTGGCTGCGACCCATGGCGCATGGGTCCGGCTGCACTATGTCTACCCCTACCCGCATGTCGATGAGTTGCTGCCGCTGATGGCCGCCGGCCGGATCCTGCCTTACCTCGACGTGCCGTTCCAGCATTCGCACCCCGACGTGCTGCGTCGGATGAAGCGCCCGGCCAGCGGTGAACGCAACCTCGACCGGCTGCTGCAGTGGCGCGCCGCCTGCCCAGAACTGGTGATCCGCTCGACCTTCATCGCCGGATTCCCCGGCGAGACCGAAGCCGAATTCCAGCACCTGCTCGATTTCGTCCGCGAGGCGCAGATTGACCGCGCCGGCTGTTTTGCCTACTCGCCGGTCCAGGGTGCTGCCGCCAATGCGCTGGCCGGTGCGCTGCCGACCGAGCTGCGCGAGGAGCGCCGTGCCCGCTTCATGGCGGTCGCCGAGGAGGTGTCGATTGCCCGCTTGCAGCGCCGCATCGGCGCGACCATGCAGGTGCTGATCGACCGTGCGCCGGCGTTGGGCCGCAAGGGCGGCGTTGGCCGCAGCTATGCCGACGCGCCCGAGATCGACGGCACGGTGCGGCTGCTGCCGCCCGAGAAAGCCAGCAAGACCTTGAAAGTGGGCGAGTTCACGCGCGCCCGCATCGTTGGCTGTGAAGGGCATGACCTGATCGGCCAACCGATCTGAAAGGAAATGAGATGACGAACGACAACGACAAAGCGGGTCTAGCGCCGGGCCGCTCCCAAGCCGGCCCGCATCCCCTGGGGGGATCGCCCGACGTACCCGTCGGGCGAGGGGCTGACATGACGACCGGCCTGATCCACCACCCTTACCAGCCGCCTGACACCTGGGACGCGGTACCGCCGGGCGTGTTCAAGGCCTCGACGGTGATCTTTCCGGACGTCGCGGCGCTGCGGGCTCGGGTCTACACCGCCAAGACCGGCTACACCTACGGCCTGCGCGGCACGCCGACGACCTATCTGCTCGAAGAGCGGCTCGCGACATTGGAAGGCGGGCGCTTCTGCATCCTGTCGCCGAGCGGGCTGGCAGCGATCATGAACGTCAACCTGGCGCTGCTGGCGCAGGGCGACGAGTTGCTGTTGCCGAACAACGTTTACTTCCCGTCCAGCGACATGGCCGCGAGCGTGCTGTCGCGCTGGGGCATCGCGCACCAGTTCTATGACCCGATGAACGCTGCCGACCTGGCCGCAAAAATCACCGAGCGGACCAAGCTGGTCTGGATCGAAGCGCCGGGCTCGGTGACGATGGAGTTTCCTGACCTGGCCGGGCTCGTGGCCGCAGCGCGAGCTCGCGGCGTACTGGTGGCGCTGGACAACACCTGGGGCGCGGGCCTGGCCATGCGCGGTTTCGACCAAGGCGCCGACATCGTGATGCACGCGTTGACCAAATACCCCTCGGGTGGCGCCGACGTGCTGATGGGGTCGGTCGTCACCCGTGACGAGTCGCTGCACTTGCGCATGCTGAAGGTGCACGGCCAGCTTGGGCTGGGCGTGGCCGCCAATGACGCCGAATTCATCCTGCGCTCGCTGCCGACGATGGCGTTGCGCTACCACGCCCACGATGCGGCGGCGCGACAGCTGGCGGCCTGGCTGGGCTCGCAGCCGGCCGTCACCCAGGTGCTGCATCCGGCGCTGCCGGGCTCGCCTGGCCACGCGCATTGGGCGGCAAGCTGTAGCGCAGCGGCCGGCTTGTTCTCGGTGATGCTCGACGCTGCGCTGTCGCCAGCCCAGGTCGATGCTTTCATCGACGCGCTGCAGTTGTTCAAGATCGGCTATTCCTGGGGCGGCCCGGTCAGCCTCGTCGTTCCCTACGACCTGGGCACGATGCGTGACGACCGCTCGGCGATGCCTGGCCACCTGGTGCGATTCTCGATCGGCCTCGAAGCGGTCGCCGACCTTCAGGCCGACTTGGCGCAGGCGCTGCGCAGGTTGGCCTGATCCAGCCGCGGATCAGGCTGCGAATCAAGCTGCGGGTTGGCCCCCCCCGGCCAGCAGCGGGATCGCGCCGTCCGAGTCTGCGCCCAGCAGCCCGACCTGGCTGTAGATGCCCAGCTTCTGGCGCGTGTCCTGGATGTCGAGGTTGCGCATCGTCAGCTGGCCGATGCGGTCGGCCGGCGTGAACGCACCTGCGCCGCTCTCCATCGTCAGCCGCTCGGGGTGGTAGGTCAGGTTCGGGCTGGACGTGTCGAGAATAGAGTAATCGTTGCCGCGGCGCAGTTCCAGCGTCACTTCGCCGGTGATCGCCCGTGCGACCCAGCGCTGGGCAGTCTCGCGCAGCATCAGGCACTGCGGGTCGAACCAGCGGCCCTGGTACAGCAACTTGCCCAGCCGGCGACCGTTGCCGCGGTACTGTTCGATCGTGTCTTCGTTGTGGATGCCGGTGACCAGGCGCTCGTAGGCGATGTGAAGCAGCGCCATGCCTGGGGCCTCGTAGATGCCACGGCTCTTGGCCTCGATGATCCGGTTCTCGATCTGGTCGCACATGCCCAGGCCGTGGCGTCCGCCGATGCGGTTGGCTTCGTCGAACAGCGCGACCGCGTCCGCGAAGGACCTGCCGTTCAACGCCACCGGCCGTCCTTCCTCGAAGCGCACGGTCACGGTCTCGGCCTTGACAGCGACGTCCTCGCGCCAGAATGCCACGCCCATGATCGGGTTGACGATGTGCATGCCGGCGTTCAGGAACTCCAGGTCCTTGGCCTCGTGCGTCGCGCCCAGCATGTTGCTGTCGGTCGAATAGGCTTTCTCGACACTCATCTTGTAGTCGAAACCGGCTTGGATGAGGTATTCGCTCATCTCCTTGCGTCCACCCAACTCATCGATGAACAGTTGGTCCAGCCAGGGCTTGTAGATCCGCAGACCAGGGTTGGCGAGCAGCCCGTAGCGGTAGAAACGCTCGATGTCGTTGCCCTTGTAGGTGCTGCCATCACCCCAGATGTCGACGCCGTCGTCGCGCATCGCGACGACCAGTGCGGTGCCGGTGACGGCTCGGCCCAAGGGCGTTGTGTTGAAGTAGGTCGCGCCGCCCGTGCTGATGTGGAACGCGCTGCACTGGATCGCCGCAATGCCCTCGGCCACCAAGGCACTGCGGCAGTCGACGAGGCGAGCGATGTCTGCACCGTATGCCAGCGCCTTGCGCGGGATCTCGTCGTAGTCGGTCTCATCGGGCTGGCCGAGGTGGGCTGTGTAGGCGCAGGGGATCGCGCCTTTGGCGCGCATCCAGTGAACGGCCGCACTCGTGTCAAGGCCGCCCGAGAACGCGATGCCCACACGTTGGCCGGCGGGAAGCTGCTGAAGTATGTTGGCGCCCACGGAAGGATCTCGCTGTCTGAAATTGGAAGTGCAGCGATTTTAGGCGGCGGCCATCGCCTGCGACCGCGGGCTCGGCACCGTCTCGGTTGCGGTCATCGCATGGGCGGGCGTCGTGTCAGGTCTTCCCGGGCTTCCTTCCCGGGTTTCCATATGGCACCTTCCAGCCGCAACAGCGCTTGCTTGCGGTCCAGGCCGCCGGCATAGCCTGTCAGCGAGCCATCCCGGCCCAGCACCCTGTGGCATGGCACGAGGACAGACACCGGGTTGCGGCCGATCGCCGCCCCGGCCGCCCGCACCGCTGCTGGCGACCCCACCGCGATGGCGATCTGGCCATAGCTGGCGGTCTGGCCGCGCGCCAGCGCTTGAAGGGCAAGCCAAACGGCTTGTTGGAACGCGGTGCCGTGCATGTCGAGCGCGAGGCCGTGCAGCGGCTGGGTTGCGCCGTCGAAATAGGCCGCCAGCGCTCGTTCGCCTGCTTTGAGCATCGGGTGGTCCGGTGCCACCGGCGCGTCGAGCGGCCCCGGGTGGTGGGCCTGGCCGTCGAACCACAGGCCGGCCAGGCCCTGGTCGGTGGCCGCGGCCGTGAGAGGCCCCAGCGGGGTGGCGATGCGCGATTGCGCAGTCAGGCGGTGAGAGGATTTGGTCATCAGGTCTCCAGTTTTCTTCCACGGTCCGGCTTTGCATGCCGGACCGCTTCGCCCGGAGAATGACATCCCGCAGTGGGCTGTCATTCTTCCAGGCTCAGCCACAGTTTCATCACGGCGTATGCACGCCATGGGCGCCAGCGTTCGGCATGGGCTTCGGCGAGCTTGGCATTGCGCTCACCGCCCGTGTGCTCGCGCAGCGCGTTGAGAACACCGATGTCGGTTGCCGGCCACGCGTCGGGCCAGGCCAGCGCACGCATTGCGATCAGTTGGGCGCTCCAGTCGCCGATGCCAGGCAGCGCGCGAAGCGCATCGAGCGTCGCTTGCAGCGGGGCCGACCGGTGTAGTTCGATGCGACCGGCTGCGACCTCCGCTGCCAGCGCCTGCAGTGCCGCGACCCGCTGGCGCACGATGCCCAGCGTGCCGATCGACTCGGCCGATGCGTCGGCGATCGTTCGCGCCGACGGGAACAACCGGCCCAGGTCGGCATACGGTGTGGCGATCGCCTCGCCGAAGCGCTCGACCAGTCGCAGCGTCAATGTTCGAGCCGCCGCGACCGTGACTTGCTGGCCCAGGATCACTCGGGCTGCGATCTCAAAGCCGTCCAGTCCGCCGAGCAGACGCATGCCGGGCAGGCCGGCCTTGGATCCACTGCCGATGTCGGCGAGCACCGGGTCGATCTGCGCCGGGTCGGCGTCTAGATCGAAGGCCTGGCGAACCCGGTCCAGCAGCATGCCAAGCGCCGGCATCAGCGACGGTGAGACGCTGAGCGCGAGTTCATGTCTATCGGGTCTGAAACGCAGCGTCAGCCAGCCGGCCAGCGACCCGCCGCGATGCGCAACAGCGAGCGTTCGTCGCAACGTCATGCCATCGACTGCTTCGACGCCCGGCACAGCGCGGCGGGCAAAGAATCCGAGAACCGCGTCCACATCGTATGGCGGGCGCCATGCCAGACCCAGCATCTGTTCGCGCGATGCATCGCCCCCATCCGTTGCCGCGCCGGCCTTGCGAAGCGCGCTCGGGCTCATCCGGTAATGCTCGACGAACGATGCGTTGAAGCGGCGCAGGCTCGCATAGCCTGTTGCGAGCGCGACATCGGTGACGGGGATCGCCGTGTCGGTCAACAACTGCTTGGCCAACAGCAGGCGCTGTGTTCTGAGGTATGCCAAGGGCGAAACGCCATGGACATGGTTGAAGATGCGCCTCAGATGCCTGTCGGTCACGCCCAGGCGCATCGCGAGCGCAGGCAGCACAGGGTCCAGGCCTTCATGGGCGGCCTGGCCGAGCATCGTCGCCGCCCGGCATGCGAGCGCATGCGACGAGTCCATCAGCGACAAACCGGGCGCTTGTTCGGGGCGGCAGCGCAGGCATGGCCTGAAACCATGTTGCTCGGCGAGCGCGGCATTGGCGAAAAAGCGGCAGTTCTTGCGCATCGGCGGCCTGACCTTGCAAACAGGCCGGCAATAGATGCGGGTCGACGTGACGCCGACAAAAAATCTGCCGTCAAATCGCGCGTCGCGGGTCTGAAGCGCCAGGTAAGCAGCGTCATCGTCGAGCAGGCTCAGGGCCGGGGTTCTTGGCATGGCGCGATGATAGGCAAGTCAAGGCTGGCGACTCGCCGTTTTCGGACCTGTGGCTCTGGCAGGGCGAAAAATCGCTTGCGAGAGCTTCGTAAAATGGAGCAACAGCCATCAGAAACGGGAAATAAATAGCCATGCATGTCCAAGCCTCTGCTTTCAAAGCGTATGACATCCGTGGCATCGTCGGCGCAGGGATCGACGAGATCTTTGCCGAGCATCTTGGTCGCGCATTCGGCTCCGAGGCGATCGCTGCTGGCGAGCGGGCTGTCGCTGTCGGCCGCGATGGCCGTTTGTCGGGGCCCGGGCTTGTTGCCGGGCTGATCCGCGGTCTCGTCTCAACGGGGCTCGATGTCGTCGACATCGGTGCTGTCACGACCCCGATGCTGTACTACGTTGCCGCGACGCGAGGCGCTCATGGCTGCCGATCGGGCATCCAGGTCACGGGCAGCCACAACCCGAAGGACTACAACGGCTTCAAGATGGTTCTCGCGGGCCGCGCGATCTATGGCGACGACATCCAGAAACTGCGCGAGCGCATGGTGTCCGAGACATACACGAAAAAGCGCGGCCGCAAAGCGGCGATGAACATCGTGCCCGAATACACGGCCCGCATCGTTGGCGATGCGAGGCTTGCCAGGCCGATGAAAATCGTTGTCGATTGCGGCAACGGCATCCCGGGTGCCAGTGCGCCGGCCATCTTGCGTGCGCTCGGCTGCGATGTGATCGACTTGTACAGCCATGTCGACGGCGATTTTCCGAACCACCATCCCGATCCGAGCAAGCCCGAGAACCTGGCCGATCTGATCAAGGTTGTTCATGCGACCGGCGCCGAGCTGGGGCTCGCATTCGATGGTGATGGCGACCGGCTTGGCGTCGTCACGAAGGCCGGCCACATCATCTACCCGGATCGCCAGTTGATGCTGCTCGCGCGCGATGTGCTGTCGCGCAACAAGGGCGCGACGGTGATCTTCGATGTCAAGTGCTCGCAACGCCTTGCGCCGGTGATCAAGAAGGCGGGTGGCATACCGATGATGTACAAGACCGGCCACTCGCTGATCAAGGCCAAGATGGGTGAAATCGGAGCGCCGATATCGGGTGAAATGAGCGGCCACATATTTTTCGGTGAGCGCTGGTATGGCTTTGACGACGCGACCTACACGGCAGCGCGGATGCTCGAGATCCTGTCACGAAGCAAGGACCCTAGCGCTGTCCTCGACGCGCTGCCGACCTCGTTTTCGACGCCTGAGCTCAACGTTGAATGTGCCGAAGGCGAGCCGCCGCGCGTCGTCGCTGCGCTGCAGGCCAGTGCGCAATTCCCGGGTGCGGTGATCACGACGATCGACGGTCTGCGGGCCGATTACACCGATGGCTTCGGTCTGGTCCGCGCGTCCAACACAACGCCGGTGCTCGTGCTTCGATTCGAGGGCCACACGGCCGATGCCTTGCACCGGATCGAGACCGATTTCATGGCGGCTTTGCACGCCGTCAAGCCCGATGCCCAGGTTGTCAAGGCGGCGCATTGATCCGGTTTGTGCTTTGAATCGGTGGGGGGTATGAAGCCGCTGTTCGAGTCGGCCGCAGCCGCCATCTACGGCGTGCTGCTGCGACTGGCCACACCGCTCTATCTTCTGCGGCTGTGGCGGCGCGGTTCGGTCGAGCCCGGCTACCGCGAGGCGATTGGCGAACGCCTGGCCTGGTACCGCGGGCCGCTGCCGGCGCCGGGCGCGCTGTGGTTGCATGCGGTCTCGCTCGGCGAAACCCGTGCCGCGATGCCTTTGCTGCAGGCCTTGCGCGCGGCCCGGCCCGGCCTGCGCTTGTTGCTCACGCATGGCACAGCGACCGGCCGCAGTGCTGGTCGCGAACTGCTGGGCCCAGGCGACCTCCAGGTCTGGCTGCCGTATGACACGCCAGGTGCAGTGCGGCGTTTTCTGCGTCGCTTTCAGCCCTCTGTCGGCGTGCTGATGGAGACCGAGCTGTGGCCCAACCTGATGCGCGAGGCCGAGCGCAGCGGTTTGACGATGGTGCTGGCCAATGCCCGATTGAGCGAGCGCAGTGCGCGCAAGGGCCGGCGCTTGCGCGCGCTGCTCTACCCCGCGGCGCGCCGCTTGACAGTGGCCTTGGCGCAGACCGAGGACGATGCCAAGCGCTTGGCCGAGGCTGGCGTGCCGCTGATCACGGTCAGCGGCAACCTCAAGTTCGATTCGACACCGGCGCCCGAGTTGATGGCGCTGGGTCAGCGCTGGCGCGGCACGCTGGACCGAGCGGTCGTGCTCGCCGCCAGCACCCGCGAGGGCGAGGAGGCTCCGCTGCTCGCAGCCTGGTTGGCGCAACCGGCGCCGCGTCCGTTGCTGCTGCTGGTGCCGCGCCATCCGCAGCGTTTCGAGCAGGTCGCTGCGATGATCCGGGCCCAGGGCTTGACGCTGTGCTGTCGCAGCGACTGGGCCGAGTTGCCGCCGGCGTCGGCCGGCGATGCCGATGTCTGGCTCGGCAACTCGATCGGCGAGATGCCGGCCTATTACTCATGCGCCGATGTTGCGTTGCTTGGTGGCAGCTTCGCGCCACTCGGCGGTCAAAACCTGATCGAGGCTGCAGCCTGCGGCTGCCCGGTCGTGATGGGGCCGCACACCTTCAATTTCGCCCAGGCCGCCAAACAAGCGCTGGCCGTGCGCGCTGCGATCCGGGTCGCTAGCATCAAGGATGCCGTGGCGGTCGGCGTGGGTCTGGCGCGAAGCCCGGATCGAGGCGCCTGGGTCCGGCGAGCGCTAAGCTTTGCCGGCGCCCATCGGGGTGCTGCAGCCTTGGTCACGCAGCAGGTGCTCCTGCACATCCGGCCCGCTCTTCCTGGCTGACCGGGGCGACTGGCGAGAGCCCGGCTGTTGCCAGATGCCCAGCGCTCAGCGCGCCAGCAAGGCGTCGACCGCGTTCACATCCTGGGGCTGCAGTTGGCCCGAGGCCTGGCGCAGCTTCAGGCTGTTGACGACGACGTCGTAGCGTGCCTTCGCCAGGTCGCGCTGGGCCTGGAACAGCTGGGTTTGTGAGTTCAGCACATCGAGGTTGACGCGAACGCCGACCTTGTAGCCGAGTTGGGTTGCCTCCAGCGCAAGCTGGCTCGACGACTCGGCCGCTTCCAGTGCCGTGACCTGAGCCCGCAGCGATCGCACACCGAAGAAGGCGCTGCGCGTGCCCTGGGCCACGCTGCGCCGGGCGGCCTCGAGGTCGCTCTGCGCCTTGTCTTCGAGCACCAGGGTCTCCTTGATGCGGTTCTGCACCGAATCGCCGGTGTACAGCGGCATGTTGAACTGCAGCGCGATGCTGGTGGTGAAGCCTGTGCCGGAAAGACTCGGCGGTGTACCAGTCTTGGTCTGGTAGCTCAGGCGCGTGTGGGCCTCGGTCATCGACGCGCTCAGCCCCACGGTTGGCAGGTTGCCGGTACGTGCCTTCGCGGTTTCGAGCTTGGCCACTTCTCGCGCGATGCGCAGTTGCTGCAGCTGCGGGCTGACGCTGTCGGCCTGTGTCACCCACTCCTCGACATTGGCCGGCAGCAGCGTGGGCAGCAGCACCGGCACGGCCATCGGCTTCGGGTTCAGGCCGTTGCGGCCGACGACGCTCTCGAGCGCCAGGCGCTTGACGTTGAGATCGTTCTCGGCCGCGAGTTCTTGCGCTGTGGCGAGGTCGAAACGGGCCTGCGCCTCGCGCGTGTCAGTGATGGTGGCGGTGCCGACCTCGAAATTGCGCTTGGCCGATGCGAGCTGCTCGGCGATCGCCTTTTTCCCAGTCTGTACCGTTCCGAGCGCGTCGGTGGATGTCAGCACGTCGAAATAGGCTTGGGCAACCCTAACGATCAGGTCTTGCTCGACGGCCAGCAGCTGCGCTCGCGCCAGCTCGATGCCGCGCTCGGCCTGTGAGATCGTCGCGTCGTTGCCTCGGTTGAACAAGGACTGCTGCGCCGTCAATCCAAGCGATTGCTGGAGCGTGTTGGTCGAGGTGGTCGTGGGGGAGGTCGGTGTGTCGGCCCGGACCAGCCCGAGCGAGCCTGTGGCGTTGACGGTGGCGCGGTTCAGGGCTCGGCTCTGTTCGGCCTTGAAGACGGTTGATTCGGCCTGCGATCGCGCCGACTGGTAGCTGGCGTCATAGGCGCGGGCAGCGTCATACATCTCCAACAAGCGCTGCGCTTGAGCGTTGCTGGCCAGCGCTGTCCCCAGCGCCAGCACCAGCAGGCTCGGACGGGCGAGCCGGGGCAGTAGACCTGATTTCTGGCTGTGCATGAACTGAATCCTCTTGGTGGGCTGATCGAAAATCGGGTGGAATTGCGGTCGACGGATTCACCGCATCAAGGCATCGTGCGTCGCAACTCAGAACGCGAAGCGGCTCGGTTCGGCGATGCCGATCAGGCGTGGCGCGACGGTGTCGAACAGGTCCTCCGACTTCAGCGCGGTGGCCGACAGCCGGGTGATCCGCACCGCGCGCATCACGGGCTCCTGACCGACGATGGCCAGCAAGCGGCCACCGATCTTGATCTGATCGAGCAACACTTGCGGCAGTTCCGCCACCGAGCCCGACAGCATGATCAGGTCGAAGGGCGCCTCGCTGGACAGGCCTAGTGCGCCGTCGGCCTCGCGCACGCTGGCATTGAGCACGCCGGCGCGGCGCAGGTTGGCTGCGGCCATTTCGGCGAGCGCGGGCACGCGCTCAAGCGTGATCACCGATTGCGACCGGTGCGCCAGCAGCGCCGCCATGAAGCCGGAGCCTGCACCGATCTCGAGCACCCGCTCGTGACGTTGGACATGCGACTCTTGCAGCAACCTGGCCTCTACGCGCGGCGCCAACATGCACTGGCCGTCGCGGCCGCCGGGCGCCAGCGGCACCTCGGTATCGACAAAAGCCAGCGCTTTGTAGGCTGGCGGCACGAAATCCTCGCGCCGCACCATGGCCAGCAAGGACAACACGCCGTGATCGAGCACGTCCCAGGGGCGGATCTGCTGCTCGATCATGTTGAAGCGGGCCTGTTCGATGTTCATCGTGCTAGTCCTGGCGGTCTTGGAAAGGGGGCGGGCGCTGTCGGGTGGATCACTGCGGATTCTATTTCGGCGCAGCCGCTGCGATAGGCTGTTCGGCTGAAGCAGCGCGCGTGAGTTTGCGCTGGATCCATGACCCCATGTCATCGAGCCAACAGTAGATCACCGGCACGACCACCAGCGTCAGCAGCGATGAGGTGATGACGCCTCCGATCACCGCTTGGCCCATGGGGGCGCGTTGCTCCGACCCTTCGGTCAGCGCCAGCGCCAGCGGCAGCATGCCGAAGATCATCGCCAGCGTCGTCATCAAGATCGGCCGCAGCCGCACCTTGGCGGCCAGCAACAAGGCTTCGTTGCGCGGCAGACCTGGTGTTTCCAGGCCTTGGTCGTCGGTCGTGGTCGCACGAGCCCGGATCGCAAAGTCGACCAGCAGGATTGCGTTCTTGGTCACCAAGCCCATCAGCATGATCACGCCGATGACAGAGAACATGTTGAGCGTGCTGCGCCAGACCAGCAGCGCGCCGACCACGCCGATCAACGTGAGCGGCAGCGAACTCATCAGCGCCAGCGGCTGCAGGAAACTGCGGAACTGCGAGGCCAAGATCATGTAGATGAAGACCACGCCCAGCGCCAACGCCGACAAGGCATAGCCAAAACTCTCTTGCATGTCCTTGGTCGAGCCGCCAAAGCGGTAGCTGTAGCCTGGTGGCAGCGGTGTGGCTGCGATCAGTTTGCGGACGTCGGTCGAGACTTCGCCCACCGAGCGGCCGTCGGTGTTGGCACTGAGTTCGCTTTCGCGGTTGAGGTCGCGCCGGTTGACCTGGGTTGCGCCAAAGCCGGCGCGGATGTCGGCCACCTGGGACAGTCGAACGCTGCGCGATGAGCCGTCGGGGTTGCTGCCCAACACCAGGCTGATGCGGCCCAGGTCCTGCGGGTTGTCGCGCGAGGCTGGCGCCAGCCTGACCTTGATGTCGTAGGTCTGGTCGTTGGCGGCGCGCCAATCGCCCACGGTCTGTCCAGCCACCATGGCCCGCAAACTGTTGGTGATGCTGCCCACCGACAGGCCCAGGTCATTGGCAGCGTCGCGTCGCACCTCGATCGCGACGGTCGGCTTAGGCGGCTTCATGCTGGTGTCGGGGTCGACCAGACCCGGGATTTTTGCCAGCTTGGCCATCAAGGTCGTCGTCAGGCGCTGCAGTTCGACCAGGTCGGTGCCTTGGATCGACAGCGAGATGGGTTTGCCACCGCCTACCGAATCGACCAGCCCGACGTGGGTGACGGTGATGCCGGCCAGCGCGTTGAGCCTGGCGCGCAGCGGCACCGACATCTCGTCGACGCTGCGCTTGCGGTCTTTTCGGTCGACCAGCCGGATGAACACCGACACGTAGTTGCGCCCAGCGGCCTGCCCGGTGTTGATGGTCGACAGCGTGTACTTCACCTCGGGCATCTCGCGCAGGATCGCATCGACCTGGCGTGCTCTGGCCTCGGTGCTCGCCAGCGACGAGCCCACTGGCGTGTAGTAGCTCAGGTTGGTCTCGGAGTAATCGGCCTTGGGCACGAACTCGGTGCCCAGCATCGGCAGCAGCGCGATCGCGCCGACCAGGGTCGACAGCGCGATCGACACCGTCACGCCTTTGTGGCGCAGCGACCAGGCCAGCGTCGCGACATAGGCGTCACCCAGTCGGTGAGCGGCTTGGTCCACCGCATGGGTCAAGCGGCCCAGCGTGTGGTCGTACAGGCCGACCGGCTTGAAGCGCTCGCCGCGCTTGTGCTCGCGGTCTATCGCCGGGTCGTGCCAGACCGAGCTCAGCATCGGGTCGAGCGTGAAGCTGACGAACATCGAGATCATCACCGCTGCGACGATCGTCAACCCGAATTCGTGGAAGAACTTGCCGATGATGCCGCTCATGAAACCGATCGGCAGAAATACCGCGACGATCGACAGCGTCGTCGCCAGCACCGCCAGCCCGATCTCGTTGGTGCCCGCCAACGCGGCCTCACGTGCACTCTTGCCCATCTGCACATGGCGCACGATGTTCTCGCGCACGACGATCGCGTCGTCGATCAGCAGGCCGACGCACAAGCTCATCGCCATCAGCGTGATCATGTTGATCGTGAAGCCGAACATGTCCATGAACGCGAAAGTGCCGATCAGCGCAATCGGCAGCGTCAGCCCGGTGATCACGGTCGAGCGCCACGAGTTGAGGAACAGGAAAACGATCGCAATCGTCAGCAGCGCGCCTTCGAAAAGCGTGCGCTTGACGTTCGCGACCGAGACCCGGATCGAGCGTGAGCCGTCGCGTATCACTTCCAACGACATGCCTGGCGGCAACTGCGGTTTGAGCAATGCGATCGTCGACAGCAGGCCGTCGACGACGTCGATGGTGTTTTCGCCTTGGCTCTTCTTGACCTCGAGGGCGAGCATTCGCTGCCCGTTGTAGAGCGCGAGGTTCTCCAGCTCTTCGGGGCCATCGACCACATCGGCCACCTGCGACAGCCGCACTGGTTGGCCGCCTGCGCCGCCTCGCCGCGCGACGATCAGCCCGTTGAGATCCTCAGGGCGTTTGACCCGGCCGAGGATCTGGACGCTGCGCTCGGCGTCGCGCGAGCGCAGGCTGCCGGCGGGCAAGTCCTGGTTCTCGGTTCGCACCGCTGCCATCACCGCCTCGACCCCAACGCCAAAGGCCTCCATCGCCTGCGGCTTGAGGTAGACGTTGATCTCGCGCTTGACGCCACCCACCAACGCAATCGACCCCACACCCCGGACGTTCTCCAGCCGCTTGGTCAGCACCTGGTCGGCGTAGGTGGTGAGCTCCTGAACGCTCTTGCTCGCGTCTGGCGAGGTCACGGCGATCGAAAAAATAGGCGTGCTCGCTGGATCGAACCGGGAGACCCGCGGCTCCTTGACCTCATCGCGGAAGCTGGCCTTGATGATGGCGAGCTTTTCGCGCACGTCGTCGGCGGCGCGGCGGCCGTTGACATCGAGGTTGAACTGAACGATCACGACCGAGCTGCTCTCGTAGCTGCGCGAGAACAGCTGGTTGATGCCGGCGATCGTGTTGACGGCTTCCTCGATCTTGCGGGTGACCTCGGACTCGACGACCTCGGGCGCTGCACCCGGGTAATCGGTCTGCACGACGACGGTCGGGAAATCAATCTCTGGAAACTGGTCGACCTTCAGTCGCTGGTACGAAAACAAACCCAGCACGACGAAGGCCAGCATGACCATCACGGCCATCACCGGGTTGCCGATCGACAGGCGAGTGAACCACATGGCGGTTCAGCGGCTCGCGCTGGCCGAGGCCGAGGCCGAGGCCGATGCTGCGACCAGGGGCGGCGCTTTCAGCAGCACGCCTGCAGGCACTGCTCCGGCGCTGGCTGCAAGCACCTGGTCGCCTTCGGCCAGGCCGGCCAGGATTTCGACCACATCGACGCCGTCGGACTGGCCGCGTGTGCCCAGGCTCAGCATGCGCTGTTCGGCGCGGCCCTGGTTGATGCGAATTGCATAGGGCTTGGCCTGGTCGCTGCGCACCGCCGACAGCGGCAGCACCAGCGCGTTGCGTTTGTCGAGCGAGATCCAGCCACGTGCAAACAAACCATTGCGCAGGCTGGGGTGCGGTGTCACGGCCAAGTAGGCGGTCACGGTGCGTGAGCCGGCCTGGGCGCTGGGGTTGATCCGCACCACGCTGGCAGCCATGGTGTCAGTGATGCCGTCGACCGACAACCGGGCTTGCGCGCCGACCCTCAGCGTGGCCAGGTCTTGCGGTGCGATCGCAGCCTCGAGCTCGATCCGCGACAGGTCGACGATCTCCAGAATCTTGGCGTCGACCGCGACCCGCTCGCCGGGCTGGGCCAGGCGCTGTGCGACCAGGCCCGCGATCGGTGCAACGAGCACCGCGTCGGCGCGCGACTTGCGGGCCAGTTCCACGGCGGCCAGCGCGGCTTGCAGCGTGGCATGGGCACCTGCTTCGCTCGATGCCGAGCTGTCCAGCGCGGTGGGCGAAATGAAGCCCTGGGCCACCAAGGCCTTGTTGTTGGTGAACTGTCGCTGGGCGATCTCCAACTGCGCGCGCGCCGCAGCGGCCTGCTGCTCGGCTTGGCGCAAGCGCCAATCAAACTCGGTCGCGTCGAGCTGACCGAGCTGTTGGCCGGCGCGCACGGCGTCCCCTTCTCGAACGTCGAGTCGCTGGATTTCAGCGGCCACGCGGGCCTTGACGAAAGCGCTGTTGACCGCCCTCAGGCTGCCTGAGACGTCCAGAACTCTGGTCAGCGGCAGGCGCATCACCAGGGTCACGTCTTGCGCACCCAACTCCAGCGCGTTGATCGCGGCGCTGGCCGCCGCGGCGGGCGGCGCCACGGCGGGTGTGCGCTGCCTGAGCGAGCGCACCCCAAACACGA
The DNA here is from genome assembly GCA_945878355.1 of Bordetella parapertussis. GTDB lineage: Bacteria > Pseudomonadota > Gammaproteobacteria > Burkholderiales > Burkholderiaceae_C > Pseudaquabacterium. The sequence goes on along the minus strand of CAMCTC010000003.1, from coordinate 1,936 downwards.
TCAAGACCAACAACACAATCGACAGCAGCAACCAACGGAGCCAGGTTTTCATGAAGGATCAGCGAGACAGTGATGGGGTTGGCAGGCCAGCTTTGGGCTGACCGGCTGGCTGGGCGCACAGCCCGTCGAGCACCAGGTTCACATGCTGGGCGATGAAGGCCGGGCCATCGAGGTGCCAGTCCAGCGCGCAGGCGCCCAGCGAATGGCGGTGCAGGCAGATCATCACCAGCGGCAGCACCAACGAGTGGACCGCGTGGCCGATATCGACGCTTCGGAATTCACCTTGTGCGATGCCTCGGCGAACGATGCTGCCGAGCAACTGGTGGGCCGGCTCGACCACTGCGCTGGCATAGTGCTGCGCGATCTCCGGGAAATTTCGCACCTCGGTGATCACCAGCTTGAACACGCCCGCGGCCGGGCTGTCGTAGAGCTGGGTCCACCAGTCGATCAGCATGCCGCGCAGCAATGCCCCCGCGCTGCCTTCAAACCGGGCTGCCATGTCGGCGCCTTCAGCGATTCGGGCCGACAGGTTGTGGCTGATCACCGCCTTGAGCAGGTCTTCCTTGCTCGGGTAGTAGCGGTACAGCGTGCCTTTGGAGACACCCGCATGCAAGGCCACCTCTTCAGCCCGGGTCGCCGCAAAGCCTTTCTCGACAAAAAGCTCGAGTGCTGCGTCTAGCAGTTCCTGTGGGCGGGCTTGCTTGCGGCGGCGATGGCTGGGTTCGGTGCTTGGCATTTTATTGACTAATGGGTCAGTAATGTAGCCGCAGGCCTTCGATGGGTCAAGCTGCCGCTGGCCCGCCACCGTTGAGTGGCCTGGCCCTACACTGCGCCGCCGCCCAAGAGATGCCATGAACCGACGAAATCTGATGGCTGCGATGTCGGCCGCCGCAGCCGCAGGACTTGCAGGCTGCGCCGGACTTGGCGTGCCGACGGTGATCACGCTGAGCGAAACCGAGCTCAGGCTGCTGCTCGCAGGCGTGTTCCCGATCCAGCGACGGGTGCTGGAGCTTTTGGACCTGGAGCTCACAGCGCCGATGCTGCGCCTGCTGCCGGCGCAAAACCGCTTGGCGCTGACGCTGAACTTGTCAAGCCGTGAGCGCTTGTCCGGCAAGGTCGGCAGCGGGCATCTCGGGTTTGACAGCACGCTGCGTTATGACGCCCGCGATGCTTCGGTCCGCCTGATCCAGGTCAGGATTGATCGACTGAGTTTCGAGGCCGGCGCCGCAGCCGCGACCAAGCCCTCCGCCGAGGCCGGCAATGTGGCTCGGATAGGCCAGGCATTGGCCGAGCGTGCACTCGAAGACCTCGTTATCTACCGCGTTCCTGCCGAGCGTCAGGCCACGTTGCGACAACTCGGCCTGCAGCCCGGCGCGGTGACGGTGACGGCGCGCGGGCTGGAAATCACGCTGGCCCGCGCCGGTTACTGAGCGCCCCAAGGCCGGCCGAAGCCGGCCGCTATCATCCGCAGATTTTGGGCCGGGAGCGCATGTGGATTTGATGTTGCTGGGCAAGGCCGCGATCATGGGCGTGGTCGAGGGGCTGACCGAGTTCCTGCCGGTGTCGTCCACCGGGCACCTGATCCTGGCCGGTGCATTGCTGAAATTCAACGACGAGCGCGGCAAGCTGTTCGAGATCGTGATCCAGTCGGCAGCGATCCTGGCCGTGGTCTGGGAATTCCGGGCCCGCATCGCCGGCGTGCTGGGTGGCCTGAGCACTGATGTCAAGGCGCGGCGCTTGCTGCTCAATGTCGGGGTGGCTTTTCTGCCGCTGGCCGTGCTGGGGCTGCTGTTCGGCAAGTTTCTGAAATCGCACTTGTTCAACGCCCCGACAGTGGCCACCACCTTTATTCTGGGCGGCTTCGTGATCCTGTGGGCCGAGCGCCGGCAACACCAAGTGCGGGTGTTCAGCGTCGACGACATGTCGGGGCTGGACG
>CAMCTC010000002.1 GCA_945878355.1 Bordetella parapertussis | reverse complement strand
TTGATCCAGTCTTCCGACTTCATCGTCGCTGGCGGATTCACGCATTCGGCCGGGAAGCGCATGATGTCGTCGAGCATCACCATCTTCTTGGCAGCGTCGTAGCGCGTCCTGGCGATCGCTGTCTCCTGGATCGCCTGGTGGCCGCCGGCAATCGCCATCTTGATCTTGCCGGCCGGCGAATCCCATTCCATGCCTCTGAGCGCCGTGGCGAGTTGCTCGTGGTTGGGCTTCTTGCCGCCGTTGGCGGCCATGGCTTTCTCGGCTGCCAGCTTCAAGCCCAGCAGGCCTTGCACCATGCGGTACGGGGCTTGCACCGGGTAGACGTTGTAGGCCTTGGAGTACAGATCCCACCACCAGTCGTTGAGCGCGCTCTTGGGCGACATCAGTCCGTAGGCGCCGCGGGCACCGAGGATCACGCCGTCGGGCATCTTGTCGCCCAGTCCGGGCAACACATGGTCGCCGGCCGACAGAACGACTTGAGTCTTCTTGAACAGACCGCGCGGGCTGGCCTGCAGGATGAAGGCCTGCAGATCGCCGCCCCACAGGCTGGAATGCGTCACGTCGGCGGGCTTGGCCATCAAGGCCGAGATCTCGGTGCCGTACTGGCCGGCGCCGAACTTGGGCAACTGGTCTTCGCCCGCCTTGGCCCCAGGGAGCAGCTTCTCCATCGACCAGCTGAAGTCTTTCTTCGAGTCCTGGCCCCAGGCGTAGTCCTGGTTGATCATGTTGTAGGAGTCGGCCTTGACGTTCTTGGCCTTGAGGTAGCGCGCCAGCGCGACGTTGTCCATCGCGCCGTGCGAGGCGGTGCGGAAGACGTAGTTGAACTTGTTGTCCTCGAAGATCCGCGGCGAGCCGCAGTCGTAGAGGATCAGGAACTTCTTCATCTCCTCGGCCGCAGGCGCCACCGCCAGGCAGTCGCCCGAGCCGACATAGCCCAGCACTGCGTCGACTTTCTCGCGGTCGTACAGGTTCTTCAACTCCTGCACCTGTTTGGTCGCGCCGCCGTTCTCGTCGACGTAGACGAACTCGAGCTTCATGCCACCGAAGCCGACCTTGTTGTACGGCGCTGGTGCGGCGCCTTTGTTGAAAGCCTCGAGCAGCACCTTGGCACCGTTGACCGCTGGGATGCCGAAGCTCTCGGCCGCCTGGCCCGACAGGAAGCTGACGATGCCGACCTTGAAGGTCTCCTGGGCCTGTGCGCTGCTTGCGGCGCACAGCGCGGCGGCTGCCGCCAGCAAGCGCCACTTGGTGCCCGGTTGTTGGATGGTCTTGGAATCCTGTTGTCTGGTCATGCGGGTGACTCCTTGCAATGCGCCCTGATTGGGCATTAGGTTGGCTAGGCGGTGGGCGTGCTCATGTCGAGCCCGCCCAGCGGGAAGCCGCGTTGAAGATCGGTTCGCCACGGTCTGGCGCGTCGCATTGTCCGTTGCCCGAGCGGGTTACCATCGCGCGGCCCGTGATCAAGGGCTGGCAGACCTCGGCGCTTGCTGTGTTCATGGAACCCTTCAGAAGGCGACACCGGGCGAAGGCTGGGTATCTTAGTGGTGCTGCGCAGCGACTGGGAGCGCGCAAACCCGCGGCCAATGTGTCAGCTCGGCGACATTGCCGCGCCGATCAAGCCAGATGCGCTGCGGCCAGCAGCGCGTGGGTGTAGGCATGCTGCGGCGCGTCGAACAGCGCCAGCGTCTCGCCCTCCTCGACCACCACGCCGTCCTTCATCACCATCACCCGGTGCGCCATCGCCCGGATCACGGCCAGGTCGTGGCTGATGAAGACATAGCTCAGGCCGTGTCGCTGCTGCAGTTCGGCCAGCAGCGCCAGCACCTGCTGCTGCACCGATGCGTCTAGCGCCGAGGTCGGCTCGTCGAGCACCAGCACCTCGGGCTGCAGCACCACCGCGCGTGCGATCGCGATGCGTTGGCGCTGGCCGCCCGAGAACTCATGCGGATAGCGCTGCAGCACGTTCGCCACGCCGTCACGCTCGGACAGACCGACCTCGGCCAGCATCGCCAGCACCTTCTGGTCGTGCTCGGCAGCGCTCAGGCCGCTCTGGTGCAGCGCCAGGCCTTCGCCGACGATCTGGCCCACCGTCATGCGCGGCGACAGCGATGCGAAAGGGTCTTGCAGCACGACTTGCATGCGGCGACGCATCGCTCGCAGTGCGCGGCGGTCGGCGTTGTCGATGCGCTCGCCGCCCATCCACACCTGACCAGCGGCCAGCGGCTGCAAGGCCAGCAAGGCCATGCCCAGCGTGGTCTTGCCCGAACCCGATTCGCCGACGATGCCCAGTGTCTCGCCGCGCCGCAGTTGCAGTGTGGCCTGGGTCACGGCGGCAAAGCGCCGCTTGCTGAACCATCCGGTCGGGATCGCGAAACTGACGTCGGCAGCTCGGGCCTCGACCAGCACGGGCGCGTCGGCCGCCACCGGCTGCACGACACGCTGCGGCCGGGTGGCGAGCAAGCGCTGGGTGTAGGCATGCCGCGGGCGCGCGAACACTTCGGCGGTGCTGCCGACCTCGACCAGCTTGCCGCGCTCCATCACGCCGACCCGGTCGGAGAAGCGCTGCACCAGGTTCAGGTCATGGGTGATGAACAGCAGCGCCATGCCCATCTCGCGCTGCAACTCAGTCAGCAGCGCGAGGATCTGGGCCTGGATCGTGACGTCGAGCGCGGTGGTGGGCTCATCGGCGATCAGCAGTTTGGGGCGGCAAGCCAGCGCCATCGCGATCATCGCGCGCTGGCGCTGGCCGCCCGACAGCTCGTGCGGGTAACTGTCGACACGGCGTTCAGGCTCAGGGATGCCGGTGCGCGTCAGCAGCTCGATCGCGCGCGCGCGTGCCGCATTGGGTAGAAGGCCCTCGTGCAGTGCCAGCACCTCGACGATCTGGTTGCCCACGGTGTAGAGCGGGTTCAGCGCGGTCATCGGCTCCTGGAAGATCATGCCGATCTGCGCGCCGCGGATGGCCAGCATCTGGCGCTCGCTGCGCCCCATCAAGTCCTCGCCCTCGAAGCGGATGGCGCCGCTGCTGGTTGCGGCGTCGACCAAGCGCAGCACGCTCAGCGCGGTGATCGATTTGCCCGATCCCGATTCGCCGACCAGCGCGAACTTCTCGCCGGCCTGGATCGAAAGCGACAGGTCCTGGACCACGGTCGCGGCGCCAAAGCGCACGCTCAGTTGGTCGATCTCCAGCAGCGGTGCGCTCACTTCAGGACTTTCGGGTGTCGAAGGCATCGCGCAGCGCGTCGCCGATGAAGGTCAGCAGCAGCATCGTCACGGTCAGCAGCGCAAAGGTTGGCAGGATGATCCACCAGGCGTCGAGGTTGGCCTTGCCCTGCTGCAGCAATTCGCCCAGCGAGGGCACCGATGCTGGCACGCCCAGGCCGAGAAAATCGAGCGAGGTGAGCGCCAGGATCGCCGCGCTCATCCGGAAAGGCAGGAAGGTGATCACCGGCGTCAGCGAGTTCGGCAGCACGTGGCGGCGGATGATCTGTGCGTTGCTCAGCCCCAGCGCGCGCGCGGCCTTGACGAACTCGAGCGAGCGGTTGCGCAGGAACTCGGCCCGAACATAGTCCGACAAGCCCAGCCAGCCCCACAGCGACAGCAGGATCAGCAGCAAGCCCAACGAAGGCTCGAAGATCGACGCGAAGATGATCAGCAGGTAGAGCTCGGGTACCGCGCCCCAGACCTCTATCAGGCGCTGCAGCGTGAGGTCGATCCGGCCGCCGAAATAGCCCATCAGCGCGCCCATCACGACACCGATCGTGGTGCCGACCGCGGTCAGCGCGATCGCGAACCAGATGCTGACGCGGAAACCGTAGAGCAGTCGCGCGAACATGTCGCGGCCCTTGTCGTCGGTGCCCAGCCAGTTCTTGGCATTCGGCGCCGCAGGCGGCGCCAGCTTGCTGAAGTAGTCGGTCGAGTTGGCCGAATGCGGGTTGGGCGCGGCCAGCGTCCAGTTGCCGGACTGGGCCAGCAGCGCGCTGATGAACGGGTCTTTCCAGTCGGTGGCCGTGGCGAAATCCCCGCCCAGTGCCAACTCGCTGGGGTTGCTGACGATAGGGAACATCAGCCTGCCGTCTATCCTGGCGACAAAGGGTTTGTCGTTGCTGACGAGCTCGGCCAGCGTGGCCGTCAGCAGCAGCGCGATGAACAGCCACAGCGACCGGTAGCCCAGACGGTGGCGCTTGAATCGAGCCCAGGACCTGGCATTGGGCGACATCGGCTTGGAAGCGGCGGTGCTGTCTGGCACGACGTTCGATCCGGTCATTTCGCCACGCTCCCGAACTGCACCCGCGGGTCGACCAACAGGTAGAGCAGGTCGGAGACCAGCTTGACCACCAGGCCGATCAGCGTGAAGAAGTAGAGCGATCCCAGCACCACGGGGTAGTCGCGCCGCGTCACCGCTTCGAAGCCCAGCAGGCCCAGGCCGTCGAGTGAAAACAGGGTTTCGATCAGCACCGATCCGGCGAAAAAAGCATGGACGAAGGCCGCCGGAAAACCGGTGACCAGCGGGATCAGCGCGTTGCGCAAGATGTGCTTGTAGAGCACCCGGCGCTGCGACAAGCCTTTGGCGCGGGCCACCAGCACGTATTGCTTGCGCATCTCTTCGACGAAGGTGTTCTTGGTCAGCATCGTCAGCGCCGCGAAGCTGCCGATCACCAAGCAGGTCAGCGGTAGCGCCAGGTGCCAGAAGTAGTCGCCGATGCGGGCCGCGAACGACAGCTCGGTCCAGTTGTCCGAGCTCAGCCCGCGCAGCGGAAACCAGTCCAGAAAGGTGCCGCCTGCGAACAGCACGATCAGCAGCACGCCGAGCACGAAGCCAGGGATCGCATAGCCCACCAGTACCAGTGAGGTGGTCAGGGTGTCGAAGCGCGTGCCTTCGCGCACCGCCTTGGCGATGCCCAGCGGGATCGAGATCAGGTAGGACAGCACAAAGGTCCACAGACCCAGGCTGATCGAGACCGGCAGCTTCTCCTTGATCAGCGTCCAGACGTCCTTGTTGTGCATGAAACTGCGGCCGAGGTCGAAGCGGGCGAAGTTGGCCAGCATCTCGAGATAGCGCTGGTGCACCGGCTTGTCGAAGCCGTAGAGCTTCTTCAACTCTGCGATCTGCTGCTTGTCGATGTCACGGCTGGCTCGGTAGCCCTCGGTGTCGCCGCCTTTCTGGCCGGCGCGGGCCTCGGCCATGATCTGCTCGATCGGTCCGCCCGGCACGAACTGGATCACGATGAAGGTCACGGTCAGCGCCCCCAGCAGTGTGGGCAGCATCAGCAGGATGCGTTTGACGATGTAGCTCAGCATGGTGGGTTCTCAGCGCTTGGTCGCGGGCTTGTCCAGGCTCTTGTCCCACCAGGTCCACAGTGGCCAGGGGGCACTGCTGTCGCCAGAGTAAGAGTCGATCGAAAAATGCTTGGCCGCGACGCCGGGTCGGCCGAACTTGTTCCAGTAAGAGACGGGTTCGCCATTGGCAAACAGCTGTGGAATCTGCCAATGGCTCCACATCACCACCCGGTCCAGCGCATGCGAGGCGGTCCGCAACTCGGTCAGCGTGGTGGCCGCGGCGACGCGCTTGATCAGCGCGTCCACCGCCGCACTCTTGACGCCGCGAAAGTTGTTGCTGCCGGGCTCATCGGCGCTGGCGCTGGCGTACAGGCTCTCCAGGTCGCTGGCGTTAGGCAGCGTGAACTTGCCCTCGACGATGGTGATCATCTCGTAGTCGAAGCTCTCGAGTCGCCGCCGGTACAGCGCAAAGTCGACCAGTCGTTCGGTCAAGGTGATGCCCAGCTTTTCGAGGTTGCGCTGGAAAGCGACGTTGCGCCCGATCGACGAGGGCTCGAGGTACTCGATCGTGAAAGCCTCGCCCGCCGCGTTGCGCAGCCGGCCGTCGGGCGCGACCTTCCAGCCGGCTTCGTCGAGCAGGTCGCGGGCGCGACGCAGGTTGTCGCGCAGCGCGTTGGGGCTGGTGTCGTTGCGCGGCGCGCGGAATGCCGGTCCGAACACCTGGGGTGGCAGCTCAGTGCGGAACGGTTCCAGCAACTTGAGCTCATCGGCCGAAGGCTCGCCTTGGGCCGCGAACTCGGTGTTGTTGAACATGCTGTTGGCGCGCTTGAAGGTGCCGTAGCGGTTGTAGCTCTCGAAGTCCCAGGCCCGCATGATCGCTTCGCGCACCCGGATGTCCTGGAACTTGGGTCGGCGCAGGTTGAAATCCATCGCCTGCAGCATGCTGCCGGTGCCGACCTCCAGGGTCTGCTTGACGATGCGGCCGTCGCGCCATTTCGCGCCCTGGTGCTGGCGCGCGAAAGCGCTGGCGCGGTACTCCTTGAGCAGGTCGAATTCACCGGCCTTGAAGGCCTCGCGCTTGACCGCATCGTCCTTGTACATGCGGTAGACGATACGGTCGAAGTTGAAGAAGCCGCGCCGCACGCCCAGGTCGCGAGCCCAGTAGTCGGGGTTGCGGCGCAGTTCCAAGCGGCGCGGCATCTCGACCTTGTCGATCAGGTAAGGCCCGCTGGTGATCGGCGGCTCGGAGATCAGCTGGTCGAACTTCTTCGCTGCGCCGCCCGATGGGCCTGGCAGCCCCCATTTGCGCGAGAACACCGGCAGTCCGCCGACCGTGAACAGCAGGTCAAGCTTGCGCTCCTTGAGGTCGAAGCGCACTGTTCGCGGGTCCACCACGACCGCCTTGTCGACCCCGGCGTAAGCGGTCTGGTAGGTCGGCGCGGCCAGCTTGCCGCTGATCTGGCGGAAGCTGTGGACCACATCCTCGGGCGTCACCGCATCGCCGTTGGCAAATCGCGCCAGCGGGTTCAGCCGGAACGAGATCGACGACAGGTCGGGTTCGACCCAGATCGATTCGGCCAGCAGGCCGTACATCGCCTGGGGTTCGTCTAGCGAGGCAACGGTCAGCGATTCGAAGACGAACATCGTCATCGCCGCCGGCGCCACACCCTTCAGGGTGTAGGGGTTGAACTTGTCGAAGCTCGAACGCCGGTCGGGGTTGGCCAGCCTCAGCACGCCGCCTTTGGGCGCATCGGGGTTGGCGTAGTCGAAGTGTTCGAAGCCGCTGGGGTACTTGGGCGGCTGGTAGGCAGACAGCGCATGGACCCAGCGGCCGGTCTCGACCGGCGCTGTGGAAATGGCTGCAGGCGGTGGTGCGCTGGCCGCTGGCTTGGCGGCCAGCGCGCCGTCGGCCAGCCACAGGCACAGCGCGATGGCAACGCCGACCCGAGATGCGACCCGCCATGCGAACCCCCTATTGGCTGGGTCGCGATGGGTTGGCAAGTCCTTGGCTGAAGGCAGAGCGTGGAGGTTCATGGCGAAGGGCGTTGGCGGTGATGTTCATGGCCTGACCGCAAGACCGCAATCGGGGTTGTCCCCGCAGACCTCTTCCAACCGCCTCAGTGCCTGAAATGCCTGGTGCCGGTGAACACCATCGCGACGCCACGCTCGTCGGCGGCGGCGATCACCTCGGCGTCGCGCATCGAGCCACCAGGCTGGATCACGCAGCGCGCGCCGGCGTCGATCACCACGTCCAGGCCGTCGCGGAACGGGAAGAAGGCGTCGCTGGCGACCGCGCTGCCGACCAGGCTCAGCCCGGCGTTGCCGGCCTTGATGCTGGCGATGCGTGCCGAATCTATGCGGCTCATCTGGCCGGCACCGACGCCCAGCGTCATGCCCTGACCGCAGAACACGATGGCGTTGCTCTTGACGAACTTGGCAACCTTCCAGGCGAACATCAGGTCGTCGATCTGCTGCGCCGTGGGCTGCAGGCGGGTCACCAGTTTGAGCTCACCGACCTCGACGTTGCGGGCATCGGTAGCCTGCAGCAGCATGCCGCCGCCCACGCGCTTGAAATCGAGCCGGTTGCCCTGGGTCGACAGCGGCACCTCGAGCAGCCTGACGTTTTGCTTGGCGGCGAAGATGGCCCGGGCTTGCGGCGTGATCGCCGGCGCGATGATCACCTCGACGAACTGCTTGGCCACGGCCTCGGCGGTGGCACCGTCCAGCGGCTGGTTGAACGCGATGATGCCGCCGAAGGCGCTGGTCGGGTCGGTCTGCAAGGCCTTGGCATAGGCCTCGAAGGCGTTAGCGCCGACTGCCACACCGCAGGGGTTGGCGTGCTTGACGATCACACAGGCGCTGCTGGCACTGAAAGTCTTGACGCACTCCCAGGCCGCGTCGGCATCAGCGATGTTGTTGAACGACAGCTCCTTGCCCTGCAACTGGACCCACTGCGACAGCGTTCCCGGCGCAGGTTCGCGCTCGCGGTAGAAGGCCGCGCTTTGATGCGGGTTTTCGCCGTAGCGCATGTCCTGGGTCTTGAGCAACTGCAGGTTGTAGACCTCGGGGTATTCGCTGCGCTTGGGCACTGCGGTCGGGCTGTCTTCGGCGCCGGGCTCGATCGCGCTGAGGTAGTTCGTGATCATCCCGTCGTAGGCGGCGGTGTGGGCGTAGACCTTGCGCGCGAGACCAAACTTGGTCTTGCGCGTCAGGCCGCCGGCGTCGAGCTCGGCCAGCACCTGGGCATAGTCGGCAGGTTCGATCACCACGCCCACGTCTTGCCAGTTCTTGGCCGCCGCGCGCAGCATCGCCGGGCCGCCGATGTCGATGTTCTCGATCGCGTCTTCGAGCGTGCAGCCTGGTTTGGCCGTGGCCTGGGCGAAGGGATAGAGGTTGATCACCAGCAAGTCGATGGTGGCGATGCCGTGCTGGCGCAGCGCTGCCATGTGCTCGGGCAGGTCGCGCCGCGCCAGCAGGCCGCCGTGGATTCGCGGGTGCAGGGTCTTGACCCGGCCGTCGAGCATCTCGGGGAAGCCAGTGACCTCGGCCACCTCGGTGACCGGCAGTCCGGCTTCGGCCAGCAGTTTGGCGGTGCCGCCGGTCGACAGCAGCGAGATGCCGCGGCTGTGCAGCGCGCGGGCGAATTCGACGATGCCGGTCTTGTCGGACACGGAGAGCAGGGCAGTGGTCATGTTCTAGGTCTTGGAGGGAAACAGGGAGCGCGCTGGCTCACTTGATCAACTGGTGGTCTAGCAGCTTTCGGCGCAGCGTGTTGCGGTTGATGCCCAGCCATTCAGCGGCCTTGCTCTGGTTGCCGTCGGCCAGTTTCATCACGACCTCGAGCAGCGGTTTTTCCACCGCTTCCATCACCATCGCGTGCACCGCGCGCGGCTCGGTGCCGTGCAAGTCCTTGAAGTACTGCTCCAGGCTGTCGCGGATGCAGTCCCCGATTTCTTTCTTGCTCATGCTTGCCGATCAAGGAGGTCTTCGTTGGCGGCCATCGGGCCGATCGGGATGCCACGCGGCAGCCAGTGGTGCTGTTCTGCGAGTTGGTCAAAGTAGTCTGACACCCCCGAGACCTGGCTGGCGATGTCGTCGAGTTGGTTCATCGCCGCGCGGAAATCTTCGCCGCCGGGCAGCGACCGAACGGCCCAGCCGATGTGCTTGCGGGCGCTGCGAACACCGGTCTGCTCGCCGTACAAGCCGTAATGCTCATGCAAGTGCGCCACCAACCAACCCCCGACCTCGCGCGTGGTCGGCGGCGCGAGGGCCTGGCCCGTGGCCAGGTAATGCGCGATCTCGCGAAATATCCAGGGTCGGCCCTGCGCTGCGCGACCGATCATCAGCGCGTCAGCGCCGGTGCGCGCCAGCACTTCGGCGGCCTTGGCGGGCGAGTCGATGTCGCCGTTGGCCACCACCGGCACCCGCACCGCGGCCTTCACCGCGCTGACCGTGTCGTATTCGGCCAGGCCCTTGAAACCCTGCTCGCGGGTGCGGCCGTGCACCGTGAGCATCGCCACGCCGGCGCTTTCGGCCGCGCGTGCCAGCGCCACCGCATTGCGCTCGCTGTCGCACCAACCGGTTCGCATCTTCAGCGTGACCGGCACGCCGCGCGGTGCGCACACCGCGACCACCGCGGTGACGATGGCCAGCGCCAGAGGTTCGTCGCGCATCAAGGCCGAGCCTGCCCATTTGTTGCAGACCTTCTTGGCCGGGCAGCCCATGTTGATGTCGATGATCTGGGCGCCGCGGTCGATGTTGTAGGCCGCCGCCTCGGCCAGCATCGCGGCGTCGGTGCCGGCGATCTGGACCGCGATCGGACCTGGCTCGCCGGCATGGTCGGTGCGGCGCGAGGTCTTGAGCGAGGCCCAAAGATCCTTGCGCGAGGTGACCATCTCGCTGACGGCATAGCCCGCACCCAGGCGTCTGCAGAGCTGTCGAAATGGCCTGTCGGTCACCCCAGCCATCGGGGCGACAAACAGCTGGTTCGGCATCGTGTACGGGCCGATCTGCATGCTCAGGCGGGCTTGGAATGCATCGGATTGCTGAAAAATTAGGCACCAGTATAGCGGGCGTGCTGGTGCCGAAAGCGCTGGCTTGGGGCCATGCATTTGGCTTGATCGCGCGCCGTCACGCCTATCATGCGGGCCGATGGATGCCTGGATTGAACTGCACCTGGGGGCACTGCTGGCGGCGCTGGCCTTGCCCAAGTTCGGCCTGAGCACGGTGTTCATCGTGTCGCTGGTCTCGGCCACTTTGCTGCCGCTGGGCTCTGAGCCGGCGGTGTTCGGCCTGGTCAAGCTCAACCCGTCGCTGTTCTGGCCGGCGGTCGGCGTGGCCACGCTGGGCAACACGCTGGGCGGGGCGATCAGCTGGTGGATGGGCTACGGTGCCGAGCGCGCCTACGAGCGCGTCACGCACCAAACCGGCCACGGCCACGGCCGCGCGCTGCGCTGGCTGGCGCGTTTCGGCCCGCGGGCCTGCTTGCTGTCCTGGCTGCCGGTGGTGGGCGATCCGCTATGCGCCGTGGCGGGTTGGCTCAAGCTGCCGTTCTGGCCCTGCGTGATGTACATGGCGATCGGCAAGCTCGCCCGCTACGTCACGATGACCGCTGGCTTGCTGTGGCTGTTTCCGGGCGCGCTGAAGTAATAGCGCTTTCGGCGCGAACTGCCCTGACCGGCTGAGAGCTTGGCGTTCAAGCCGCCGGCGCGGCTGGCTTGCGCGCCGCTCGGCGCTTGACGGCAGTTGCTTGCGCGGCGGCAGTTGGCACGGCAGTCTTGGTCGGGCGGCGTTTCTTGGCGGTGATCGGCTCGGGCGGTGCGGCGTGCAGCCCTTCGCCGGCCGGCTTGCTGGCCGCCGCTTTGCGGGTCGCGACGCCTGGGCTTGCGCCCAGCTTGCTCAGCGCCTCGGCCAGCGCGTCGACCCTTGCCGACAAGGTCGCCAAGGCCTTCGCGCTCGGAACGCCCAGCTTGAGCATCGCGCGCTCGGTGCGTTGCTCGAAGATCGATTCCAGCTTGTCCCATTGCGAATTGGCTCGTTGCCCGACTTCGCCCGCCATCGCGCTCATCCTGCCGGCCATGTCGCCCAGCTTTTCTTCGGCCACGGCCTGGGACTTGCGCTGCAGGCTCACGCCCTCCGCGATCAAGGCGTCGAAAACCTTGCTGCCGCCGCCCTGGGCTTTGGCAAACGCCCCCAGACCGGCGAGCCAGATCTGCGAGGCCGAATCCTTGACCGTCTGCGCCAGCTGGCTGCCTTGTAGGCCTGCGGTCGAAGCCTCTGCAGCCAGTTTCTGAAGTTTCTTGACCATGACGAACTCCTGGGTGATCGGTGGTGGGGGTTACTCGGGCGGCGCATCGCTGCTTTGCCGAGGCTGCGATCAGTGTAGGCAGCCCGACTCGGGACGTCAGCCTAATCGGCAAATCAAGCGGCAAGCGCTATGGCCGAGCTCGCGCAAGGCCTTGGCGGCGCCGCAAGGCAGGGCTGGTCTCGCGGCCCGGCTATCCTGCGTTCATGTACCTGCCATTCTTTGGTCTGTCGCAGCCGCCGTTCTCGATCGCACCCGATCCGCGTTACCTCTACATGAGCGAGCGCCACCGCGAGGCGCTGGCGCATCTGCTCTACGGCGTGGGCGGTGGTGGCGGCTTCGTGCTGTTGTCGGGCGAGATCGGCGCAGGCAAGACCACCGTCTGTCGCTGTTTCCTCGAACAGCTGCCGCCGGGCTGCCAGGTGGCTTACATCTTCAACCCCAGGCTCAGCGAGACCGAACTGCTGCAATCGGTGTGCGATGAATTCGGCCTGACCGTGGCCGGATCGGCGACGATCAAGACCTATATCGACGCGCTCAACCGCCACCTGCTGGAGGCCCATGCGCAGGGCCGCCAATGCGTGCTGATCATCGATGAGGCGCAAAACCTCTCGATCGAGTTGCTGGAGCAATTGCGCCTGCTGACCAACCTCGAGACCCATGAGCGCAAGCTGCTGCAGATCATGCTGATCGGTCAACCCGAGCTGCGCCGCAGACTGGCCGAGCCCGGGCTCGAACAGCTCGCGCAGCGAGTGATCGCCCGCTACCACTTGTGCGCGCTCAGTGCCCCCGAGACCGCCGCTTACCTGTCGCATCGGCTGGCGGTGGCCGGGCATGCCGGTGCGATGCCGTTCGACGCTTCGGCGCTGCGCCGCATCCACCAGCTCAGCGCGGGCCTTCCCAGGCGCATCAACCTGTTGGCCGACCGTGCCTTGCTGGGCGCTTTTGCCCAAGGCCGGGCGCAGGTCGGGCGGCGCATCGTCGAGCAGGCGGCGCGCGAGGTTTTCGACATCGAGGGTCGGCTTGCCGGATTCGGGCGTTGGTGGCCCGTCGCCGCCTGGTGCGGCGCTGCGGTTCTGCTGTTGGCGGGGGCGGTATTCTGGTTTGGCCAGCCGGCTCAGCCGGCATCGCAGCGCGCTGCAGCAGCCTCGGCCGCGCCGCGGGCGCTCATCGCCTCGCCTGCGGCGCCAGCGTCGGGGGTGTTGTTGCCAGCGCTGGGGAGCTTGCGGAGCCTGGCGCCGCGCGACGACGCTGCCGCCTGGCGCGAACTCGCCGGGCTGTGGGGTTTGGACGCGGCGGCGATCGGCGGCGCTGACCCCTGCGCGATGTTGCGCATGAGTGAGCTGAGGTGTTTTCGCAGCGTCGCCGGCACCTTGGACCAGCTTCGTCAGCTTGACCGGCCGGTGCTGCTGGTGTTGCGTGATGGCGATGGCCAGACCAGGCTGCTGCGGCTGGTCAGCCTGGGCTCGCGCCAGGCGGTGCTGGCCAGCGGTCCCGCGACTTACGCTGTCTCGCTGGATCAACTGGCCCGGCTTTGGCGTGGCGAGTTCGCGACGCTGTGGCGCAGTCCGCCGGCTTATGGCGACCCGTTGACGCCGGGTGCTCGTGGGCCGGCGGTCGATGCGCTGGCGCGCGGCCTGGCGGACTGGCGCCAGGCCGCGCAGCCAGCGTCCGGCCAGGGGCTGTCCGGCGCGCTGGCCGAGCAGCTGGCGGGTTTCCAGGTGGCGCAGAGCCTGCGGTCCGACGGCATCGCCGGACCCACCACCTTCATGCAACTCAACCGGGTGCAAGGCGTGGTCGAGCCGCGCCTGGCCCCGGGTCTGGCGGAGCGCTAGCCGATGTCTTACATCCTCGAGGCTTTACGCCGAGCCGAAGCCCAGCGTCAACGGGGTGCCGTGCCGGGCCTGCACGCCCAGCCCGCAACGGCCGCGCTGGCCGACCCGGCGCTGGCTCGTCAAGCTGGGGCGCGCAAGTCTTGGCGCCTGGCCTGGATCCTTGCTGCGGTCTTGTTGCTGGCCGCAGGCGCGCGCTGGTGGCTGGGGCCGTCGGGACCGTCAGGACTTGCGCCGACCGTCGGCCTTGCGCCGCCCGTCACAGTCGCGCCAGCGGCCAGGATCGCGGCGCCAGCGGTCGAGCCGGCGCTTGCCACGCCCCTGGCAGTCCCCGCTGCCCCGGCGCTGGCCGCAAGCGCGGCGGCCGTGAACACTGCAGCGCTGCCGCCACGCGTCGCCTCGAGCGCTGGTTTGCCGCTGCTGGCTGCGCCGCTGCCCGCGACAGCGCCGGCCAGCGCGCCGCGTCTGCCCACGCTGGCTGAACTGCCCGAGACGGTGCGGCGCGAACTGCCGGTGTTCACGCTCGGCGGATCGGTCTACGCCGAGCAAGCGTCGCAGCGCATGGTCATCATCAACGGCCAGGTCATGCGCGAAGGCGAACGGCTGGCGCCCGAATTGCTGCTGCAGCAGATCAGGCTGAAGTCGGTGGTGCTGGACTACCGCGGCCAGCGCTTCGAGCTGCCGTTCTAGGTCGATGCGCTGCGGCGCTGGTCTCGCAGCATGAACAGGTAGAGCGATTCGACTTTGTCGCGGGCCCAGGGTGTCTTGCGCAGGAACTTCAGGCTCGACCCGATGCTCGGGTCGCTGGTGAAACAGCGCAGCGGCACGCGCTCTCCCAGTCCGGCCCAGCCGTATTGGGCGACCAGCGCGCTGACGATCTGCTCGAGCGTCAGCCCGTGCAGTGGGTTGCGGGGCTGTGGGGCAGGGGTCGGTGACGGCATGGTGGGTGGGTTTGTTTCAGGCCTCGGCCGCGCCGCCGGTGCAACGATGCACTTCGACGGTGACATGGCGCACGCTGTGCAGCGCGTGCAGGCGCGCCCGGTAGTCGGCGGCGGCGAGCGGGTGGTCGGCGACCACGCTGATCATCACCGAATGCGCTTGGGGTCCGACCTGCCAGACATGCAGGTCGGCGAGCTTGGCATCGCCATCGCTCTCGACCGCAGCACGCACGGCCTGGCGCAAGGGCTCGTCAGCGGTGGCATCGACCAGCGCGCGCGAGGTGCTGCGCAACAAGCCCAGGCTCCATTGGCCGATCACCAGCGCGCCCACCAGCGCGACCACCGGGTCTAGCCAGCGCCAGCCCCACCACAGGCCGCCGGCCAGCGCGGCGATCGCCAGCAAGGAGGTGAAAGCGTCGGCCAGCACATGCACATAGGCGGCACGGAAGTTGTGGTCGTCGTGGTGCCCATGGCCGTGCTGCGCAGGTGCATGAGCCGCTTCATGCCCGTGCCCGTGCCCGTGCCCGTGACCGTGACCGTGACCGTGACCGTGACCGTGCTGGCCGCCGGCGCGCGACAGCAGCCAGACGCTGGCCAGGTTGACGACCAGGCCTAGCGAGGCCACGGTCATCGCTTCTCCAAAGGCAATCGGCTCGGGCCGTGCCAGGCTGCGTATCGACTCGACGACCAGGCCGACCGCCACCGCAGCGAGCAGCAGCGCGCTGGTGTAAGCCGTCAGCACCTCGATCTTCCAACCGCCGAAAGCAAAGCCCTCGTGCTCGCGCACCCGGCGTGACCAGTGCATGGCCAGTGCTGCGCCGCCCAGCGCCGCGGCGTGGGTGCCCATGTGCCAGCCGTCGGCCGTCAACGCCAGCGAGCCGGTCCACCAGCCGGCGACCAACTCGACGGCCATCGTCACCAAGGTCACCCAGGTCACCGTCAGCAAGGCACGACCGCGCGCTGCCTCGCCGGCGTCGCCAAAGGCGTGGCTGTGGCGGAACGGGCTCAAATCGTGCTGGTGGGTGTTCATCGGGCTGCTCATCCCGCGATGCTACGACGCGCGGCTTTCGGTGCTTGGGGCTGGACGCCGGGCGGCGGGTTCGGACGGCTGGCGCTTGTTCCTACAATCCCCAAGAAATCTTGCTGCAATGCATCAAAGGACTCGCCATGACCAGCCCCACCGACCCTGATCTCAGCCACATCTCGCCGCGTGACAAGGCCGAGATTCTGGCCCAGGCGCTGCCGTACATCCGCAAGTTCCACGGCAAGACGCTGGTGATCAAGTACGGCGGCAACGCGATGACCGACCCGGCGCTGCAGCAGGACTTCGCCGAGGACGTGGTGCTGCTCAAGCTGGTGGGCATGAACCCGGTGGTGGTGCACGGCGGCGGGCCGCAGATCGACGAGGCGCTGGCCAAGATCGGCAAGAAAGGCACTTTCATCCAGGGCATGCGCGTCACCGACGAGGAAACGATGGAAGTCGTCGAATGGGTGCTGGGCGGCGAGGTGCAGCAAGACATCGTCGGCCTGATCAACGTGGCTGGCGGCAAGGCGGTCGGCCTGACCGGGCGCGATGGCGGGATGATCCGAGCGCGCAAGCTCAGGATGGTCGACCGCGACGACCCGACCAAGGAATACGACGTCGGCCAGGTCGGCGAGATCGAATCGATAGACCCCAGCGTGGTCATTGCGCTGCAGGACGACGCCTTCATCCCGGTGATCAGCCCGATCGGATTTGGCGAGCACAACGAGAGCTACAACATCAACGCCGACGTGGTCGCGGCCAAGCTCGCCACGGTGCTCAAGGCCGAGAAGCTGCTGATGCTGACCAACATCAGCGGTGTGCTCGACAAGTCCGGCCAGTTGCTGACCGATCTGAGCGCGCGCCGCATCGACGAGCTGTTTGCCGACGGCACGATCAGCGGCGGCATGCTGCCCAAGATCGCTGGCGCGCTCGACGCGGCCAAGAGTGGGGTCAACGCGGTGCACATCATCGACGGCCGTGTGCCGCATGCGCTGCTGCTGGAGATCCTGACCGACCAGGCCTACGGCACGATGATCCGCAGCCATTGAGCCCACCCTCACAGCGCCTCCGGCGCTCTCCCGCAAGGGGGCGCCGCCAGCGGCCCGGCATGGCCGGATCCGCGGCGTCCGCTTGGCGGCGCCGTATCCCTGCGTCCTGGCTGGCCATGCTGGTCGTGGCGAACCTGGGCAGATGCCGATGACGCTGCGCATCGACCGCCAGACGGTCTGGCTGTTCGACCTCGACAACACCTTGCACGATGCCGGTGCGCATGTGTTTGGCGAGCTCAACCGCACCATGGGCGCTTATGTCGAGCGTGAGCTCGGCCTGCCGACCGAGCAGGCCAACGCGCTGCGCCGCCACTACTGGTTGCGCTACGGCGCCACGCTGCTGGGTTTGATGCGGCACCACGGTGTGAAGGCGGCGCACTTTCTGCACGACACCCACAACCTGCCCGGGCTAGAGCGCCTGGTCAACGGCCATAGGCACGACTTCGCCACGCTGGCACGCTTGCCGGGGCGCAAGTTCATCTTGACCAATGCGCCGCGCGCCTATGCGCTGCGGGTGCTCGGCGCGCTGCGCATCGGGCATTTGTTCGACGGCGTGATCACGATCGAGGACATGGCGATGTTCGGCCAACTGCGGCCCAAACCCGATGCGCGCATGCTGCGGGCGATGGCCGTCGGCCTGGGCGTGATGCCCAGCCGCTGCGTGCTGGTCGAGGACACGCTGGTGCACCAGAAATCGGCGCGCAAGGTCGGCATGGGCACGGTCTGGATGCAGCGCTTCGCGCGCCGTGTCCCGGCCGGTGGCCAGCACGGCGGCCCGACGGTGGCGCGTTGGTCGATGGCGCCGGCCTATGTCGACCGCCGGGTGCGGTCGCTGCGCGCGTTGCTGCGCTGAGCCGCGGCCGGCCCGGCGCCGGTCAGAAGCGCTGGCTGCGACGCGCCAGGTAGAACCACTCCTGCCGCGCCTGGGCACGCGCGTTCGGGAACACGATCCAGCCGTCGCCCTCGGCGTGCAAGGCCTCGCCGTCTTCGCGAGTGCCGATCAAGTCGCCGGCGCGCACCGCATCAAAGCTGCGCCATTCGCGCGCAAAGCGGTCTTCGGCATGGTGCTTGTCGACCACCTGGTGCAGCGACAAGGCTTCGATCGCCGGTACCGCCGGGGGCGGCGGCTCATCGGTCAGGCCGAGCTGGGCCAGCGTGTTGCGTATCGCCCGGTAGGCCACCTCGGGCGCCTGCGGGTCCTGGTGCTGGCCGCACTCCAGTGTCAAGGCCCAGCCGCCCTGGCTGCGCATGTACTCGGTGGTGCCCACACCGTAGCGTGGGTCGAGGTCCAGCGTTGCGGCGGCGGCTGCGCCGGCCAACTGGCGCCGCCGAGCCACCCCGTCGGCGTAGGTTCCGAGCCAGCCGTCGACCGCGCGCTGAACGCCCAGGCATCGCACCAGCGCTTCTTCTGCGTCGGCGTGGACGAAGGGCTCGACCGGGCCATCGTTGTTGCGCGGGCCCACCATCACGAATGCCTGGCCTCCGCCTTGGAATGAGTGCAGGTCCAGCAGCACGTCATGGCTGGCCAGCAGCGGGCACAGCCAGTTGGCGAGTTGGTCTTCGTATTCGCGCGGCGAGTCGGTCGGGCCCAGCGCGCGGTTGAGGTTGCGGTCGCCGTGGCGGCGTTGCAGCGCGTAGGCCAGCGGGTTGCACACGGGCACCAGCGTGAGCAGGCCGCGCTGCAGCACCAGTTCGCCGCGGTCGAACTCCTCGGCGATGCGGCGTATCGCCTGCGTGCCGCAGACCTCGTTGCCGTGTACTGCGCCGGTGACGATCAGGCGCGGGCCAGGGCTGGCGGTGGCGTAGCTCAGCGATTTCAACGGCGGCAGCGGTGCGGTGGTCGTCATGGCGGTTGGCGTGTCTCAGGCAAGGTCTGCGGATTGTCGACCAAGACGCGCGCCCTGCCGGCCTCATGAGAAACAAAACGTTCCGCATTGTGGAATGACCCAAGTTCGATCGTTTCTCCGCGAACGCCGGGCGCCGACAGGGGCCTGGGATGCTCTCAAGCAAATGTGGCTTTGCCACTTTGCTTGATCCCCACGGGGGGCGGCCGGCGCCTGCCGGCCTTGGGACGCTCAAAGGCTACAGTCCGGTCGCTGTCGCTCATTCCTCGCACCCGCTGATGCCTACCCACACCAACGCCCTCGAACCCGGGCAGCGTCGCGCGTGCAATGTGCATCCGGCGACGGGCATGGGGTTTTGGCGTCGCTGCTGGGGTGCGCTGCTCTTGGGGCTGTTCTTGGGGCTGTGCTTCGGCGCTGTTGCGCAGCCCTCGACGGACCAGCCGCCGTCGCGTCCGCTGGTCTATTGCGCCGACGCCAGCCCCGAGGGCTTCGACCCCGGGCTGTGGGATTCGGCGGCCACCGGCAATGTCAACGCGCAGATGTTCCAGGGCCTGCTCGCGTTCAAGCGCGGCGGCACCGAGCTGGTGCCGCGTCTGGCCGAGCGCTGGGAGGTGTCAGCCGACGCGCGCAGCTTTACCTTTCATCTGCGGCGTGGTGTTCGTTTTCACCGCACCGCCTACTTCAGCCCGACCCGAGACTTCAATGCTGACGACGTGATGTTCACCTTCGGCCGTTTCGTCGACGCTGCACACCCGTTCAACCAGGCTTTTCCGGCGCTGTTCGTCTACCCGCAGAACCTGGGTCTGGCTGCAATGGTCGAGCGCATCGACAAGATCGACGAGCACCAGGTTCGCTTCAGATTGAAGGCGCCGAACGTGACTTTTGCGAGTTATTTTGCAATGTCTTTTGCCGGCATCCAATCGGCCGAATACGGCGCGCAACTGCTGTCTCAAGGCAAGGCCAGCCGCATCAACAACCTGCCGGTGGGCACCGGGCCTTACCGCTTTCGCTCGTACAAGAAGGACGACTTGGTCAGGTTGCAAGCCAACCCCGATTACTGGGGCCGGCCGCAGCGAACGTCGCAGCTGATCTTCGTGATCACGCGCGACCCCAATGTGCGGGTGCAAAAGCTGCTGGCCCGCGAGTGCCAGGTGATTGCCGCGGCGCGCGACCAGGACGTGCCCGCGCTGCAGCGCCGTGCCGACATCCGACTCGAACAAGCGCAGGCACTCAACATTTCGTACCTGTCGTACAACATGCAGCGCGCGCCGACCCAGCTGCGTGCGGTTCGCGAGGCGCTAGACATCGCGATCGACCGCGACGCGATCTTTCGCGTGATGTTCCCGCGCGGCGACGCGGTGCAGGCGGTCAGCGCTTTTCCGCCGGCGATCCCGGGTCACGACAAGACGCTGCGCAACGAGCATGACCCTGCGCGGGCCAAGGCGCTGCTGGCAGAGGCGGGTTACGCGCAGGGCTTCGAGATCGACCTGTGGGCGCTGCCCTTGGCACGACCAACCAACCCGAACGGCCAGTTGCTGGCGCAGATGCTGCAGGCCGACTGGGCCCGCATCGGCGTGCGAGCGCGCATCAAGACCTATGAGTGGGGCGAGTACCTCAAGCGCGCGAAGAAAGGCGAGCACGATGTCTACATGAGCGGCTGGACCGGCGACACCGCGGACCCCGATGACTTTCTCAGCCCCAACCTGACCTGCGCGGCCAACGCCGGCGGCGTCAAGTTCTGCAACACTGGCTTCGACCGCCTGGTCGAGAAGGCCCGCGGCACCACCGACCCGGCGCAGCGGGCCGAGCTCTACCGCCAGGCCCAGGCCATCTTCCGTCTCGAGCGACCATGGAGCCCGATCGCGCACTCGACGATCTACATCCCGATGCTGCGCGAGGTGCAGGGCTTCGTGATGTCACCCAGCGGCAAGGTCGACTTCGAGGACGTGTACCGCTGACAGCGTCCGGCCGCGGGCTTGCGGCCTGGCCTTATTCTGGGTTCATCCCGGCGTCGCAAACGTGGGCTGGACATGGTTGCCCAGGATGTCAGTGACCGTCGGCGCTTCGCCCTTGACAGGGGCTCAGAGTCGGCGCTGCCGGCCCAGCGCGTCAAGCGGATGGCAAGGCGCTGCGCAGGCTGCCTTCGGAGGCGGCCAGCCGCTGTTCAGCGCCAGCCGCGTCGAGCTTGCAGCGCAGCATCACGATCGCGACCTTGACGCGCCAGCCGCAATCAGCGAGCGCCTGCGCCGCGGCCGCCTCGCTGGCCTCGCTGGCCAACACCGTGAGATGCAGAGCGCGCCGCCGCAGCTTGGCGTTGCTGGCACGCAGGTCGACCATCAGGTTGCCGTGCACCTTGTGCAGCTTGACCATCAACGCGCTGGAAAAGCTGTTGAGCGCGATCTTCTGCGCGGTTGCAGCCTTCAACCGGGTGCTGCCCGAGATCACTTCGGCGCCCGTGTCGAGCAGGATGCCGATCTCGGCCTGTTCGATCAACGGTGCGCCGGGGTTGTTGGCCAGCGCGATCGTCAGCGCACCCGCCGCACGGGCTTCGCCCAGCGCGCCCAACGCGTAGGGTGTGCTGCCCGACGCGGCGATCAGCAGCACCACGTCGTTGGGCCTGGTGTCGATCGCGCGCAGGTCGGCCGCGCCCTGGTCGAAATCGTCCTCGGCGCCTTCGACCGCAGCGAACATCGCTTGCTCGCCGCCAGCCAGCAGGCCGATGGCGCGGTCTCGCGGCCAGGAGAAGGTCGGCGGCAGTTCGACGCTGTCGAGCAAGCCCAACCTGCCGCTGGTGCCGGCGCCGACATAGACCAGCCTGCCGCCAGCGCGGATCCGCGGCAGCGCAGCGTCGACCGCCAGCGCGAGCTGCGGCGCTGCGGCCTGCACGGCCGTGACCGCGCGCTGCTGGTCATCGACCAGCGCTGCGATCAGCTCGGCGCTGCCGTACAAGTCCAGCCTGGCGTGCTCGGTGTTCGGGGTTTCGGTGTTCAGGCGGGTCGTCATGGGGCGCTCTGGGCTCGGGCAGGGTGGATGGGGCTGGCTCAGCCGGTCTGCAGCGTGCTGCGCTCGCTCTCGATGCCGCAGCGGTCGACCGCGCTGACCACCAGTGTCTCGGTCGGCCCGATCGGCAGGCTGCGGGCTTGGCCGGGCAGGACCTCGAAGCGCCAGGCCTCAGCGCTGCGACGCCAGACCGCCCACAGTGCAGCTTGCTTGCCTGCGCCAGGCGCCAAGCGGGCCAGACCCGCATCGGCAGCATCGACCGACAGCGAAGGCCGCCCAGGCGCACCCGACGCCAGCCAGGGCGTGGCGGGCGGTAGCGCGGCTTGGGCGTAAGCGCCAGCCTTCAGCCGGGTCGCCAGTCCATCGCGGTCCTGCAGCAGCGCCACCATGCTGAAGTGCAGGTGGCCGTCGGCGCCGGGCCGTTGGCGCAGCGCAGCGACTTGGTTCACGATCTCGGCCGCCGGCCAGGGTTTGTCTGCTCGCCCGACCGAGCTGCTGTACAGCCCCGGCCAGACATGGCGGCCGGCGCTGTTGCGCGCCAGCCAGTAGTCGAGCAGCACGCCGAAAGCCTGGGCTGTGCGCTCCAGCGGCCAGTACAGCTGCGGTGCCAGGTAGTCGAGCCAGCCCTGGGCCAGCCAATGCTCGACATCGGCGTACAGCTTGTCGTACTGGCTGAAGCCCTGGATGCCCGGCGGGCGCAGCGCCGGCTTGCCCAGACCGAACGGGCTGATGCCAACCAGCACCCAGGGCTTGGTTTGGTGCACCGCCTGGTCTAAGGCCTGGACCAGGCGGTTGACGTTGTCGCGCCGCCAGTCTTCCAAGCTGAGCGCACCGCCGGTGTCGAGATGGCGCTGGTACGAGCCGGCATCGGGGAAGGCCAGCTCGCCGCCGCCGGGGGTGGCCAGCGGGTAGGGGTAGAAGTAGTCGTCGATCTGAACACCGTCGATGTCGTAGCGCGCGACGACGTCTCGCACCACCGCCAGCGTTTGCGAGAACGCGGCTGGCTCGCCCGGGTCCAGCCACAGCTGGTCGCCATAGCTCTTGACGATCTCGGGCCGGCTGACCGACAGGTGCATGGGCGTTGGCACCGACCGGGCCGAGGACTGGCGCGCGCGGTAGGGGTTGAACCAAGCGTGGAGCTGCAGGCCGCGGCGATGCGCCTCGTCGACCCAGAACGCCAGCGGGTCGTAGAACGGTGTCGGCGCGCGGCCTTGCTCGCCGCCCAGGTACTCGCTCCAGGGCTCGATCGCCGAAGCATAGAGTGCGTCGGCGGCCGGCCGCACCTGCAGCACGACCGCGTTCAGGCCGATGTCGCGGGCGCAGTCGAGCAGGCGCAAGGCCTCGTCTTGCTGCTGTGCGCTGGTCAAGCCGGGTCGGCTGGGCCAGTCGATGTTGGCCACCGTGGCGACCCAGGCTGCGCGGAACTCGCGCGGCGCCGCCGGCGCATCGACGGCCGGCCGTTCGGTGGACGCGGCGGCGCGGGTGGGATGGGCGCAGCCCGCCAGTCCAGTCGACACCCAGCCCGCAGCCAGCGTTGCGGCACTGCCCAAGGCCCAATGCCGGCGCGTCAGCTGACCTGTGTTGAAGCTCACGGCTGGTTCAGCACCTGCAGGATCGCCGCGGTCTCTGCGTCTGGCTCACCGTCGTAGCGCGCGGGTCGGTACTTCATCTGGAAGTTCGCCAGCACCTGACGGGTCGGCGCGTCGAGCAGCCCGCTGGCCGGCAGCTTGAAGCCCAGTGTGGCGAGCCCGGCCTGGAACCAGGCCAGGTCCGGCAGCGCGCGCTCGAAACGGGCCCGCTCGCTGGCCACACGCTGCGCATCTGGCCAGCGCACCAGCCCGAGCTCGGCCAACCGCAGCCAAGGGAACTGCGGGCCGGGGTCGGTGCGTCGTTGTGGCGCGATGTCGCTGTGGCCGAGCACGCGGTCTGGGGAGATCGCGTGGCGTTTGACGATG
Source organism: Bordetella parapertussis (assembly GCA_945878355.1). Classification (GTDB taxonomy): domain Bacteria; phylum Pseudomonadota; class Gammaproteobacteria; order Burkholderiales; family Burkholderiaceae_C; genus Pseudaquabacterium. The sequence goes on along the minus strand of CAMCTC010000002.1, from coordinate 99,638 downwards.
TCCTGCACCAGCGGCAGCAGCAGGTCGATCTGCGCGGGCGAGAAAGGGGCGTAGCCTGGTCGGCCGTCAGACCCGGTGATCGGCCCGGCGTTGACGATCTCGATGCCGATCGAAGCCGCATTGAGCATCGTGTGGCCCTTCCAGTAGCTCTCGCCGGCATGCCAGGCGCGGCGGCTCTCGTCGACCAGTCGGTAGATTTTTGGCATGGACCCGTCACTGACCAGGTAGTGCGCCGACACCTTGCCCTGGCTGAGGATGCGCATCGAGCTGGCCATGTCCTCGGCGGTGAAGTGCAGGATCAGGAACAGCACCCGGCTGTCCTGACCGACTGCGGCTATGCTGGTGTCGATCGCCGGCGGGGCTTGCGGTCGGCTGGCGCAGCCGGCCAGTGCGGTCAGCAGCGCAGCCAGCAGCGCCAGCAGCGCCAATTTGCCAAGCCTCGTTCTCGTCATCGGGTTTTCCTGGTTGCGGTCAGTGCTGCGCGGCTTGCGGCGGCGACCTGCGCCGCCAGGGTCTGGCGCTGTACCGTGATCGCCGCGGGCATCGCCGCGCGCAGGCTGTGTTCGATCACGGGGTTGAGCTCGAACACCCGGCCAAGCAGCGCCACCGGCCGCCAGCCATGGCGCTGCGCCAGCGCCAGTGCCAGCCGTGCGAGTTCTTGCCCCGAACGGCACAGGATGTCGTGCGCGACCTCGTCCTGCGCAGCGGCTTGCGCGACCGCCAGCGCGAGCAAGCCGATCTCGCCGCGCGTGGCTTGGGTCAGGTATTGCCGCGTCGCGGACCAGTCGGCTGCGCCCATTCGCTCGGCAATCCGTTCGCCAATGCAGCGCCCCAGCGGCGTGCTCGCGGCAGATCCCGGGCCTTCGTCCTCCAGCCGCCACAGCGCGCGCAGCGCCTGGGTGGCGATCCAGTGGCCGCCTCCGGCGTCGTCGATCAGCACGCCGCGGCCGCCGGCGCGTTGCAGGACACCGGTTTCGTCGACGAATCCTGCGATCGATCCGGTGCCTGCATAGACAACATAACCTTCACCAGGCGCGAACGACGCCAGGCAAGCCATCTCGATGTCGCTGGCGATCTCGATGCGGTCGACGCTCAAGCCCATGGCTTGGCCGGCGAGCCGGCGCATCGTCTCGACGCTGTCGCGGTCCAGACCGGTGATGCCGGCGCAGACGGCTCCTAATATTCCAAATGGGCGCACTGTCTGGGCGATCGAAACCCACAGATCAGCCAGCGTCTCGCGGCCGGATGCGCTGGACATCATCGCGCCGCTGCAGGCTGCCGCCTGGCCTTGCGCGACGACCCGGCCTTGCGCATCGGCCAAGGCCCAGCGGGTGCTGGTGCCGCCCGCGTCCAGCCCCAGGCCCAAGCCGGTCACGGTGGATGAAGCGGCATCAATAGGCATGGGCAGGTCGTTGCGGTTCAGCGGCGATTGTGCCCGCCGGACGTGCACCAGATCGCCTCGGCGTTGATCAGCACGACCGAGCGGTTGATGTACCCGACAGCGCTGCTGTTCGCGGTCACGCCGTGGTTGCAGGCATCACCGGCGGTCGGGTTGAGCGGCCGCCTCCATCGCTCAGATCACCGCCGGTTGCAGAAAACGCAGCGTTCCGGCGGCGGCGTCGATCTCGGCCGCTAGCCCGACCGGCAGTGTGAACTTGCGCGCGATGTGGCCGAACATCGCGCCGGCGTAGACCGGCACGTTCAGCGGCAGGAAGTAGTCGTCGAACACTTCGTCTAGCGTCAGCGTGCCGTAGCCCTCGCCGGGTTTGCAGTTGGTGAAGGCGCCGAGAACGACGCCAGCCAAGCGCCCGAGCAGGCCGGCATTGCGCAGCGTCGAGAGCATGCGGTCGACGCGGTAGATGTGCTCGTTGATCTCTTCGAGGAACAGGATCGCGCCGTCGAAGGTCGGCAGGTAGGGCGATCCGGCCATCGAACTCAGCACCGCCAGGTTGCCGCCGACCAGATGGCCGCGCGCCAGCCCGGCGCGCAAGGTCTGGATGCGGTGCTCGCGCGGCGCCGGCGTGTTGCTCTTGTCGAACTCGTTGCGCAGCGTCAGCGCCTGAGCATCGACCACCGCGCCGCGCCAATGCCTGACACTGAACTCGTTCCACTCCGAGATGCCCACCGGCGCGTGAAAGGTCACCAGTCCGGTGCGGGCGTTGATCGCGTTGAGCAAGGCCGTGATGTCGCTGAAGCCACCGAAGAACTTCGGGTTGCGTGCGATCGACGCGTAGTCGAGCAGCGGCAGGATGCGGTTCGCGCCCGAGCCGCCGGTCACCGCCAGGATGCCGTCGATCGCCGGGTCGGCGAACATCGTGTTGAGGTCGGCGGCGCGCTGCGCATCGGTGCCAGCGAAATGACCGTAGCGCGCGCGCAGGTTGGCGCCTTCGCGCACCTTGAAGCCCAGTGCGACCAGGGTCTCGGTGGTCAGCGCATAGGGCTCGCGCTCGTAGATCGCGCCCGAGGGGTTGACCAGGCCGATGGTGTCGCCGGGTTTGAGCCGGCGCGGCCGCAGCACTGCCAGGCGTTGCCCGGCGGTGGGCGAGGTCTGGGCGCACAGCCCAGGCGCAGCCAGTAGGCCGGCCATGGCCGCAAGAAGTTGCCGTCGCTGGTTCATCGGTGGCCTTGTCGGCGCTTGCGCCATCAGTAGACCCGTGGCAGATCGCGCCGCACTGCGTCGCGGTCACCGTGGTCGAAGTGCCACCACTCGGTGCTGATGCCTTGAAACCCGCCGCGCACCATCGCCGCGTGCAGCCAGCCGCGCTCGGTGATCTGTGCGGCGCTCAGCAGGCCCAGTGCCAGGTGTTCGGCGTGCATCGCCGGATGCGAGCGCAGGCTCATCTCGTCGAAGCCAGAGCCCATGTCGCATTCGTCGCCTTCGGGGTCGAGCAGCGTGACATCGAGCGCCATGCCGAAAGAGTGGATCGAGCCGCGCAACGGGTCGGCGAAATAGGCCTGCATCGGCGTGCCGGCGACATCGGCCCAGATCGATGCCTGCACCCGCTGGGGTCGCAAGGCGTCGAGCACCCGCAAGCGGTAGCCCGGCCTGGCCGCGTGCAGCCAGGCGGCGGCTTGCCGCAGGCCGGCAGCGGCTTCGCGCCGCAGCCAGTTGCAATCGAGCTCGCGGCCCTGTTCGAGGTACAGCACGCGGCCGGCAAAGTTGTTGGTGCTGGCGTAGCGCAGGTCGATGTCGACCTCGGCGATGCCCGCCAGCGCCACGAAGTCGGGGTGGCCTGCGATGTCCTCGCAGCGCAGAGTCGCGGTCATGGTGGCGGCTGGGTCCATGAAAAAAGGCGGGCCGCTGGTCGCAGCGCCCGCCCTCGGTCAATGCTGGGAGTTCTCAAGCAAATGTGGCTTTGCCAATTTGTTTGAACCCCATGGGTGGCGGCCGGCTTCTGCCGGCCTCGGGGCGCTCAGAAAAACTTGTAGTCAACCATGAAGGTGAACGAGCGGCCCCGCGGGTCGGCCACACGCGGCTCCCAAGAGCTGCCGGCACCGGTGTTGCCGTCGTAGGCGGCAGAGAACGGCGGGTCGGTGTTGAACAGGTTCTTGATGCCGGCGGTCAGGCCCAGGTTCTTGATGCCGGTGTAGCCCACGCTCAGGTTGTACAAGGTGTAGGACGCGACTTCGGGGTTCCAGTTGGTCGGCACGATGGTGCCGTTGGCCACGCCGGGCAGCATGTAGTCCTTGTAGCCGGAACTGAAGCGCTGGCTGACGATGCCGGTCCAGTCGCCTTGGTTGTAGGCAAAGTTCAGCGTGTGCTTCCAGCGCAGGCCCAGGTCGCCCGAACGGGTGAACTTCCCGACTTCGCTCGGCCCCATCGCTGCGCTGGTGATCAAGCGCGAACGCTTGTCGAGCAGGTAGCTGCCTTCGAGGTTCGCGGCCCAGTTGCCCAGGCCCAGCTTGCCGTTGCCCTTGACGGTCACATCCACGCCCTTGGTGATGGTCTCACCGGCGTTGACCCAGCGGTTGTCGATCTGCACGATCTTGCCGGCGGCGTCGCGGATGAAGTTCCCTGGGAACAGTGCGTAATTGGCCAGCATCGTCGTCAGCACCGGGCTCTGGATCGTGCCGTTGCGGTTGATGCTCCACCAGTCAGCGCCAGCGCTGAACCCTTGGATCGGCGCGTACACGAAGCCGGCGGACCACTGCTTGCTGGTCTCAGGGCCCAGCGTGGTCTTGCCGCCGGTGAGGATCGTCGGCGAGATGTAGGTGCAGGCCGCGGAGGCGTCAGCCTTGAGCGTTGGGCACGACGCGGGGTCGACGATGTCCTTGCCGCTGTAAGGCGATTCGGTCACGCCGTTGTAGAGCTGGTTGAAGGTCGGCACGCGAAACCCTGTGCCGTAAGAGGCGCGGGTCAGGAACTGGTCGAGCGGCGTGAAGCGTATCGACACCTTGGGGTTGTCGGTGCTGCCGAAGCCTGAGTACTCGTCGTGGCGGGCGGCCAGGTTGAGCTCCAGGCGTTTGGCGACCAGTGGAATCTGGGCTTCGGCAAAGACTGCCTTGATATTGCGGCTGACGCCGCCCAGCGCGTTGATGTTGTCGAATGGCGCGTTGAAGACCACACCGGCCAGCGTGTTGGCCTCGGGGCGCTGGTCGCCGTTGAACGAGTATTTCTCAACCCGCACGTCGGCACCAGCGGCCAGCATCACGTCGCCAGCGGGCAGCTTGAACAGCGGGCCGCTGATCGTGGCGTCGACTTCATTGACGGTGAACTTGCCGTCGTAGAGCTTGACGCCGCGTGCCGACACGGCTTCGAGACCGGACATCGCGGCAGCGGTCTGCGACTGCCCCGCTTGCAGGAACGGGTTGAGCACGCCGGTGTTGATCAGGTTGGCAAAGCCCTGCTGGTAGGTGTAGCCGCTGCCCAAGGTCGAGCCGCTTTGGCTCGACGCGGTGGACATTCCGGCGCGGTAGTCCCAGCCCTTGAACCAGGGCAGTGGGCCGTCAGCGGCCAGCATCAGGCGCGAGGTGTCGCTGGTGGTGTCGATCTCGCGCGGCCCGCAGGGCATGCAGCGCCAGCGGAAGGCCAGCGGGTTGCCGCGCAGTACTTCGATCGACGGGAAGGTGCCGACCAGCGCGTTGAACACGCCGGTGTACGAGCTGCCGCTGCTCGGGTAGGCCAGGTTCAGGAAGGGGTTGGCGACCTTGGTGCCGTTGGGCAGCGTGATGGTCGCAGTGCCAGAGCTCGAGATCTGGTTGGCCGAGAAGCTCTTGGTCGATTCGGCGCGGCCGAGCATGGCTTCGGCGACGACCTGGTGCTCGCCGAGCTTGAAAGTGCCCCGGCTGATCAGGTTGGTGTTCTTCACCGGCTGCTGGATCACCGCGGCGCGGCCGGTGTCCCAGGCGCAGCCGTATTTGGTGGTCTGGTCGTTCCACAGCACTGCGTCATACGGCGCCATGCCGTCGATCGAGGCGCAGCCCGGCTGGCCGGCCAGGTTCAGCGGGTTGATGCCGTTGAACGACACAGTGCCACCGGGCAGCTTGGGGCCGGTGCCGTTGGTGCTGATGGCGGTGGGCAGCGTGGACAGCGCAAACACCGTCGCGTAAGGCGTTCCGCGGGTGTCGACCGACAGGCCGCGGCTGGGCTGGAAGGTGTTGACGAAGGAGCGCTGGTCGCCGCGCAGCACCTGGTTCTCGGTGTACGACAGCGAGGCCATCAGGTTGTAACCCTTGGACTCGAGGTCGCCGGCACCGGCCAGCACGCTGACGCGGTGGATGTTGCCGCCGCCTTGCTGCGTGACATCGGTGAAGGCCTGGGCCTGGATGCCGTTGAAATCCTTGCGCAGGATGAAGTTGATCACGCCGCCGATCGCGTCGGTGCCGTAGATCGCCGAAGCGCCGTCCTTGAGGATTTCGACCCGGTCGATCGCGGTGAATGGCACCTGGTTGAGGTCGACCACGCCGCCATTGAGGCCGTGGGCGGCGATGCGTCGGCCGTTGACCAGGATCAGCGTGGCGTTGGCGCCCTGGCCGCGCAGGTTGGCCGAGGTCGCGCCGTTGTTGCCGCGAGCCGCGCCCGAGACCACGTCGGCGTTGCTGGCCAGGTTGTCCAGCCCGTTGCCGTTGACGCTGAGGTTGGCGATCATCTGCTCGGCGCTGACGATGCCTTGGCGCTCGAGCTCCTTGCGGCTGATCACCTGCACCGGCAGTGCGCCTTCAGAGACGATGCGCTTGATGCTCGACCCGGTGATCTCCACGCGCTGGGACGCGTCGGATGATTGGGCCAGCGCAGGTGCTGCCACGCTGAGCAGGGCAATGGCGCGAACGACAGATTTGAGCTTCATCTTGACTCCTGGACTTCGACCGGGTCGGGGCGCTTGCTCCAGGCACATCCTGGAAATACCCCTGACACACTAGGGCGATATTGTCGCCGCTCGCGCAAGTTACGCCCATCGGTGAATACCAACGGTTTACTCGTTGTTGGCTGTCAATAACCCGAAGCCGTGGGGCCAGGGCCTTGCCAACGCCGCGCCGACCTGCGCGCTGCCTATGATCGCCAGGCTGGGCAGCCCGCCCGCCAGCCCGGAGCCCATCGCGTGAGCCCTGTCGAAACGACCAGCCCCTGGCGCTGGATTCCCACGCTGTACTTTGGCCAAGGCATCCCTTACGTCGTCGTGATGACGCTGTCGGTCGTGATGTACAAGAACCTGGGCCTCGGCAACACCGAGATCGCGCTCTACACCAGCTGGCTCTACCTGCCCTGGGTGATCAAGCCGCTGTGGAGCCCGCTGGTCGAGTTGCTGGGCGCCAAACGGCGCTGGATCGTCGCGCTGCAGTTCGTGATCGGCGCCGCGCTGGCTGGCGTCGCGCTGACGCTGCCTGGCCCTGGCCTGCTGCAGATGTCGCTGGCGCTGCTGTGGTTGCTGGCTTTCGCGTCGGCCACCCACGATATCGCCGCCGATGGCTTCTACATGCTGGCGCTGCCGCAGCGCTCGCAGGCTGCTTTCGTCGGTGTGCGCAGCACCTGCTACCGGCTGGCGATGATCGCGGGCCAGGGCGGTCTGGTCTATCTCGCGGGCTGGCTGACCCAGCGCAGCGGCCAACCTGCGCTGGCCTGGGCGATCGTTTTCGGTGCGCTGGGCGCGGGTTTCGTCGCGCTGGCGGCCTACCACGCTTGGGCGCTGCCGCGCCCGGCGGCCGACCTTGGCGCAGCGCGCGGCCCGCAGTCCGGGCCTGGGCTTTGGTCCGACGCGCTGGCGGTCTTCGCGGCTTTTTTTCGCAAACCCGGTATCGCGCGAATCCTGGCATTCCTGCTGCTGTACCGCTTTGCCGAGGCGCAGGGGCTCAAGCTGATCTCGCCCTTTCTGCTCGACCCACGCGAGGCCGGCGGTCTGGCACTCCGGACCCAGGATCTGGGTCTGGCCTACGGCACGGTCGGCGTCATCGCGCTGACCTTGGGTGGACTGCTCGGCGGCTGGTTGATCTCGCGCGCCGGGCTCAAGCGCTTGCTGTGGCCGCTGGTGCTGTGCATGCACTTGCCCAACGCGGTGTTCGTCGCGTTGGCGCTGTGGCAGCCTGCCGACCTGGGGCTGGTCAGCGCGGCGCTGGCGTTCGAGCAGTTCGGCTATGGCTTCGGTTTCACCGCTTACATGGTCTACATGCTGATGGTTGCCGAAGGCGAGCACAAGACCGCGCATTACGCGATCTGCACCGGCTTCATGGCGCTGGGCATGATGTTGCCTGGCATGGCCGCGGGCTGGATCCAATCGCAGCTGGGCTACCTAGGTTTCTTCGTCTGGGTCTGCGTCGCGACGCTGCCCTCGTTCCTGGCCACCGCGCTGGTGCGCATAGACCCAGGGTTCGGCGCAAAGCCCTGATCGCCCGGGCGCGAAGCCAGCCAGAGCAGCGCGAAAGTGATCGCGCCGTTGAGCAGCAGCAGTTCCAGCCCGATCTCGTAGCGGCCGAACAGCGCGCGCTGGTTGAAGTCGACCAGCCCGCACAGCAACGGTGCGGCCAGCGCGATCCAGGGCACCGCGGCGTCGGACGCAGCCCGTCGCGTCATCAGGCCAAAAGCGAACAGGCCGAGCAGCGGACCGTAGGTGTAGCCGGCGATCTTGAGGATCAACCCGATCATGCTGCGGTCGTCGATCCAGCGAAACACCAGCACCAGCGCCATGAACAACGCGGCAAATCCCAGGTGCACCGCGCGGCGGATGCGCTTGCGTGACCTGGCGTCGCCGCGCTGCTGCAGGTCGAGCAGGTCGATGCAGGTCGACGCCGTCAGCGCCGTCAGCGCGCCGTCGGCGCTGGGAAACAGCGCCGAGATCAGCGCCAGCACGAAGACCAGTTGCACCGCCGCCGGCAGGTAGCCTGTGACCACCGCCGGAAACAAGGCATCGCCACGCGCGGCCAGTCCGTGCTGCAGCGCGAACAGCTGCAACAAGCCGCCGAGCAGCAGGAACAGCAGCACGACGACCTGCATGATCAGTGCCAGCGCGAGCATGTTCTGCTGCGCGCCACGCAGCGTTCTCACCGAGATGTTCTTCTGCATCATCTCCTGGTCCAGCCCGGTCATCGCGATCGCGATGAAAGCGCCCGCCAGCAGTTGCTTGGCCCAGAAACCTGAAGCCATGGGGTCCTGGCCCCAGACCCGCGACAGCCCTGTCTCGGCCAGCCGCGCGATGGCCGCGGCTGGTGTCAGGTCGAGTGCGTGGAGCAGCATCGCGACGCACAGCAGCAGGCCCGCGAGCATGCCGGCGGTCTGCAGCGTGTCGGTCCAGACGATGGTCTTGACGCCGCCCTCGACGGTGTAGAGCAGGATCATCAGCAGGATCACCGCCGCTGTCAGCCAGAACGGCAGGCCCATCGGCGCGAGCACCATGTCGTGCAGGATGCGCACCACCAGGTACAGCCGCGCGGTCGCGCCCAGCGTTCGCGAGGCGATGAAAAAGCCCGCACCGGTGCGCTGTGAGCGGGGCCCGAAGCGTGTGGCCAGGCTTTGGTAAATCGAGCTCAGCTGCAGTCGGTAGTACAGCGGCAGCAGCACGCCAGCGATCACCGCATAGCCCAGCAGGTGACCGATGACGATCTGCAGGTAGCCGAAACCGCTGGCGCCGACGGCGCCCGGCACGCTGATGAAGGTCACGCCGCTGAGCGAGGTGCCGACCATGCCGAAAGCCACCAGCGCCCAGTGGCTGGAACGCCCGCCGACGAAGAAGTCAGCCTCCACCGCCCGGCGCGAGGTCCACCAAGCCACGACGAGCAGCGCACCGAAATAGGCCGCGACAAAGCCGAACAACAGCGCGGGTGACATCGCCCGATCGCTCATGGCTGCGCGTAGGGTCGGCGTTCGCCGGTGGCCGGGTCGAACATCAGCAAGCCGCCGGGTGAGCTGATCACCTGCAGCAGCGCTGCCGTCTGCGCATCGGCCAGCCCGTCGTAGCGGCTGGGCCGGTACTTCATCTGGAAGGCGCTGAGCACGCGGCGGGTGGCGGTGTCGAACTCGCCGCTGCGCGCCAGCGCGAAACCGTGCGCCAACAGCTTGTCCTGGAACCAGCCGGCCTCGGGCAACTGCAGCTCGAATGCCGCTTGGCGGGTCGCGACCGCAGCCAGGTCGGGCCAGGGCACGAGGCCGGCTTCGTGCAGTCGGCGCCAAGGGAACATCGGCCCCGGGTCCTGCTTGACCTGCGGCGCGATGTCGCTGTGGCCGACGATGCGGTGCGGCCGTACCCGATGTCGCTGCGCGATGTCGCGCACCAACGCGACCACGCTGTCGATCTGCGCGTCGGGATAGGCTTGGTACGGGCCTTGGGCTGAATCGAGAAAACCGGCGTTGACGATCTCGATGCCGATCGAGCTCGCGTTCAAGCCCGTCAGACCTTGCCAAGCGCTCGGCCCGGCATGCCAGGCACGCTGGCTCTCATCGACCAGGCGGTAGACCGTCGGCGGATCTTGGTCTACCAGGTAGTGGCTGCTGACCGGCCCCTGGGTCAGCGTCTTGAGCGCGCTCGGGAATCTGCCGACGGTGTAGTGCAGCACGATGAACAGCACCCGGCTGTCCTGGCTGACGGCCTTGAAATCGGTGTTGATGTGCAGACCCGGCGCTCGGCTGGCGCAGCCTGGCAGCGCCAGCATGGCCAGCATGGCCAGCGCCCAGGTGGCGCGCAAGAGCAAGCAGCGACAGGCAATTGGGGTCATCAGCGGGAGGCCATGGGATGCAGCCGCGATCATAGAAGCCACACCCGCCCGGTTCAGGCTCGAACTCCGGGCACACTCTGGGGCTGAATGTTCCAGCCACCATGATCGCCTACCTGCTGCGCAAGCTCGCCACCTTGTTGCCCACTTTGCTTGGGGTCACGCTGGTCGCGTTCGGCCTGATTCGCCTGGTGCCGGGTGACCCGGTCGAAGTGATGATGGGCGAGCGTTCGCTAGACGCCGCCTCGCATGCGGCAGCGATGCACCGCCTCGGGCTGGACCAGCCACTGCACCTGCAGTACGGCGCTTATCTGGTGCAGCTCGCGCATGCCGACCTGGGCCTGTCGCTGGTCACGCGCGAGCCGGTGATCGACGAGTTGCGCGTGCTGTTCCCGGCCACCGTCGAGCTGACGCTGTTTGCGATGGCGTTCGCGGTGCTGCTGGGCGTGCCCGCAGGCATGGCCGCGGCGCTCAAGCGCGGCTCGGGCGTCGACCACGGTCTGATGGGCAGTGCGCTGATCGGCTACTCGATGCCGATTTTCTGGTGGGGGCTGTTGCTGATCATGGTGTTCTCGGTCGATCTGGGGCTCACGCCGGTGTCGGGCCGGATCGCGGTCGAATACGAGGTCGTGCAGCGCAGCGGCTCGATGCTGCTCGATGCCTGGCTCGGCGGCGAGCCTGGGGCTTTGGGGTCGGCGCTGCGTCACCTGCTGCTGCCCACCATCGTGCTGGGCACGGTGCCGCTGGCGGTGGTCGCGCGGATGACGCGATCGGCGATGCTCGAGGTGCTGCGCGAGGACTATGTGCGAACCGCCCGTGCCAAGGGCTTGTCGCCACTGCGGGTGATGCTGGTGCACGCGCTGCGCAACGCGCTGATGCCGGTGATCACCGTGGTCGGTCTGCAGACCGGCTCGCTGTTGGGCGGCGCCGTGCTGACCGAGACGATCTTTGCGTGGCCTGGCATCGGCAAGTGGATCGTCGAGGCGATCGCGCGGCGCGACTACCCCGTCGTGCAGGCCGGCATCCTGATCGCCGCGGCGATCTTCATAGTCGTCAACCTCTTCGTCGACCTGCTGTACGGCTTGGTCAACCCGCGGGTGCGGGACGCGCGATGACCGAGCTGGCCTGCGCTGACGCCGAGCCGCCATCGCCGGCGTGCGAGCTGTGGCAAAGCCTGGCTGCCAGCCGTGGCGCGCTGGCTGGCTTGGGGGTGCTGGCGTTGGTGGTCTGCTGCGGATTGTTCGCGCCCTGGATTGCGCCGCACGACCCGGTGCTGCAGTTTCGCGCCGACCTGCTCAGGCCGCCGATCTGGAGCGCTGGCGGCGACGCGCGCTACCTGCTCGGCACCGACGAACTCGGCCGCGACATCCTGTCGCGCCTGATCCACGGCGCGCGGATTTCGCTGTTCATCGCGTCGATGTCGGTGGCGATGGCGATGCTGCCGGGCATCGCGCTCGGCCTGTTGGCGGCGCTGCACCGCAACGCTCTGGGCGCGCTGATCATGCGGGCGATGGATGTCATGCTCGCGCTGCCAGGCATCTTGCTGGCGATCTGCGTGATCGCGATCCTCGGTCCCGGATTGCTCAACACGATGCTGGCCATCGCCATCGGCACGTTGCCCAGCTACACCAGACTGGCACGTGCCGCGGCGCTGGCCGAAATCGGCAAGGACTATGTCACCGCCAGCCGGGTCGCCGGCGCCGGTTCGCTGCGCTTGATGGTCATGACCGTGCTGCCCAACTGCATGCCTCCGCTGATCGTCAACGCGACGCTGGGTTTCTCATCGGCGATCCTGGAGGTCGCTGGCCTGGGGTTCCTGGGCCTGGGCGTTCAGGCGCCCACGCCCGAGTGGGGCACGATGCTGGCTTCGGCACGCGACTCGCTGCATGTCGCGCCCTGGGTCATGTTGATGCCCGGGCTGACGATCCTGGTCAGCGTGCTGGCGATCAACCTGCTCGGCGACGGCTTGCGCGATGCGCTAGACCCACGGCTGAAGAAAGCCGGCTGAATGAGCCTGCTCGATCTTCGCGGTTTGCAGGTGCGCTTCGGCGACGGGCCGCAAGCCTTGCTGGCCGTCGATGGCCTGGACTTGCAGGTCGACGCCGGCGAGGTGCTGGGCATCGTCGGTGAATCGGGCTCGGGCAAATCGGTGGCGATGCTGGCCTTGCTCGGCCTGGTCGACCCCCCCGGGCGGGTCAGCGCCGAGACGATGCGCTTCGACGGCCGCGACCTGCTCGCGCTCAAGCCCGCGGCGCGCCGGCGCATCGTCGGCCAGGACATCGCGATGGTGTTCCAGGACGCGCTGGCCAGCTTGAACCCTGCTTACACCATCGGTTATCAGCTGCGAGAGCCTTTGCGCGCCCACCTGGGATTGCGCGGCGCTGCGCTCGAGCGGCGCACGCTCGAGTTGCTAGACCAGGTCGAGATCGCCGACCCCAGGCAGCGGCTCAAGGCCTACCCGCACCAGCTCTCGGGCGGCATGAACCAGCGCGTGATGATCGCGATGGCACTGGCCTGCGAGCCGCGCCTGCTGATCGCTGACGAGCCGACCACCGCGCTCGACGTCACGATCCAGTCGCAGATCATCAAGCTGTTGTTGCGGCTGCAGCGCGACCGCGGCATGGCGCTGATCCTGATCGCCCACGACCTCGCGGTGGTGGCCGAGATGGCCCAGCGCGTTGCGGTGATGTATGCCGGCCAACTGGTCGAGACGGCCGCAGTGCCGCGCATCTTCGACCACCCGGCCCACCCTTACACCGCGGCCTTGCTGGCGGCGATCCCCGAGCACAGTCGTGGCCGCGCAAGGCTGTCAGCGCTGGCCGGGGTTGTGCCGGGCCGCTTGGATCGGCCTGCCGGCTGCCTGCTCGCGCCGCGTTGCGCGCTGGCACAACCGCGCTGCGTGGCCGAAAGGCCGGCGCTGGTCGACGCTGGCGGCGGCACGGCGGCACGCTGCTTTTTTCCGCAGACCTTTCCGCTGACCGCGATAGTCCCGGAGGCCGGCGGTGGCTGAGCCCTTGCTGCGGGCCGATGCACTGACGCGCCACTACCGCGTCAGCCGCGGATTTCTGCGCGGTCACGCAACGGTGCACTCGCTCAGCGAGGTGTCTTTCTCGCTGCAAGCCGGGCAGACGCTGGCGGTGGTGGGCGAGTCAGGCTGTGGCAAGTCCACGTTGGCGCGCCAGCTGACGATGATCGAGCGGCCCAGCGCCGGCGCGCTGTGGCTGGACGGCGTCGACGTTGCGATGGCCGGTAGCGCGCAGCGGGCTGCGCTGCGGCGCCAGGTGCAGATGGTGTTCCAGAACCCCTATGCCTCGCTGAATCCGCGCCAGACCGTCGCCGCGACCTTGGAAGAGCCCTTGCGTATCAACACCGCGCTGGGCTCGGCCGAGCGCCGCGAGCGCAGCGCCGAGTGGCTGGCCCGGGTCGGCCTGCGACCCGAGCACGGGCGGCGCTACCCGCACATGTTCTCGGGTGGCCAGCGCCAGCGCATCGCGATTGCCCGCGCGATGATCCTGCAGCCGCGCATCGTGGTCGCCGACGAGCCGGTCTCGGCGCTCGACGTCTCGATCCAGGCCCAGATCCTGAACCTGTTCATGGACCTGCAGGCCGAGTTCGGCATGGCTTGCGTCTTCATCTCGCACAACCTCGGCGTGGTCGAGCACATGGCCGACCGCGTGATGGTGATGTACCTCGGCCGCATCGTCGAGATCGGCGATAAGCGGCGCTTGTTCGCCCGGCCGCTGCATCCCTACACCCAGGCCTTGATGAGCGCGACCCCAGCGATCCGTGCCGTCGATCGGCATCCCGCCATCGCGATCCATGGTGAGCCGCCCAGCGCGCTGGCCCCGCCTTCGGGCTGTGCTTTCCACAAGCGCTGCCCGCAGGCCAGCGCTCGCTGCGCGGCCGAGTTGCCGCTGCTGCGCGAGTTCGACGGCCAGCAGGTTGCCTGCCACCGGGTCGAAGATTGGGTGCTGCGGTCTTTTGCATGATGCGGCGCCCATGGACCCTCTGATGGACCTCTGATGAACATTTCCCAGGATCGCCAGCGATGACGCAAAGCCTGCAAGGCAACATCCTGACACCCGACGGTTGGGTCCGGGGCACGATCGCTTTCGACCAGCACATCCTGCGCATTGACGGCCAGGCCGGCGACCCGGCGTCCAACGGCGATGACTTCATCCTGCCCGGGTTTATCGACCTGCATGTCCACGGCGGCGGTGGTCGGGACTTCATGCAGGCTGGCGACGCTGCGCAGACCATCGCCAGGCTGCACGCCAGCCACGGCACCACCAGCCTGCTGGCCACCACGATGACGGCACCGGACAGCGACATCGACCACGCATTGCGGGCCATCGCCGCGGCCTGCGTCCAACGCCCGACCGGCGCGGCGAGGCTGCTCGGCGCGCACCTGGAGGGACCGTTCATCAACCCGGCCAAGCTTGGCGCGCAACCCGACCACGCGCGTGGCGCGACGCAACAGGCGCTGACGCGGCTGGCGACGCTGGCGCCGATCCGGCTGGTCACGATCGCCCCCGAAGTCGAAGGTCATCTGGCCATCGTCAAGGCGCTCAGCGAGGCTGGCGTCAGGGTGCAGATTGGTCACAGCCTGGGCAGTTACGAGGATGGTGTCGCTGCGCTTGACCATGGCGCGAGCGGCTTCACGCATTTGTTCAACGCGATGACCGGCCTGCACCACCGCGCGCCCGGCATGGTCGGTGCGGCACTCGCCCATGCCCGCCATGCCGAGCTGATCCCCGACCTGCTGCATGTCCATCCCGGCGCGATCAAGGTCGCGCTGCGGGCGATTCCGGGGCTGTTCTGCGTCACCGACTCGACCGCCGCCGCAGGCATGCCCGACGGGGAGTACATGCTTGGACGCCAGACGGTTCACAAGTGCTTGGGTGGCGTCCGGCTCGCCGATGGCACGCTCGCGGGCAGCGCGTTGACGATGGATCAGGCGCTGCGCAACCTGGTCGGGCTGGGACTGGACTTGGCCGAAGCGTCGATGCGCGTCTCCACCCACGCTGCCGACTACCTGGGCGAGCTGCGGCGCGGCCGCCTCGATGCGGCTTGCTTGGCTGACCTGGTCGTGCTTGACCGGGATCTACGGCTCAAGCGCGTGTTCGTCGAGGGCGAGGCTGTTGTGTGCAGCGGCGCTTGAGGCTGTGCCCGTGGTGGCTTGACGATCCTGCGGGCAAGGCCGATCACCTGCGCTGCAAGCAACTGAAATATTCGATGGTCCTGTCCATAGTATTATTTTCTGGTCGTTCCCTGGTTCGACGCCTGCGGTGAAGTCAGACCATCAGCCTTCGACCTGTTCAAACGAACCCCAAGACCATGCCACCTATTCTTTACGCCGTCCCCGTGTTCATGGCGCTGTTGCTGATCGAAGTGCTGGCGTCGCGCTGGATGGGCCGCGCCGTCTACCGCGTGCACGACTCGGTCACCAGCGTGAACATCGGTTTCATCAGCGAAGCGGTGCGTTCGCTGGTCAAACTGGTGACGGTGATTTTCTACGCTTTGTTTGTCGAGCGCGTCGGCACTTTTCAGTTCGACACCAGGCAGCTGGGGGTCTGGGTGCTGGCCTTTTTCATGTACGACTTTCTGTATTACTGGGCGCACCGCGCCGGGCATGAGGTCAGGCTGCTTTGGGCGGCCCATGTGGTGCACCATTCGAGCGAAGACTTCAACCTGTCGACGGCGCTGCGCCAGTCTTCGACGAACCAGTTGTTCTATTGGATTTTCTACGTGCCGATGGCCGTTGTCGGCATTCCGGCGTCGGTGTTCGTCACGGTTGCTTTGTTGAGCGCTATCTACCAGTTCTGGGTGCACACGCAGCTGGTCCCCAAGCTGGGCTGGGTCGACCGCATCTTTGTCACGCCGTCGAACCACCGCTGCCACCATGGCCGCAACGATTACTGCATCGACGTCAATTACGGGGCCACGTTGATCATCTGGGACCGAATTTTCGGCACTTACGCCCAGGAACGCGACAACGAGCCGGTGGTCTACGGCTTGCTGAAGCCGCTGCGCAGCTGGAACCCGGTCTGGGCCAACCTGACGAACTATGCCGGCATCTGGCAGGGCTTGCGCAACACGCCGGGCTGGAAGAACAAGCTGATGGAAGTCTTTGCCACGCCGGCGTGGACGCCCGATGGCGTGACAAAAGCTGCGCCGATCGACATCAGCCGTCTCGAGCGCTTCGAGACACCGACGCCGAAGTGGCAGCAAATCTATGCGCTGACGGCCTGCGCGACCGGATTCGTGCTGTTCATGCACTGGCTCAGCGTGACCAACAGCTTGAGCGTGCCAATGCGCGCGGGCTATGGCGCACTGATCGCCCTCAACGCCTATTGTTTGAGCCGGATGTTTGCCGGCCGTCGCTTTGCCGTGCAGGTCGAGGCGCTGCGTGCGCTGCTGATGTTCGGCGCGCTGGCCAGTGGGCAATGGTTCTGCGCGGTGCCGGCCGCAGCGCAGATCGCTGCCGCGGTCATGGGCTTTGCGAGCCTGGCCTTGCTGGCCAAGGCGCTGGGTGAGCCTGTCGAGCCGCTGCGCCAGATGGGTCCGGCGTGAACTGGCAGGCGCTGTTCGACGCGCTGCTCGCCGGCGTGGCCTTGACGGTCGCCTGGCAGGCCGCGCGTGCGCCGGCCTTGCGCCTGGCTTGCACCTTGCTGGGGGCGGCCGCGTTGCTGGGCACGCTGCGCTTCTCGGGTTTGCTGCCCTTGCCTTCGCTGCACCAACTGATGTCGATGCTGGGCGCTGCGGTGGCGCTGCCGCTGCTGGCTGTGGCGGTGATCTGGCCTGAGGGGGCTGTCGCGATGCAGCGGCGCTCGACCTGGATTTTCACCGTGGTGTCGGCGACGCTGGGGATGATGATCGTCGTGCAGGCAGGTCTCAAATCCTGGGCGACAGCCTGCGCTTTGGCGGCCGTCGTCAGCCTGCTTGGCATGGGCTTGCGCCGGCGCGACTGGACCGCCGTAGCGGGTGGCGCCTGTCTGCTGGCGGCCCTGTTGGCCTTCGCGGCGCAGTTCAGGCTGGCAGGATTCCAGCCGGGTGATTTTCTGCACCTCGGGATGGCTGCCGGCCTGTGGTTGCTCGGTCGCTGGGACCAGCGCCGAATGCTTGGCGAGCTGCGGCTCCAGGCCGCCGCTTGAGCGGATCAGCTGCCGGGCTCGGCGAGCCTGTCGGCTCGGTTTTTCAAGGCTTGGCGGCGGACAATCCTGCGACACCTTGGCGAACCGCCTGCAGTCCCTGGTCGAGGATTTGCTGCTGCCAGGCCGGCGTGTCGACGTAGAACGCGTCGCGTATCCGGCGCTTGATCGCCGCGCGCTGGTCGGCCGGCGCCTCGGGGTGGTTCTCGGCCCATTGGTCGGCGCGCAAAGCGTCCAGCATCTCGACAATCGGCAGCGTGCCGTACTCGAGTGCGATGCCGGTGTACTCGGCTTGCGGGCATTCCTGGTCGACCGCAGTCCACATCAAGCCCTTGAGCGGCGCCGAGGTCGACGAGCCGTCGTAGATCGAGGTCACTAGGTTGCGGTCCTGCCCGCCCCACCAGGATTGCGCTCGCGCCAGCGCTGCCGCGTCATCATGGCAAGCGAAGATTCGCTCGCCCACGCCGCTGGGCCCCAGTCCGGTGTGAAAGTCTATCCAACCCAGCCGTTCGCAGCGCTGACCTTGGTCGCGCAGCACCTGGCGCAGCGTCTGCTGGCTCCAAGTCGGGTTCTGACCGCCGTAGAACAGGCCTTCCGGATGGTGGTACTGGCCGCCGCTGACGGCGGTCTGCCAGGCGGCCATGCCGCGCCGCGCGATGAACTCGGCAACGGCTTGCTGCACCGCAGGCGAGGGCGGCCAACTGGCGGGCACCAGCAGATGCGAGATCTCGTCGTAATCGGCGTTGCGTGGCAGCGGCTGCGAAAAATCCTGAAAGTTGCGGTTCAAGTCGACGTTTTCCTGCGTCGTTCGCCGCCACCACGAGAAGCCGTAGGGGTTCAGACCATGGACGTAGACCAGCGCCACGCCGGCGCCATGCGCGGCCTGGCGCAGCCCGGCGTCGCCGATGGCGGCGACCTGCACACCCGAACCGCAAAAGCCCTCGACACCGTGGCAGGCCGAACTCAGCAGCAGCACAGCGCGGGCATCGGCTGGGCCGTCGCGCACCACATCCATCGCCAGCGCCTCGCCGTCCTGGCCCAGCATCGGGTGCGGGTGGCTGTGAACATCCAGCCCGGCAGCCTCGGCGGCAGCGTGGAACTTGCCGCGCGCCTGGTTGTAGCGCTGGGCAAAGCTGTCGGGCGCTGACATCGCAGTCTCAGCGCGGCGTGGCGAGCCAGCGCTCGGCGATCCGCACCCAGGCGGTCGCGCCCAGCGGGATCAGGTCGTCGTTGAAGTCGTAGCTCGGGTTGTGCAGCATGCAAGGCCCGAGACCATGGCCGCCTTCGCGGTGCGCGCCGTCGCCGTTGCCGATCATGAAGTAGCAGCCTGGCTTTTCCAGCAAGTAGTAGCTGAAATCCTCGGCGCCCATGGTCGGCTCGAATTCGAGCACGTTGGCTTCGCCGACCACGTCGACCAGCACACTGCGTGCAAAGTCTGTCTCTGCGGCATGGTTGATCGTCGGCGGGTAGTTGCGGCTGAACTCGAACTCGCAGCCGCACTCGAAGGCCTCGGCGGTGGCTTCTGCCATCGCTTTCATCCGGCGCTCGATCATGTCGAGCACCTCGGTGCTGAAGGTTCGCACCGTGCCCTGGATTTCGCAGCTCTCGGGGATCACGTTGGTCGCTTCGCCGGTGTGGATCATCGTCACCGAGATCACGCCGGTGTCGATCGGCCGCAGGTTGCGCGAGATGATGGTCTGGAAACCTTGCACCATCGCGCAGGCCGCCGGCACCGGGTCGACGCCCAGGTGCGGCATCGCGCCGTGCGCGCCCTTGCCTTTGACGGTGATCTTGAACTCGTTGCTCGACGCGTAGCAAGGGCCGGCCTTGAGCGCGAACTGGCCTACCGCCATGCCGGGCCAGTTGTGCGCGCCGAAAACGGCTTCCATCGGGAACAGCTTGAACAAGCCGTCCTTGATCATCTCGCGCGCGCCGCCGCCGCCTTCTTCAGCTGGTTGGAAGATCAGGTAGACCGTGCCGTCGAAGTTGCGGTGCCGCGACAGGTGCTTGGCCGCGGCCAGCAGCATCGCGGTGTGGCCGTCATGGCCGCAGGCGTGCATCTTGCCCGGGTGCTGGCTGGCATGGGCGAACTGGTTACGCTCGGTCACCGGCAACGCATCGATGTCGGCGCGAAGGCCGACCGCGCGATCCGATGTGCCGTTCTTGATGATCGCCACCACGCCGGTGGTGCCCAGTCCCCGGTGCACCGGAATGCCCCAATCGGTCAGCGCCTTGGCGATCACATCGGCGGTGCGCATTTCCTGGAAGCACAGCTCGGGGTGGGCGTGGATGTCGCGACGCAGTGCGGTGATGGCGGCCGCATCGGCGAGGATGGATTCGATCAGTTGCATGGAAAAGCTCCAGATGAAGTGCCCCGGCAGGCGGGGAGCGGTGCAATCCAGTTTACGCTGGCGGCCAAGACAGGGTTTGCGATACGGGCTTGGCCGCCTTTTGGCGACGGGCTGTGCAATAGTTGCTGCATGAACACGCCTGTCCTTGCCCAGCATACCGTCCGCGGCGCCTGCCCGCACGATTGTCCCGACACCTGCGCGCTGAAGATCACGGTCGAAGCAGGCCGGGTCGTCAAGGTGGCGGGCGACCCCGACCACCCGCCGACCCACGGCGCGCTGTGCACCAAGGTCTCTCGCTACCAAGAGCGCAGCTACCACCCCGAGCGGGTGCTGACGCCGCTCAAGCGCGTTGGCCCCAAGGGCTTGGGCCGGTTCGAGCCGGTGAGCTGGGACGAGGCGCTGGGCGACATCGCCGCCCGGCTGACAGCCATCGCTTTGCGCGACCCGCAGGCCATCGTGCCCTACAGCTATGCCGGCACGATGGGCTTGCTGCAGGGCGAGAGCATCGCCGCGCGCTTCTTCAACCGGCTCGGCGCATCCTTGCTCGACCGCACGATCTGCTCGTCGGCGGGCGGCGAGGCGCTGGCGATGACCTACGGCGGCAAGCTCGGCATGCACCTGGAGGACTACGCGCAGGCCAAGCTGATCCTGATCTGGGGCAGCAATTCGATCGCCTCCAACCTGCATTTCTGGACCTTCGCACAGCAGGCCAAGCGCGCCGGTGCCAAGCTGGTCTGCATTGATCCGCGCCGCACCGAGACCGCCGAGAAGTGCCACCAGCACCTGGCCTTGCTGCCAGGCAGCGACGGCGCGCTGGCGCTGGGCCTGATGCACGAGCTGATCCGCAACGGCTGGCTGGACGAGGACTACATCGCCGCCCATGTCGACGGCTTCGAGGCCTTGCGCGAGCAGGCGCTGGCCTGGGACCCCGACCGTGTGGCGGCGGTCTGCGGCCTGAGTGCCGACGAGGTGCGCGGCCTGGCGCGCGACTACGCCATCACCAAGCCGGCGGCGATTCGCCTGAACTACGGCATGCAGCGCACGCATGGCGGCGGCAACGCGGTGCGGCTGATTGCCTTGCTGCCCTGCCTGACGGGGGCCTGGCGCCAGCGCGGCGGCGGCCTGCTGCTGTCGGCATCGGGTTGGTTCAAGGATTTCATCGACAGCGCCGCGCTGCAGCGGCCCGACTTGGGCGGCGGGCGTCGCCAGCGTGTGATCAACATGAGCACGATAGGCGATGACTTGCTGCGCCCGGCCTCGGCTGAATTCGGGCCGAAGATCGAGGCGCTGATCGTCTACAACAGCAACCCGGTGGCGGTGGCACCCGAGTCGCCCAAGGTGGTGGCGGGTTTCCAGCGTGAGGACTTGTTCACCGTGGTGCTCGAGCATTTCCTTACCGACACCGCCGACCAGGCCGATTACGTGCTGCCCGCCACGACCCAGCTCGAGCACCTGGACCTGCATGCCAGTTACGGCCACACCTACTTGTTGATCAACCATCCGGCGGTCGCGCCGATCGGCCAGGCCAAACCCAACACCCAGATCTTTCGCGAGCTCGCCGCGCGCATGGGTTTCACTGAACCGTGTTTTGCCGACAGCGACGAACAGCTCGCCCGCCAGGCCGTGCCCAGGTTGGACTTCGAGTTGCTCAGCCGCCAGGGCTGGGTCAAGCTGCCTTTGCCCGAGCTGCCTTTTGCCAACGGCGGTTTTGCCACTGCCAACGGCCGCGCCCAGGTCGCTGTGGCCAGGCAGGGCTTGCCCGACTATGTGCCGCCTTACGAGAGCGTGCAGTCGGCACCTGCGCTGGCCGCACGCTACCCTTTGGCGATGATCTCGCCGCCGGCACGGCATTTCCTGAACTCCAGCTTTGTCAACGTCAAGAGCTTGCGCAGCATCGAGGGTGAGCCCTTGGTCGAACTCCACCCCGACGACGCTGCGTCGCGCGGCATCGCCGACGGTGCGATGGTGCGGGTCTACAACGACCGCGGCAGTTACCGCTGCAAGGCGGCGGTCGGCGATCGGGCGCGCCAGGGTGTGGTCAATGGATTGGGCATTTGGTGGCGCAAGCTGGGTGCCGACGGCACCAACGTCAACGAACTGACCAGCCAGCGGCTGACCGACATCGGCCGCGGCCCGACCTTCTACGACTGCCTGGTCGAGGTGGCGGCCGATTGAGCCTCGGTCTGGCCGAGCGCTGGGTCGGCGCGGCGCTATTGGCGGCGCTATTGGCGGTGCGATTGGCGGCGCGATTGGCGGCGCGATTGGCGGCGCGATTTGCGGCGGTGATCGCAGCGCTGTGCCTGGCCAGCGGCTGCGCCAGCGAGGGCGGGTCGCTGAGCTATTACAGCCAATCGCTGGCCGGCCATCTGGACCTGATGCGGCGTGCCCGCCCGGTGGCCGACTGGCTGGCCGACCCGGCAACACCGGCGCCGCTGCGCGAACGCTTGCAGCTGGCGCTGCAAATGCGCGACTTCGCGGTGCGCGAGCTGGCGCTGCCCGACAACCCCAGCTACCGCCGCTATGCCGACCTGGGCCGATCGGCGGCGGTGTGGAACGTGGTGGCCGCGCCCGAACTCTCGCTCACGCTCAAGACCTGGTGCTACCCGCTGATGGGCTGCGTCGGCTACCGCGGCTACTTCCAGCGCGCCGCCGCCGAGGTCGAGGCTGAGGCGCAACAAGCGGCCGGGCTGGAGGTCAACATCTACGGTGTGCCGGCTTACAGCACGCTGGGCTGGACCAACTGGCTGGGCGGCGACCCGCTGCTCAACACCTTTGTCAACGGCGCCGAGTCCGCGTTGGCGCGGCTGATCTTCCATGAATTGGCGCACCAGGTGGTCTACGCGCCTGGCGACACCGACTTCAACGAGTCCTATGCCACGGCGGTGGAGCGGCTCGGGCTGGCGCGCTGGCAGGCCACAAGCGGACAGGCCATCGACGATGCGTCAGCGTCTCAGCGCCAGCGCGATTTCCGCGCGATCACCGGGCGGGCCCGCCGGGCGCTGCAATTGCTTTACGACAGCTCGCAGCCCGAGTCCCAGAAGCGCCAGCGCAAGGCCGAATTGCTGGCCGCGATGCGGGCTGAACACGCTGCGCTGAAAGCCTCGGCGACCGGACCCTGGGCCGGTTTCAAAGGCTATGACAGTTGGTTTGCGCAGGCCAACAACGCATCGCTGGCGCTGCAAGCCGCCTATGACGGATTGGTGCCTGGGTTCGAGCAATTGTTCGAACAGCAGGGTCGTGACTTCAGTCGTTTCCATGCCGAGGTGCGACGGCTCGCCGACTTGCCTCGGGCAGAGCGCCGCGCGACACTCCAGTCCAACCTTTGACCCGACTGGCCTGACCAATGTCCGAAATCCGAATTCGCCGCCAGCACAGCCTGGGGCTCGAAAGAGCCCGCCAAGTCGCCTGGGATTGGGCTGAACAGGCCGAGAGCAGCTTCGACATGGCCTGCACCGTGCTCGAAGGCGAGACCAGCGACACGGTGGAATTCAGCCGAAGCGGTGTCCATGGCCGGCTGATCGTCGCGGCCGACCACTTCGACCTGCAGGCCAAGCTCGGCATCTTGCTGGGCGTTTTCGCGCACAGGATCGAAGCTGAGATCGAGGGCAACCTCGACCGCTTGCTCGGCGCCGCCCAATCGGCGTCGCCGGGTGGACGCTGACGCGCGCTGGCCGCGGCCTTATTGCAGCGACTCGATCAAATCGATGTAGTCCTGCATCGCCTGCTCGGCGGTCCGGCCCTTCAACACGTTCCAGGCGTCCCATTTGGCGCGGCCCACCATGTCGGTGAAGCCGGGCCTGTCGCCATCGACGTCACCGACGCTGGCTTGTTTGTAGAGGGCGTAGATCTCCAGCAAGGTCATGTTGTCAGGCCTTTCCGGTAGCTGCTTGCTCCGGGCCACGGCTTGGTCGAATTGCTGTTTGAGTTGGGTCATCGAAGGTCTCCTGGTGCGCAGTATCGGCCTTGACGCGGGCCACCACAGCCAGCATCGTGTTCCAGGCTCGACGATGGCGTGGAGTCGGACAGACCACAGGAGATGATTCGATGCCAGCCACAGAGCGCAGCATGTCGCTGGTCGATACCGCTTGGCTGCGCATGGACAACGAGGTCAACCTGATGATGATCGTCGGTGTCTGGTTGCTCACGCCAGCGATCAGTCTGGCGGCCTTGCGCGAGCGAATCGCCGAACGCCTGCTTCGATACGAGCGTTTTCGCCAATGTGCAGTGCTCGACGCGACCGGCGCGAACTGGGTCGACGCGCCGACTTTCGACATCGCCGACCATGTGGTGCTGGAGTCGATCAAGCGTCGGCGAGGCCTCAGCGAGCGAGCGGCGCTGCAACAGCGCTGCGGTGAACTGGCGTCGATGCGGCTCGACCCTGGCAAGCCGCTGTGGCAGTTCCATCTGGTCGAGCATTACGAAGGTGGCTGCGCGTTGATCGCCCGGATCCACCACTGCATAGGCGACGGCGTCGCGTTGCTCTCGGTGATGCACTCGATGGTCGACGGCGGTATCGCGCCGGCGCCGCAGGCTGGGCCAGTGGCGGCGCAAGTGCCATCACGCGACCTGTCGTCCGACGGCGACTGGCTGTCCAAGGCGGTGCTCAGGCCGCTGACAGGCTTGGTGGCGACGGCGCTCACCCGCTCAGGCGACGGCTTGGACCAGGCGCTGGCCATGGTGGCCCACCCCCGCAGGCCTTTGCAGGCGTCGCTGGGCCTGGCCAACAAGGGCTTGCAGCTGTTGCAGGACGCGGCTGCGCTGCTGCTGATGGAAGACGACACGCCGACCCGACTCAAGGGCAAGCCGATGGGCCGCAAGCTCGTGGCCTGGGGCGACCCGTTGTCGCTCGATGTGGTCAAGGCGGTCAGCCACGGCCTGGCATGTTCGATCAATGACCTGTTGTTGACTTGCGCGTCGGGTGCGATCGGTGGCTGGCTGCGCGATCAGGGCGAAGACCCGCGAGGCGCTGAGATCCGCGCGATGGTGCCGGTCAACCTGCGCGCGCAGGCGCCGACCTGGCAACTCGGCAACCAGTTCGGTCTCGCGCCGCTGGTGCTGCCCGTCGGCGTCGCGAATCCGGTCGAGCGTTTGTACGCGGTGCGCGCACGCATGGACCAGCTCAAGCGAAGTTACCAACCGGTGCTGGCCTATGGGGTGCTGGGGGTCGCCGGTCTGTTGGTCAAGCCTGGGCAGGATTTGTTGCTGGGGATTTTTTCGAAGAAAACCACGGCGGTGATGACCAACTTGCCCGGCCCGCGTGAGTTCCTCAAGCTTTGCGGTGCCACGCTGCGCCAGGCGATGTTCTGGGTGCCGGCATCGGGCGACGTCGGCGTCGGCGTGAGCATCCTCAGCTATGGCGGGGGCGTTCAGTTCTCTTTGATCACCGATGCCGCACTGTGCCCGGATCCGCAAGCCATCGTCGACCGCTTCAAGCCCGAGTTTGAGCAGTTGCTGTGGTTGTCGCTGATGCTGCCCTGGGGCGATGGGCTGGCAGTCTGAGACCGTCGCTCACTCAGGCTTGTGCCCGGTGTCGCCCGGGTGGTCCGGCGGCGGCAGCGTATCGCCGTGCTCATCGTGCAAGCCGTCCGGGTCCTGGAACTGCCCTTCATCATCGTCGGGGTGGCCAGTACGCAGGTTGCCGCGCAGGTAGCGGTTTTGCGGATTCACCCTGGGCAGAAACCGCGCCAACTCGTTGAGCGCCAGCTGGTAGACCTCGCGCTTGAACTCGATCACCAGTTCCAGCGGCACCCAGTACTCGTTCCATCGCCAAGCGTCGAACTCGGGGTGGTCGGTGGCGCGCAAGTCCAGATCGCTGTCGCGGCCCATCAGGCGCAGCAGAAACCAGATCTGTTTCTGGCCACGGTAATGGCCTCGTGCATCCTTGCGGATGAAATGCTCGGGCACCTCATAGCGCAGCCAGTCCCGGGTGCGCGCCAGGATGCGCACATGCTCCGGGTGCAGGCCTACTTCTTCATGAAGCTCGCGCAACATGGCCTGCTCAGGCGACTCGCCAAATTTGATACCGCCCTGAGGGAACTGCCACGAGTGTGTCCGCAGCCTTTTGCCCCAGAACACCTGGTTCCGCGCGTTGAGCAGGATGATGCCGACGTTGGGCCTGAAGCCTTCCCTGTCGAGCATAATCAAACCCCAATTTCTGTATTAAGTTCATTATTGCACTTGCTTTGTGCGGTGTGCGAACCCTCGCTAACCCGCATGCGCCCGCAGCAGTGGGGCGGCAGTCTGACAAACCTCAGGCTAGAGGCCCGGCCACCCCACAGCCCCCGCCCGACCCGAGACCCTACCCGCCCCATGAAAGCCTCCCAGTTCTTCATTTCCACCCTGAAGGAAGCCCCCGCCGACGCCGAGGTGGTGAGCCACCAGTTGATGATGCGCGCCGGCATGATCAAGCGCCTGGGGGCAGGGATCTACAACTACATGCCGATGGGGCTGCGGGTGATCCGCAAGGTCGAGGCGATCATCCGCGACGAGATGAACCGCGCCGGCGCGGTCGAGTTGCTGATGCCAGTGGTGCAACCGGCCGAGCTCTGGCAGGAGACCGGGCGATTCGCCAAGATGGGTCCTGAACTGCTGCGGGTCAAAGACCGCCATGACCGCGACTACATCATCCAGCCCACCAGCGAAGAGGTCGTGACCGACATCGCCCGGCAAGAGCTGCGCAGCTACCGCCAGCTGCCAAAGAATTTCTACCACATTCAGACCAAGTTCCGCGACGAGCGCCGACCGCGTTTCGGCGTGATGCGCGGACGCGAGTTCACGATGAAGGACGCTTACTCCTTCGACCGCGACCCGGCCGCTGCCGCCAAGAGCTACCAAGGCATGTTCGATGCCTACAAACGCATCTTCGACCGCTTCGGGCTGCAGTACCGGGCGGTGGCGGCCGATACCGGCGCGATCGGGGGCGACTTGTCACACGAGTTCCAGGTCATCGCCGACACCGGCGAGGACGCCATCGTCTACTGCCCGACCAGCGACTACGCCGCGAACATCGAGCTGGCCGAAGGCGTGGTACCGGCTGCGCCGCGTGCCGCACCCATGCAGGCGATGGTCAACACAGCGACGCCGGGCAAGAGCACATGCGCGGCCGTGGCGGAACTGCTGAGCCTGCCGCTGCAGCAGACCGTCAAGAGCCTGGTGCTGGCCACCGACGAGCTCGACGAGGACGGCGACATCGCCGGCAGCACCGTCTGGTTGCTGCTGGTGCGCGGCGACCATGAGCTCAACGAGGTCAAGGCTGGCAAGTTGGCGGGCTTCAAGTCGGGTTGGCGCTTTGCGACGGTCACCGAGATCGACGAGCACTTCGGCTGCAAACCGGGCTACCTCGGCCCGATCGGGTTGAAGAAGCCGGTCAAGGTGATCGCTGACCGCACGGTGGCGGCGATGAGCGATTTCATCTGCGGTGCCAACCAGGAAGATTGCCACTTCACTGGCGTCAACTGGGGCCGCGACCTGCCCGAACCCGACGCGGTGGCCGATCTGCGCAACGTCCAGGCCGGTGATCCGTCGCCCGATGGCGCGGGCGTGCTGGCGATACAGCGCGGCATCGAGGTCGGCCATGTGTTCTACCTCGGCACCAAGTATTCCGAGGCCATGAATGCCAGTTTTCTCGACGAGACCGGCAAGCCCAGGCTGATGGAGATGGGCTGCTACGGCATCGGTGTGACCCGCATCCTGGGCGCTGCGATCGAGCAAAACCACGACGCGCGTGGCATTGTCTGGCCGACCTCGATCGCGCCGTTTGCGGCCGTGATCTGCCCGATCGGCTACGAGCGCTCCGCCGAGGTCAAGGCCGCCGCCGATGCGCTGCACGATGAGCTGGCGGCAGCCGGCATCGATGTGATGCTCGACGACCGCGGCGAGCGACCTGGCGCGATGTTCGCTGACTGGGAGTTGATCGGCGTGCCGCAGCGGGTGGTGATTTCCGACCGTGGCCTGAAAGCCGGCACGGTCGAGTTGCAGGGCCGGCGCGAAGACCAAGCCAGCGTGGTGCCGCTGGACCAGGCTGCTGCGCTGGTGAAGGGCAGACTCAAGGCATGACTTCAGCATGAGCTCGCGGCGCGCGGTGCTGCTCGGCGCAGCCGGCGTGCTGCTGCAGCCGCTGGCTGCGCAGGCAGGATCGCAGGCCGAGGAGGCTTTGGCCGATGCGGTGCGCACCGCGCTGTCTGCGGCGATCGCCAGCGAGGCGCCTCCAAAGCTGTCGTTTGCCGATGCCGACGCCAGGCTCGCTTTCCTGCGCTGGCAGGTCGAGATGAGCGAGCGGCTCAAACCGCACAAGACCGAAGCTGTCACGCGGATCGAATTCCTCGAAACCCTCTGGTACGAAGCCACCCGCGCCAGGCTCGAGCCGGCCTTGGTGCTGGCGCTGGTTCAGGTCGAGAGCGGTTTCCGCAAGTACGCGATCAGCTCGTCCGGCGCGCGCGGCTACATGCAGGTGATGCCGTTCTGGGTGCGGCAGATTGGCGACGGCGATGCTGCGCGCTTGTTCCACTTGCAGACCAATCTGCGCTTCGGCTGCGTGATCATGCGGTATTACCTCGACCTCGAACGCGGTGACCTGACCTTGGCGCTCGGTCGCTACAACGGCAGCCGGGGCCGCCCCGAGTACCCGAACGCGGTGTTGTCGAGTCGCAAGCGCTGGATCGTTTGAGCCGCGCCGGTTGCAGGCGCCGCTAGCCCAGTCCGCCCCAGGCCTTGGGCTGGGCGTTCTGTGCGCCCAGCAGTTGCAACACCCGTTCGACCGTGTCGTCCACCAGCTCGGCGATGCTGGTCGGCCGGTGATAGAACGCCGGCAAAGGCGGGAAGATGATGCCGCCCATCTCGGTGACCGCGGTCATGTTGCGCAGGTGTGCCAGGTTGAACGGCGTCTCCCGCACCATCAGCAGCAGTGTGCGGCGCTCCTTGAGCGTGACGTCTGCGGCACGCGTGACCAAGTTGTCTGACAGGCCGTGTGCCACTGCGGCCAGTGTCTTCATCGAGCAAGGCGCGACCACCATCGCTGCGGCCTGGAAACTGCCGCTCGCCACGCAGGCCCCGATGTCGCCAGGTGAGTAAGCGAAGTCTGCCAGCGCATCAAGCTCGGCCCGGCCCAGCCCCAGCTCATGGTGGGCGTTGATCACGCCTGCGGGCGTGACGATCAAATGGGTTTCCAGTGCCAACTCACGGGCGCGCTGAAGCAGGCGCACGCCGTACACCGCACCGCTCGCGCCTGTGATCCCGACGACCAGGCGGCGCCTGGCGGGTGGATTCACTGGTCGAGCAACTGCTGCAACTCGCCGGACTGGTACATCTCCATCATGATGTCGGAGCCGCCGACAAACTCGCCCGCGACATAGAGCTGCGGGATCGTCGGCCAGTTGGCGTAATCCTTGATGCCCTGGCGGATGTCTTGGTCCTCGAGCACGTTGACGGTCTTGATTTCGGTCACGCCACAGGCTTTGAGCACCTGAATGGCGCGGCCCGAGAAGCCGCACTGCGGGAATTGCGCGGTGCCCTTCATGAACAGCACGACGCGGCCGCCCTTCACAATGCTGTCGATACGTTCTTGCACATCACTCATGGTCTTGGTCCGGCTGTTGGTATGGATGGGTGGACTTTATACGTCAAAGCGCGCTGCGGAGCCGGGCGGGTCAGTATTTGCCTTGGCGCGGGCTGTCCCGTGTCAGAAAGCGACGTTCATGCCCAGCCTGACCATGGGCTGCAACCGGATGGCGCCGTCCACCGTCAGGCCGCCGCCGCCGATCAGCCGATCCAGTCGCCATGAAGCCAATCCTGGTGCCGCCAAGCCGAGATCGGCGCTGAATCCCCATTCGCCGCGGTTGTTGCCGCTGCTGTAGCCGATGCCGGCATAAGGCAGCGCGGTGGCGTTGTCAGCGCTGCTGCCGATGCTCAAGCCGGTGCGCAGGTTGATCAGCAGGCCACCGGTCAGTCGAAGGCCGCCAGTGTCGCCCAGCCGCAAACTGCTGAACTGGTAATCGCCAAACATGCGCAGCGTCTGCGCGCCGAAGCTCGGCATCGCCATGCTGGTCTGGGGCATCGCGCTGCTGTCACGCTCGAAGCGGGCTTGCCAGAAAGCGCCGCCCAGTGCGGTGGCTGGCGCAGTCAAGCCGCGGTCTTGTGCGAGCACGGCCGAGGTGGCGGCCATCAAGGCCAAGCACAGGTGGATCTTGCGCATCACATCACCCTTCGGAGTCTTGCGGCGAGCCACATCTAGGCCGCCTAGCTTGATCCTACGCCGCTTGGCCTGCATTGTGATGCTCGAAATGTCAGGCGATAGGCTGTTTTTTGGCGTCAACCGCCGATCAACTGGCGCTGCGTTGCCGCCCGCCGGTGCAGCGCGGCCGGCCTGCCATGTCGGGTCGGGTGGCGATCTGCACCAAGCCTGCGCTTTGCAGCATCCGCGCCACCGCTTCGGCTTGGTCCCAGCCGTGCTCGAGTAGCAGCCAGGCGTTTGGCGCCAGGTGCGCGCCAGCGCCGGCGATGATCTGGCGCAGCGCGTCCAGTCCGTCGCCACCCGGCGTCAGCGCCAGCAGCGGTTCGTGGCGCAGCGCCGGCAGGTGAGGGTCGCCGGCGGCGATATAGGGCGGGTTGGACAACACTATGTCGAAGTCCTGGTGCGCCGGCAATGCCTGCCACCAACTGCCGAACCGCCAATCCAGCGTCAAACCGAGTCGGTCGGCGTTTGTCTGGGCCACGGTCAGCGCGGCATCGCTGATATCGGTGGCGGTGACCCGCGCGCTGGGGTGGCGGTGTGCCACCGCCAAGGCGATCGCGCCGCTGCCGGTGCCGAGGTCCAGCACGCGCGGCGCGCGCTGGCCGCTCTGCATCAGCAGCGAGAGTGCCCAGTCGACCAGGGTCTCGGTGTCGGGGCGCGGTATCAGCACGTCGGGCGTCACGCCCAGTGCCATGCCGTGGAATTCCCATTCGCCCACCAGGTAGGCCAGTGGCTCACCGTCGGCACGGCGTTGACACAGCTCGGCATAGCACTGCGCTTGGTCGGCTGTCAGCTTCGCGTCGTCGTGGGCGATCAGCCAACTGCGGGGTCGATGCAGCAGGTGGCCCAGCAGCCACTGGGCATCGAGTCGGTCCAATCCCAACGCTCGGGCTTGTGCCATCGCTTGCCCCAGATTGAGCAATACGGGGTCTGCCGCCGCCGGCGCGGCTGTCATGCTGCGCCTTCGAGTGCCGCGAGTTGGTCCTGCGCCTGGGCCGCTTGCAGCGCGCTGAGCACATCACCCAGGTCGCCTTCCATGATCGCGCCCAGCTTGTAGAGCGTCAGGTTGATACGGTGGTCGGTGAGCCGGCCTTGCGGGAAGTTGTAGGTGCGGATTCGGTCCGACCGGTCGCCGCTGCCGACCAGGCTTTTGCGGGTCGCGGCCTCGGTGGCGTCGCGCTGGGCGCGCTCTTTGTCGCGCAGTCTGGCTTGCAGCACGGCCATCGCTTTGGCCTTGTTGCGGTGCTGCGAGCGGTCGTCCTGGCATTCAGCGACCAGACCGGTGGGCAGGTGGGTGATGCGTATCGCTGAATCGGTCTTGTTGATGTGCTGGCCGCCGGCGCCGCTGGCGCGGAAGGTGTCGATGCGCAGATCGGCCGGGTTGAGCGTGATCTCGGTGGCGGCGTCGGGCTCGGGCATCACGGCGACCGTGCAGGCACTGGTGTGGATGCGACCTTGCGACTCGGTTGTGGGCACGCGCTGGACCCGATGCCCACCGGACTCGAACTTCAGCGCGCCGTAGACGTCCCGCCCTTCGATCCGCAGCACCAGCTCCTTGTAGCCGCCCAGGTCGGAGGTCGACTCGCTCATCACCTCGGTGCGCCAGCCACAGCGCTCGAAATAGCGCAGGTACATGCGCACCAGATCGGCGGCGAACAAGGCCGATTCGTCGCCCCCGGCACCGGCGCGGATTTCCATGAACGCGTTGCGTTCGTCGTCGGGGTCGTGCGGCAGCAGCGCAGTCTGCAGCGCTGTCAGTTCGTCGGACAGGTCTTGTTGTGCGGCGACGATCTCCTCGCGCGCCATCTCGGCGATTTCGGCGTCGTCGCCGGACTCGGCCAGCAGGTCGCGCGCAGCGGCCAGATCGGCTTCGCGCCGCTCGTAGGTCCGCAAGCGCTGCACCAGCGCCGCGGCCTCGGACTGTTCGCGCGCCACCGCCCGGTAGCGCGCGATGTCCTGACCCAGCTTGGGGTCGCTGAGGTGCTCGTCGAGCTCGGCCAAGCGCATGGCCAAGCGTTGCAATTGAAGTCGAAGGGAATCTCTCATGGGCGCGATTGCAGCACGCCCGACGCTAGAGTCGAGGGCGTGCCGGCAGTGCAGCTAGCTGGCGTCGCCCGCCGCTGGGTTGCGCGGTGCCTGGCGCAGGAACAGTCGCGAAACCGTCTGCGCCATCTGCACCCGGGCCTCGCCGTCACTGGCATGCAACTCAGCCAAGGTGCCGTGCAGCAGTTTCTGCGTCAGGCCGCGCGACAGGGTCTCGAGCACGCTGTCGATGTCGGCCCCTTTGGCCAGCAACTTGCGGGCGCGGGCGATCTCGGTCGTGCGCCAGTCATTGGCCTGGGCCTGCAGCGCCTGGATCAACGGCACGGTGGCGCGCTGGTTCAGCCAATGGGCAAAGCTCTGCACCCCGGCGTCGATGATGGCTTCGGCCTGGGCCACTGCAGCCTGGCGCTTTTCGCCCGCCGACTGCACCACGGCAGCGAGGTCGTCAACGGTGTAGAGGTAGATGTCCGACAGGCTGCCGACTTCGGGTTCGATGTCGCGCGGCACTGCCAGGTCGACCATGAACATCGGCCGATGACGGCGCGCTTTGAGCGCGCTCTTGACGGCGCCCAAGCCGATGATCGGCAGGCTGCTCGCGGTGCAGGAGATGATGGCGTCGAACTCATGCAGGCGTTGCGGCAGGTCGGCCAAGCGCAAGGCCTGGCCGCCGAACCGACCGGCCAGCTTCTCGCCTCGTTCGAGGGTGCGGTTGGCAATCGCGATGCCTTTGGGCGCACGCGCTGCAAAGTGCGTCGCCACCAGTTCGATCATTTCGCCGGCGCCGACAAACAACACCTGGATGTCGCGCAGGTCTTCGAACAGCTGCGCTGCGAGCCGCACCGACGCTGCCGCCATGCTGATCGAGTGCGCGCCAATCTCGGTCGAGGTGCGCACATCCTTGGCGACCGAGAACGATCGCTGAAACAGCTGATGCAAGGTGGTGCCCAAGGTTCCGGCGGAATCTGCTTCGCGCACCGCTTGCTTCATCTGGCCCAGGATCTGGGGCTCGCCCAACACCATCGAGTCGAGCCCGGAGGCGACCCGGAAGGCATGGCGTGCTGCGTGTTGGTGCTCGAGCACATAGGTGTGTTGCCGCAACTGTTCGCTGCTGACGCCGCCTTGCGTCGCGAGCCAGTCGATCGCCGGGCTGATCAGCGCGTTGACCTGAGCCGGTTCGGCAGCGACGTAGAGCTCGGTGCGGTTGCAGGTCGACAGCAGCGCCGCCTCAGGCAGTGCCCGCATCAGGCGCTCGCGAAAACCTCGTAACGCCGGTGAAAGTTGTTCGGGGGCAAACGCAAAACGACCGCGCAGATCAACCGGCGCGGTCATATGGTTCAAACCCAGCGTGAACACACTCATGGATGAATTATAGAATTCGCAAGCTTGTAGCAGTCGCTGTGCGGCTCTCGCCACCCGCTTGGCTTGACCTGGGTCAAATCTGCCGCCTTGATCGGCAGCGCTCACCCCTCCATGGATTCTGTCGACGCGTTCTGGCACCTGGCCAATCTCTTCGCCCCTGCGCTTGGCATGGGCTTGATCGCGCCGACGCTGGCCAAGCTCTTGTGGCGGCGCGAGCTGCGGGCCGCGCGATGGCTCGGACTGGCGATCTGGACTGCCTGCAGCTGCGCTGTGGTGCTGGTCGCCGGACTGGTCTTGCTGGGTCGAGATGGCCGGATGGCCACTTACGCCTCGATGGTGCTGGTCGCCGCGTTGACGCTGTGGTGGCGCGGGTGGCGCCGCTGAGTTTCAGGTTGGCGGGTCCTTGATCCGCAGATTCGGCTGAATCTCAGCTTGCAACGGCATGCTCGCGGGTCAGCACCGCACCGCGCAACGAATGTGGCAGCGCTTGGGTGATCTCGAGGTCAAGCATCTGGCCCACCAAACGGTCAGAGGCCGGCCCGCCGTCGAAGTTGACGATGCGGTTGCATTCGGTGCGGCCCATCAACTCGGCAGCGCTCTTGCGACTGGGGCCCTCGACCAGGATGGTTTGTGTCTTGCCCACCCGGCTCGCGCTGATGCGCTGAACGTTGACTTCGAGAAGGGCCTGCAACTGCTGCAGCCGCTTGAGTTTGAGCGCTTGTGGTGTGTCGTCTTGCAGGTTGGCTGCCGGTGTGCCGGGACGCGGGCTGAAGACGAAGCTGAAGCTGGCGTCGAAGCCGACGTCTTCGATCAGTTTGAGCGTTTTTTGATGGTCTTCTTCGGTCTCGCCTGGGAAGCCGACGATGAAGTCCGACGACAGGCTGAGCTGCGGCCGCACCGCACGCAGCTTGCGGATCGTGCTCTTGTATTCGATCGCGGTATAGCCTCGCTTCATCGCCATCAGGATCCGGTCCGAGCCGTGCTGCACCGGCAGGTGCAGGTGGCTGACGAGCTTGGGCAGTTCGCCGTAGGCGTCTATCAGTCGCTGGGTGAATTCATTCGGATGGCTGGTGGTGTAGCGGATGCGCGCAATGCCGGGGATGTCGTGGACATACTCGAGCAGCAGCGCGAAGTCGGCGATCTCGGCGGTCTGTCCCATCTTGCCGCGGTAGGCGTTGACGTTCTGGCCCAGCAGCGTGACCTCCTTGACGCCCTGGTCGGCGAGTCCGGCGATCTCGACCAGCACGTCCTCGAAGGGCCGGCTCACCTCCTCGCCCCTGGTGTAGGGCACGACGCAGTATGAGCAGTACTTCGAGCAGCCCTCCATGATCGACACAAAGGCCGATGCGCCGTCGACCTTGGCCGGCGGCAGGTGGTCGAACTTCTCGATCTCTGGGAAGCTGATGTCGACCTGTGCCCGGCCCAGCGACTGGCGGCGCTCTAGCAACTGCGGCAGCCGGTGCAGGGTCTGCGGTCCGAACACCACGTCGACATAGGGCGCGCGGTCGAGGATGGCCGCGCCCTCCTGGCTCGCGACACAGCCGCCGACACCGATCAAAACGCCCTTGGCTTTCAGGTGTTTGACCCGGCCCAGGTCTGAGAAGACTTTTTCCTGTGCCTTCTCGCGCACCGAGCAGGTGTTGAACAGGATCAGGTCGGCTTGCTCGGGGTCGGCC
The DNA here is from genome assembly GCA_945878355.1 of Bordetella parapertussis. Classification (GTDB taxonomy): domain Bacteria; phylum Pseudomonadota; class Gammaproteobacteria; order Burkholderiales; family Burkholderiaceae_C; genus Pseudaquabacterium. The sequence continues at coordinate 64,693 of CAMCTC010000002.1, read as the reverse complement.
GTGGGCTCATAGCCTTCGGCTGCGCGCATCACGTCGGCCATCTTGCCGGCGTCGTATTCGTTCATCTGGCAGCCGAAGCTGCGGATATAGACTTTCTTGCTCATCGGGTGGGTCTCGGTGGCGTCAGCGCTGGTTTCAGGTCTGCGTGGCTGGGTCCAAGACCCAGCCCAAGCTCAGCGTGGACAGCAGGCGCATCAGCGCCGTCGAGACACAGCGGAACATGGTGTGGATCCAGGGGCTGCGGGCAGCGCCGGAACCCGGCGCGGGGCTGAAGTGTATTGGTTTTCAGCCTGCGCGCAGTTGCAGCACCGGCCAGCCCTGCGCCAGCGCATGGGCCAGCAGGCGATCGTCCGGGTTCACCGCGACCGGCTTGCCCACCGCTTGGAGCAGCGGCAAGTCGTTGATCGAGTCGCTGTACAGCGTGGACTCGCAGTCCAGCAACTCGATCTGTCGCGCCGCCAGCCATTGCTGCAGCCGCAGCACCTTGCCCTCTCGCATGTTGAGGGTGCCGGTGGTGCGTCCGGTGAAGCGTCCGTCGGCGTCGGTCTCGCACTCGGTGGCGATCAGGTGGGGCAGCCCCAGGTGCGCTGCGGTCAGCGCGGTCAGGAAGCGGTTGGTCGCGGTGGTCAGCAAGATCAGATCGCCGGCGTCGCGGTGGCGCTGCACCAGCGCGTGGGCCGCTGGCGGGATGCGTGGCGCGACCACCGTGTCAAGGAACTTGCGTCGCAGCGGGTCCCAATCCTTCGCGCTGTGGCCGGCCAGTGTGGCGACATAGAAGTCGCAAAACGCCTGGGTGCTGACCTTGCCGGCGCGGTACTGGCGCGCCATCTCGGCGTTGCGGGGCTCAAAGGTCGCGCGGTCCAGCCGTCCCTGATCGATCAGGAAATCGCACCACAACACATCGCTGTCGCCCTCGAGCAGCGTGTGGTCGAGGTCGAACAGCGTGAGCCTGAGCCTGCCGGGCATCGCGTTCTGGTTCAGGGCTGGCGCAGATGCCAGGCCTTGGGCCGGGTGAAAGTCTGGATGCCAGCAGTCGACAAGGTCAGTCCGATGCCCGAGTCGCCCTGGCCAGACCAGGGCAGGCGTGGGCTGACCCGGTCGCAGCAGTTCCAGTAAACGCTGCCGGCGTTGACCCGGTCGAGCAATTCGCGCGACCTGGCCTCATCGCGGCTGTAGACGCCAGCGGTCAGGCCGTAGCGGCTGTCGTTCATCAGCGCGACCGCTTCGTCGTCGCTGCCGACCTGCTGGATGCCGATGATCGGGCCGAAGCTCTCTTCGCGCATCAGCGCCATGCGGTGGTCGACCTCGGTCAGCACCGTGGGCTCGAACCAGTTACCTGGCCCCGGCAGGCGGTGGCCGCCACAGCGCAGCGTGGCACCCAGCGCCAGCGCCTCGTCGACCTGGGCCTGCAACAGGTCGAGCTGCGGCGCGCGGGTCAGCGCGCCGACGGAGGTCGCTGGGTCCATAGTGTCGCCGATGCGCAGCGCCGCCACAGCGGCCAGGAAGTGGCCGACGAAAGCGTCGTGGACCGAGGCGTGAACATAGATTCGCTCGACCGAGCAGCAGCTCTGGCCGGTGTTGTACATCGCGCCGTCGGCCAGGCTTTCGGCAGCGGCCCGGGGATCGGCGTCGGCGCGCACATAGCTCGGGTCTTTGCCGCCGAGCTCGAGTTGGAGCTTGACCATGCGCGGCGCGACCAGCGCGGCAATGCGTGCGCCGGTGGCATGGCTGCCGGTGAAGAACACGCCGTCGACGCGCTGCCGGGTCAATGCGGTGCCGACCGCGCCTGCGCCGACCAGGCATTGCAGCGCGTCGGCCGGCACGCCGCTGGCGTGCAGCAGCCGAGTGATGTGCAGGCCGCTCAGCGTGGCGTGTTCAGAGGGCTTGTACAGCACGGTGTTGCCGGTCAGCAGTGCTGGCAGGATCACGTTGCAGCCGACGAAATATGGGTAGTTCCAGGCCGAGATGTTGGCCACCACGCCGAGCGGGATGTGGCTGATCTGCTCGTGCATGCCGCCGTCATCGAACACATGCTGGTCGCGGACTGCGGCCTCGGCCTGTTCGAGGAAGAAGTCGATCCGCGGCAGCAGGCCGTTGAGCTCGTTGCGCGACTGCGAGATCGGCTTGCCAACCTCCTGGGTCAGCGTGGCCGCCAGGGTCTCTAGCTCTGCGCTCAGCATCGCCCGAAAGCGCTGGACCATCGCCAGCTTGTCGGCCATCGGCACGCGCTGCCAGGCCGGCTGCGCGGCGCGCGCTGCGGCGGTCTTGGCCGCCACGCTGGCGTCGTCATCGCAGCGCAACTCGGTGATCACCGCGCCAGTGGCGGGGTTGTGGATCTGCAGCTGGGTCATGGTGAGATCAGGTGGGCTGTTGCGGCGCCGCTGCGCGCAAGCTGCGCCGCGGCGAGGAAATCGCGCAGCATCGGCGCGTCGTCGAAGGTGCCCAGCGCTTGCGCGTCGTGGAACTCCGGGTGCCACTGCACGGCAGCGACATAGCCAGACCCCGGCTTGCGGATCGCCTCAATCATCCCGTCCTCTGGGCAGCGCGCCTCGACGATGAAGCCAGGCGCCAGATCTTTGATGCCCTGGTGGTGGATGCTGTTGGTGACGACTTGGCTCACCCCGGGGTAGAGCGCTGCCAGCCGGGTGCCTGGCACCAGGTCGACTGGGTGGACATGGCGCTCGTAGATCGACACGTCGCGGTGTGACTTCGAGGCCGGTCGCTGCGTCGCGATGTCTTGCAGCAGCGTGCCGCCATACATCACGTTGATCAGCTGGAAACCCCGGCAGACACCGAACACCGGCTTGCCGGCCTTGACGAATGCCTCGATCAGCTCGAGTTCGTAGCGGTCGCGGATGCGATCGCCGTGCCAGTCGACGTGCTGCGGTGTCTCGCCATAGCTCTCAGGCGCGACATCGTTGCCGCCTTGCAGCACCAGGCCGTCGAGTGCTGCGGCGTAATCGTCAAGCCGGATGTCCGATCGCCTGACGACGCTCTCGGCGTCTACCGCCGGCACCATCACCGCCATGGCGCCGCCGGACATCACCCAATGCGCGACCGATTGCTCCAGGTAGTGCAGCGTCTTGGTCCAGACGCCGCTGACCTTGATGCCGGGTGTGCCGGGGTAGTAGATCCGCGCCGAGACGCCGATCAGCAGCGGCCTTGCGCTGGTGGCTTTGTCGGGCGCGTTCACATCGCCTCCAGGAACAAGCGCTCGTAGTCTGCCGCGGTCGCGGGTCGCGGGTTGGTCTGGCCGGTGAAGTCCGTCACCGCCAGCGGCACCAGGCGCGGCAACATCGCTGGCGTCACGCCGCGTGCGGCCAGGCCGCCGTGGATGCCGATCTGCTGTTTGAGCTGTTTGAGCCAGGCCAGCAGCGCGAAGCCGCCGCCGCTCAAGCCGGCGACATGGGCGAGCTCGTCGAATTTGGCCGGCACGGCCTCGAAGTTCCAGGCCAGAACCGGCTCGATCATCAGCGCGTTGGCCAGGCCGTGGTGCATGTCGCAGACGGCGCCCAGTGCGTGGGCGCAGGCGTGGACCGATCCCAGGTCTTTCTGGAACGCGATCGCCCCCATCATCGAGCTCATCATCATGTCGGTTCGGGCTTGCAGATTGCCGGGCTCGTTGACCGCAGTCACCAGCGCGCGCGCGCCGATGCGCAAGCCTTCGAGCGCGATGCCGTCGCACAGCGGGTGGTAGGCCGGCGAGAGATAGCTCTCGATGTTGTGCGTCAAGGCGTCCATGCCGGTGGCCGCGGTCACTGCGGCGGGCAGCGCCAGCGTCAGCTCAGGGTCGGCAAACACCGCACTGGCCAGCAGCTTGGCGCTGAACACGGTGCGCTTGTGGTGGCTGTCGTTCTCGCTGACCACCGACGAGCGGCCGACCTCCGAGCCGGTGCCCGAGGTGGTGGGCAGTGCGACCAGGTAAGGCAGCGGGTTGACGATGGGCCGCACCGCAGGGTGGTCCCAGACGTACTCGAGTACGTCGCCGTCGTGCACCGCCATCAGCGCGACCACTTTCGACACGTCTAGCGCCGCGCCGCCGCCGAAGCCGATCACGCAGTCTGCGTGATGGGTCTTGAACGCCGCTGCACCGGCCATCACCTGCGCGCAGCTCGGGTTGCCGAACACACCGTCGAAGACCGCGACGTTCAGGCCAGCGAGCTGAGACTTGAACTCTGCTGCTACCGGCAGCGCAGCCAGCGCCCGGTCGGTGACGATCAGTGGGCGTTTGAAGCCGAGTTCGAGCAGGTGGGCGGCGACCAGCTTGCGCGCGCCGGCGCCGAAGTGGATCGCAGTGGGGAAAGCGAAGCGCTGGATGTTCATGGGGTGTTCACAGGAAGGTCTTCAAGGGATGCTGTCGCGGGCCGGCTTCAGATGATCTCAAGATAGCGCTTGAGCTCCCAGTCGGTCACCGCATCCTGCCACTGGCGGTGTTCCCACTCGCGGGTCGCTGCGAAGTGGTCGACGAAGGTGTCGCCGAACCAGTCGCGGGCGATCGTCGAGACCTTGAAGTTCTGCGTGCTTTGAATCAGCGAGCGCGGTGCGCGCGGTGTGTTCTCTGCCCCCTGGTTGGTGCCGGTGATCGGCGGCGTCGTCAGCTTCAGGCCTTGCTCGACGCCGTGCAGACCGGCGGCGATCACCGCGGCCATCGCCAGGTAGGGGTTGACGTCGGCGCCAGGGCAGCGGGTCTCGAGCCGGGTGGATTTGGGCGACCCGGCGATCACGCGGAAGCTGGCCGTGCGGTTGTCCAGCCCCCAGGTCGGCTTGACCGGTGCCCAGAAACCGTCGACCAGGCGTTTGTAGCTGTTGACGGTGGGCCAGAACATCGGCGCGAACTCCATCAGGCAGGCGACCTGGCCGGCGAGGTAGCTCTCGAACACCGTGCTCATCGCGTTCGGCCGTTTGGCGTCGTGGAAGACGTTTTTCTTGCCGTCGCTCAGGCTCTGGTGGATGTGGCCCGAGCAGCCCGGCAAGGCCTGGTTCCACTTGGCCATGAAGCTGGGCATGATGCCGAAGCGTTTGCCGATCTCCTTGGCGCCGGTCTTGAACAGGATCGCCCGGTCGGCCGCCTCCAGCGCCTCGCTGAACGTGATCGCAACCTCGTAAACACCGGGGCCGGTCTCGGTGTGCAGGCCCTCGATCGGCACGCCGAAGGCCAGCATCTCGTCCATCAGCGCGTTGAAGAAGGGTTTGTTGTCGGCCATGCGCAGCAGCGAGTAGCCGAACATCCCTGGCGTCAGACTGGTCGGGCCGACGCCGCGCTTGTCGGCCCAGCTCTGCGGCGTCTCGGCGAAGTTGAACCACTCGAACTCCATCCCGGCCATCGGCAGCAAGCCCAGCTTCTCGGCACGCTTGAGCACCCGCTTGAGCGTTTGCCGCGGGCACACCGCGTAAGGCGAGCCGTCGGCGTTGACGAAGTCGCCGAGGAAGAACGGCACCTGGTCGTCCCAGGGCACGCGGCGCGCGGTCGCCAAGTCGACCCGTGCCAGCGCGTCCGGGAATCCATGCTGCCAGCCGGTGACCTGGGCGTTGTCGTAGCACTGGTCCGACGAGTCCCAGCCGAACACCACATCGCAGAAACCGAAGCCGCCCTGAGGGTAAGGCTCGGCGGCGCCGAAGAACTTGTCCTTGTGCAGGTACTTGCCGCGCAGGATGCCGTCGATGTCGCTGCAAGCGACCTTGACCTTATTGGCGCCGGACTGGCGCAGCGCGGTGATCGCCGGATGTTCGGGAGATGTCTTGCGGGCCATGCGTGCTCCTGGAGGGTCAAGCGGCCTGGCGGGTCAGGCCGAGCTCGCGCATCGCGTCGGCCACGGCGGCGACAGCCTGCTGCATCTCGATGCGGCCGATCGCGCCGATGCAGCCGACGCGAAAGGTCTCGACCTGGGTCAGCTTGCCCGGATAGAGCATGAAGCCGCGCGCCTTGACCGCATCGTAGAAGCGCTTGAAGTCGTAGGCCGGGTGCTCAGGGGCGTGGAAGGTGACGATGATCGGCGCCTGATGCTCTGACGCGAGGAAAGGCTTGAGTCCGAGCACGGACAGGCCTTCTATCAGTGTTTTGCAGTTGTCTTGATAACGCGCCAATCGAGCGGTCTGGCCACCTTCCTCCTCGAACTGGGCAATCGCTTCGCTGAGCGCGACCACCACATGGGTTGGCGGCGTGAATCGCCATTGGCCGGTCTTTTCCATGTATTCGAACTGGTCGTGCAGGTCCATTGCCAGGCTCTGGCTGCGGCCTGCACAGGCTTCGATCACGGCCTTGCGGATGAACACAAAGCCCATGCCGGGAACGCCTTCCAGGCATTTGCCGCTGGCCGCGACCAAGGCGTCGAAGCGGATCTCGCGTGCGTCGATCGGCAGTGCGGCAAAGCTGCTCATCGCGTCAACGACCAGGCCGCGGCCGTGGCGTTGGCAGACCTCGGCCACCGCGGCGAGCGGGTTCGCGACGCCGGCGCCGGTCTCGCAGTGGATCAGCACGACGTGGCTGATCGACGGCTCAGCGATCAGCCGTGCTTCGAGCGCAGCGGCCGAGACTGGCTCGTCCTCGGGGAAGGGCAGCACGCTGCAGCGCCGGCCCATCATCTGCGTGAGCTTGCTCGCGCGCTTGCAGTAAGCGCCGTTGTCGAGCACCAGCACATGGCCGTCCCTGGGCACGACGGTGGCCACCGCAGCCTCGACGCTGAAGGTGCCGCTGCCTTGCAAGGGCACGACGACATGGCTGTCCTGACCGTGAACGATCGCCAGCAGGCGGCGGCGAACGCTGGCGGTCACGGCGATGAAGTCCGCGTCCCAAGAGCCCCAGTCGTGCAGCATCGCCAGCTTGGTGCGCAGTGTCGTCGTCAAGGGTCCTGGCGTTAGCAGGATGCGGTCTCGGTCCATCTTAGGCCTCCCGCCGGGCCGCCCCAAGGGGGGCCTGCGCCCCCGCGGGGGGCTGAGCCCGCTCCGAGCGAGCGCCGGCGCGCTCGCGAGTGGCTGGCGAAGGCCCATCGGCTTGCAAGCCGATGGGCAGCGAACGCATGTGAGTGTGGGGGTTCATCAATGTCTCCAGGCTTGGGTTTTTCGGTCGACCATCCAGGCCAGACCCATGAAGGCGAGCATCGCCAGGCTAGATGCCGCGGTGATCAGCACGGCGCAGGCCGCAGCAGCCCCCATTTCGCCGGCTTCGTCGAGGTTGAGGATCGCGATCGCCGCGACCTTGGTCTCGGGCGAGTACAGAAACACCACGGCCGAGATCGTCGTCATCGCGTTGATGAAGAAGTAACGTGCGATGTCGACCAGCGCCGGACAGCAGATCGGCAGTGTGACGCGTCTGAAGGTCACCCAGAAAGGCACTTTCAGCGACGCAGACACGGCTTCGAATTCGGCGTCCAGCGCTTTCAGTGCGGTGACCGCGGTCAGGTGGCCGGTGGTGTAGAAGTGCGCGATCGTGCACAGCGTGAGCAGCGCCATCGAGTGGTACAGCCCGCCCAAGGGGTTGGTGGGGGCGTTGAAGAAGAAGATGTAGCCCAGGCCCAGCACCAGCCCAGGCACGGCCATCGGCAGCATCGCCAGCAAGCGCGCTGCGCTGCGCAGCGGGTCTGCGCCCTGGGTTTTTTCGAGCAGGTAGGCGCCGATGAAGACCAGCGCGGTGCCGAACAAGGCAGTGCCGGCGGCCATCGTCAGGCTGTTGACAAAGGCATCGCCGACCTCGGCGTCGACCAGGCCCATCGTGTAATGCTTGAGCGTGGGGCTCAAGTTGTAAGGCCAGAAGCTCGCAAAAGACGCGAACACCGCCATCCCGATCATCGCCAGCACCAGTGCGGCGACCAGCGCGCAGTAACCGGTGGCCAGGCCGTCTCGCCAGGCTGAAGCCTTGGGTCGGTAAGGCACGGCGCGGGCTGTCAGCATCGCTGTTTGCTTGGATGCGATCAAGCGGTCGACGCTGAAGGTCAGCACGGCAGGCGCGAGCAGCAGCAGCGCGACGACCGCGCCGCGCTGGAAATCTTGCTGGCCGATCACCAGCTTGAAGACATCGGTCGCGAGCACGTTGAAGTTGCCGCCTATCACCTTGGGGATGCCGAAATCGGTCATCACCAGCGTGAAAGTCACCAGCCCGGCCGAGATCAGTCCGTACTTGGCGCCTGGCAGCGTGATCGTGCAAAAGCGCCGCCAGGTCCGCGTGCCCATCGCTTCGGCAGCCTCGTACAAGCGGCCGTCGGCAGCGCTGAGCGCGGTGATCAAGATCATCAGCGCGTGCGGGAACACCGCGAAGCATTCAGCCAGCACGATGCCTGGCGCGCCGTAGATCTGCGCGATGCCGGTCGCCTGCATCGCGTCTTTGAGCAGGCCCTGGTTGCCGAACCAGTAGATCAGCGAGATCGCCGACAGCAGCGAGGGTGCCAGCAGCGGCAACAGCGTGATGCCGCGAAACAGCGGTTTGAAGCGCATCCGGCTGCGCTGCAGCGCGTAGGCAAACGCGAAAGCCAGCGGCAGCGTGATCGCGGTGACCAGCGCCGAGACCCACAGGCTGTTGTTCAGAGAGTCGAGCAGCGCTGGCGTCTGGGCGTAAGCGATGAAATTGGCCAACCCGACAAAGCGGCCGCTCGCGTCCTCCAGCGCTTGCTTGAGGATCGCTCCCAGCGGGGCGGCCAGAAACACCAGCAGCAAGGCCACCACCAGCGCCAGGCCGGCGTGGGCGACGCGCTCGCGCGGGTCGGTCTGGTGGCGCGATCTCACCAGCGCCATGCTCACGCGAAGATCCTCATGCGCTCGGGCAGCAGCCGCAGCGGCAGGTTCGAGCCCAGCCTCAAAGCCTGCTCTGCAATAAAGTTAGGAGACAGCGTGACCGACAGGCGCTGCTCGCCCAGCGCAGGGCTTGTCACCTGAACCAGGCAGTACGAACCTAGAAATTCGATTTTCTCGATGCAGGCTTCGAACAGATTGCCGTCGCCGGGCCGCAGCGGCCTGGCCAGCACATCCTCGGGCCGCAGGTAGACGGTGACTTCCCTGCCCGCAGGGCCGTCGTGCGGACAATCAAACAGCGTGCTGTCCAATCCCTGGCCACCCAAGCGCACGCCACCGCCGGCCTGCAGCGTGGCGGGCAGCGCATTGACCCGGCCGACAAAGTCGGCGACGAAGGCCGTGGCCGGTTCGCGGTAGACCTGCATCGGCGTGCCCACTTGTTCGATCACGCCGTGGTTCATCACGACGATGCGGTCGGCCATCGCCAGCGCTTCTTCCTGGTCGTGTGTGACCATCACCGTGGTCACCCCCAGCCTGCGCTGCAGATTTTTGATCTCATCGCGCAGCTTGACGCGGACGATCGCGTCAAGCGCCGACAGCGGCTCATCGAGCAGCAGCAGGCCTGGCGATGTGGCGAGCGCACGGGCCAGCGCAATGCGCTGCTGCTGGCCGCCCGAGAGCTGCGCCGGCAGCCTTGACTCGCTGCCCGGCAGGCCGACCAGGTCCAGCAGCTCGGCGACGCGCTCGCGGATCTGCGCCTTCGGACTGCGGCGGTTGACCAGACCGTAAGCGACGTTGTCGGCAACGCTGAGGTTGGGAAACAGCGCGTAGGACTGGAACACGATGCCGTAATCGCGCTGGGCCGGCGGCAACTGCGAGATGTCACGCCCAGCCTGTCGGATGCGACCCGCGCTCTGCGCCTCCAGCCCTGCGACGATGCGCAGCAGCGTGGTCTTGCCGCAGCCCGAGGGCCCGAGAAAGCAGACGAACTCGCCCTTGGGGATCGCCAGGTCCACGCTCTGCAGCGCTGTGAAGCTGCCGAAGCGCTTGGCAATCCCCTCGAGTTGCAGGTAAGGCTGCTCCGGCATCCCTTGGGCCTTACTTCTTAGGCTCCGACTTCGCGCTGTAGCGCTTGGTCCATTCGGCCAGCACGCGCTCGCGGCTGTCGGCGGCGACGTTGAAGTCCATCTTGACCAGCCGCGCCTCGTAGTCCTTGGGCACGTTCGCCAAAGGTGCTGCGACGCCGGGTTGGGCGGTGATTGCGAAGTTCTTGCCGTACAGCAGCATCGCGTCCTTGCTCGAGGCCCAGTCGGCGAGCTTCTGCGCGGCGGCCAGCTTCTTCGTTCCCTTGTGGATCGCGAAGGCTTCCAGATCCCAGCCCAGGCCTTCTTTCGGGAACACCAGGTCGATCGGCGCGCCTTTGGCCTTGTTGGCGTTGCCGCGGTACTCGAAGCTGATGCCCACGACGTACTCACCTGCCGCCGCCATGTTGCAAGGCTTGGATCCCGAATGGGTGTATTGGCCGATGTTCTCGTGCAGCGCGTCCATGTACTTCCAGCCGCCGCCCTTGCCGTTGTCGTCGCCCCAGAGTGTGAGCCAGGCGGTGACGTCGAAGAAGCCGGTGCCCGAGCTCGCCGGGTTGGGCATCACGACCTGGCCTTTGTAGGCCGGCTTGGTCAGGTCTTTCCAGGTCTCGGGCTTGGGGATGTTCTTCTTCGCGGCTTCGACGGTGTTGAAGCACACGGTGGCGCCCCAGACGTCCATGCCGAACCAGGCCGGCGGATTCTTCTTGTCGCGGTACTGCGACATGATGGCGTCGAGGTTGAGCGGTTTGTAAGCCTCGAGCATGCCGTTCTTGTCGAGCAGCGCCAGGCTGGACGCGGCCACGCCCATCACGGCGTCGGCCTGCGGGTTGGCCTTCTCGGCCAGCAGCTTGGCGGTGATCACGCCGGTGGAGTCGCGAACCCATTTCAGGTCGATGTCCGGGTAGGCTTTGTTGAAGCCTTCCTGGTAGGCCTTGAGCTGGTCGGTCTCCAGCGCGGTGTAGACCAGCAACTGGGTCTTGCCTTGGGCGGCAGCGCCGCCGGCGGCGATGGTCAGCGCCAGCATGGCGGTCAGGTGCAAGCGGTGTGTCAGCGCGCGCGAAAGTCGCATCGGAATCTCCTGGGTCGGTTTTTGGACGGGGTCAGACCGTTGAGCATGAACCTGCGACGGTGACAGCACGATGACCGCAGCGAGCGCAGCGGCCGATATTGTCGGTGTCGTCGTCAATTGTCAACGGTTGTCGGTAGATTGTTGACAATTTACTGTGCCCAGCGTCCAATCGCTGCCATGAGAGCTTCGGTTTCAACCCGGTCCGCGCGAGCGCCTGTCGTGGCGATGGCGGCCGCTGGCCCTGCTGGGCCGCAGTCGACGATCGCGTTGCTGCAAGCCCATTCACTGACCTCGGCGGTGCAGGCCGAGATCGAGAGGCTGATCCTGTGCGGTGAACTCGCGCCCGGCGCCAAGCTCACCGAAGCCTTGCTGGCTGAGCGTTTGGGCGTGTCGCGCGGGCCGATCCGCGAGGCTTTCCGCAGCCTGGAAGAGACCGGGCTGGTGCGGCTGGAGAAGAACCGCGGCGTTTTCGTCCGCAGCATCGCGATCGACGAGGCGATGGAGATCTACGACCTGCGGGCGATGATCGACGAGGCGGTCGGCCGACAGCTGGCCGAGCGCATCACACCCGAGCAAGTCCAGTCCCTGCAAGTCCTGGTCGAGCAGATGGAGCGGCTGGTGAGGGCCGGCCAAGACACCTCGGCCAGCGACGCTTACCACCGGCTCAACCTCGAATTCCACGACCGGCTGGTGCTGCTGACCGGCAACCGCAAGCTGATCAATCTGTACCGGCGCCTGGTCAATGAGTTGTCGCTGTTTCGCCGCCTCAACCTCGCCGGTGGCGGCCAGATCACGGTGTCGGCCGCCGAGCACCGCGCGATCCTCAAGGCGATCGCCGCGGGTGACGCCGAGGCGGCAGGGCTGGCGTTGCGCAGCCATGTGCTCGAAAGCAAGGAGCGAACCTTGCGCAATCAGCTTGCCGAGAAACCTGCCAACAAGCTGGCCGCCCGATCCGACTCTGCACCTGCCCCGGCCGCCGTGCCGGGCTCCCGAAGGAACCGACATGCCTGAGACCCAGACGCTGAGCGTCAACCAGCGAAGCTATCGACTGCCCACCCAGCCCACCGTCGTGGTGTGCGTCGATGGCTGCGAACCCGACTACATCGCCCAGGCGGTGGCCGCAGGCGTGATGCCCTGGATGGCGCGAACCCTGGACCTGGGCAGCGCGCTGATCGCCGACTGCGTTGTGCCGAGCTTCACCAACCCGAACAACCTGTCCATCGTCACCGGCGTGCCGCCCTCTGTGCACGGCATCTGCGGCAACTACTTGTTCGATGTCGCGACCGGCACCGAAGTGATGATGAACGACCCCAAGTGGCTGCGCGCGCCGACGATCCTGGCCGCGCTGTCGGGCGCCGGCAAGACCTGCGCGGTGATCACCGCCAAGGACAAGCTGCGCCGCTTGCTCGGCCATGGCATGACCGGGATCTGTTTCTCGTCCGAAAAGGCCGATGTCGCTTCTGTGGCCGAGAACGGCATCAGCGGCCTGCTCGACCTGGTCGGCATGCCTGTGCCCGATGTCTACAGTGCCGAGCTGTCGGCGTTCGTGTTCGCCGCCGGTGTCGAGCTGATGCGCAAGCGCCGGCCCGACATGATGTACCTCAGCACCACCGACTACATCCAGCACAAGCACGCGCCGGGCACACCGGGTGCGAATGATTTCTACGCGATGATGGACGGTTACCTGGGCCAGCTCGAGGCCATGGGCTGCGTGATCGCACTGACGGCCGACCACGGCATGAACGCCAAGACCGGGCTGGACGCCAAGCCCGATGTGATCTACCTGCAAGACTTGCTGGATGATTGGTTGGGAACGGCGGTGGCCAGGGTGATCCTGCCGATCACCGACCCCTATGTCGTTCACCACGGTGCGCTCGGCTCGTTTGCCACCGTCTACCTGCCTGCCGGCACCGACCTGCCAGCGCTCACCGCCAGGCTGGCGGCGCGGCGCGGCGTCGAGGGTGTGTACACCCGCGAACAGGCGGCAGCCCATTTCGAGTTGCCAGCCGACCGCATCGGCGACCTGGTCGTGGTGTCCGAGCGCTTCACCGTGATCGGCACCAGCGCGTCGCGCCACGACTTGAGCGCGCTCGAAGTGCCGCTCAGGTCGCACGGCGGCACGGCCGAGCAGCGTGTGCCGCTGATCCTGAACCGGCGCATCGCGGGCCTGGACCACCAGCGACGCTGGCGCAATTTCGATGCCTTCGACCTGGCGCTCAACCATGCCCAGTGATGCCACCGCCGCCGATGTACGCGTTGAAGGCCTGCGCATCGCCGGCGAGGTGGTCGGCGCCGGCCGCGCCGAGCACATCGAAGTGCGCAACCCGTTCAACGGCGCGCTGGTCGGCACGGTACCGAAGGCCACGCTCGACGAGGTGCGCCGTGCTTTCGACATCGCGCGCGGCTACCGCGCCAAGCTGACCCGCTTCGAGCGCGCCAACATCCTGAACCAGGCTGCCGCGGCGGTGCGTCTGCGCACGCCCGAGATCGCCGCGCTGATCACGGCCGAGAGCGGGCTGTGCCTGAAAGACAGCCGCTACGAAGCCGGCCGGGTCGCCGACGTGCTGATGTTCGGCGCGCACGAGGTGCTCAAGGACGACGGCCAGACCTTCAGCTGCGACATCACGCCGCATGGCCGCGCCCGCCGCGTGTACACCCAGCGCGACCCGCTGCAGGGCGTGATCAGCGCGATCACGCCGTTCAACCACCCGATGAACCAGGTCGCGCACAAGGTGGTGCCGTCCATCGCCACCAACAACCGGATGGTGCTCAAACCTTCGGAAAAAGTGCCGCTGTCGGCCTTGTTGTTCGCCGACATCTTGTACGCCGCTGGCCTGCCGCCCGAGATGCTGAGCGTGGTCACCGGCGACCCGCGCGAGATCGCCGATGAGCTGATCACCCACCCGGCGATCGACCTGGTGACCTTCACCGGCGGCGTGGCGATCGGCAAATACATCGCCAGCAAGGCCGGCTACCGCCGCATCGTGCTCGAGCTCGGCGGCAACGATCCGATCATCGTGATGGACGACGCCGACCTCGACGAGGCCAGCACGCTGGCGGTGTCTGGCTCTTACAAGAACTCGGGCCAGCGCTGCACGGCGGTCAAGCGCATGCTGGTGCACGAGAAGGTCGCCGCAGCCTTCACCGAGGCAGTGCTGGCCAAGACGCTGGCCTGGCGCCACGGCGACCCGGCCGACCCGGCCAATGACATGGGCACGGTGATCGACGAAGCCGCGGCACGGCTGTTCGAATCGCGCGTCGACGCAGCGATCGTCGGCGGTGCGCGACTGCTGGCAGGCCACCGCCGCGACGGTGCGCTCTATGCGCCGACATTGCTCGACCGGGTGCGGCCCGAGATGGCGCTGGTGCGCGAAGAAACCTTCGGGCCGGTTTCGCCGATCATCAGTTTTGGCTCGATCGACGAGGCGATTGCGATCGCCAACGGCACGGCTTACGGGCTGTCGTCGGCCGTCTGCACCAACCGGCTCGACCACATCACCCGCTTCGTCAATGAGCTGCAGATGGGCACGGTCAACATCCGCGAGGTGCCTGGCTACCGGCTCGAGCTCACGCCTTTCGGCGGCATCAAGGACTCTGGCCTGGGCTACAAGGAAGGCGTGCAGGAGGCGATCAAGAGCTTCACCAACACCAAGACCTGGTCCATCCCCTGGGCTTGATCCTTCCGCTGATCCCATGCTGACCCTCAACGACATCGAAGCGCTGTTCCTGCGGCGTGGCCACGAGCAATACAGCGGCGAACCGGTGACGCAGTTGCAGCACGCGCTGCAGACCGCTGCGCTGGCCGAGGCCGACGGCGCTGACGACGAGCTGGCGACCGCTGCGCTGTTGCACGACCTGGGCCATCTGGTGCATGAGCTGGGCGACGGCTTGGGCGACGACCTGGGCGACACGCCGACGCTGCGTGGCATCGACGACCTGCACCAGTTCATCGCGCTGCCGTTTCTGCGCGGACTGTTCTCAGACCGGGTGCTGGGTGCGGTGAAAGGCCATGTCGACGCCAAGCGCTACCTCTGTGCGACCCGCCCCGGTTATCTGGCGTCGCTGTCGGCCGACTCGCAGCGCAGCTTGCTGCTGCAGGGCGGTGTGTTTGACGCCGCGCAGGCGGCTGACTTCATCGCCCGACCTGGCGCGACGGACGCGGTGCGGCTGCGGCTCTGGGACGACCAGGCCAAGTCGGCCGACGCGACGACTCCGCCGCTGGCGCATTTCATCGCGCGCGCCAGCCGCTGCGCACTTTGTTGACGCTGACCTGGCCTCTGATCGCCGCCGTGCTGCTTGGCGCGCTGCTGCATGCGGGCTGGAACGTGCTGATCAAGTCCAGCGCCGACAAGCCGCTAGACACCGCGTTGGTGCACTTCATGGGCGCATTGGTGGCGCTGCCGATGCTGCTGTGGGTGGGGCTGCCGCGCCCGGAATCAGCGCCTTTCATCGCCGCGTCGCTGTTCATCCATATCGGCTACTACATCGCGTTGGCCGGGGCTTACGAGCACGGCGACCTGGGCCTGACCTACCCGATCATGCGTGGCTTCGCGCCATTGCTGGTGGCATTGGCCAGCTTGCCGCTGATCGGCGAGTCGCCCAGCGCGGCGGCCTGGGCCGGCATTGTCGGCATCACGCTGGGCGTGGCGATGGTCGGCCTGGCCAACCCGGGTGCTGCGCTGCACCACCGCAAGGCGCTGCTCTATGCGTTCGCCAATGCCGGGATCATCGCTTGCTACACCGTCGTCGACGGCCTGGGTGTGCGCACCGAGGTGGCCAGCGGCGGCTCGGCTATGCGCTATGTGATGCTGTTGTTCGTGCTCGACGGGGTGTCTTACCCGCTGTTGGTGTGGCTGCGCCGCAACCCGGCCGGGCGGCGCCAGATCTTGCGCTATGCACGAAGCCGCTGGCCTATGGCCTCGCTCGGCGGAGTCGCGTCGATTGGCGCTTATGCGATCGCGCTGTGGGCGATGACGCGAGCGCCGGTGGCCAGCGTGGCCGCGCTGCGCGAGACTTCGGTGCTGTTCGCCGCGCTGTTCGGCAGCTGGCTGCTGAAGGAAAAATTCGGACTGCAGCGTGCGCTCGGCACGGCGGTGATCGTCGCCGGCGTGATGGCCTTGCGGCTGGGTTGACCCGGAGACAACGATGGAATTGCCCTCCCATGTTCAGACGCTGATCGTCGGCGGCGGCATCGCCGGCTGTTCGACCGCCTATCACCTGACCCGCTTGGGCCGGCGCGACGTGCTGCTGCTCGAACAGGGTCGGCTGACCAGTGGCACCACCTGGCATGCCGCTGGCTTGGTCGGCCAGATGCGGCCCAACCGCAGCATGACGCGGATGAGTCGCTACGGCATCGATCTGTACGCCGGCCTGGAGGCCGAGACCGGGCTGGCCACCGGCTGGAAGCGCTGTGGCAGCGTCAACGTCGCGCGCACGCCCGAGCGCTGGCAGTTGCTGCACAAGCAGGCCGCGCTGGCGCGCAGCTTCGGCGTCGAGGTGCAGCTGGTCTCGCCGCGCGAGGCGGGTGAGTTGTTCCCGCTGATGCGCACCGACGACTTGCAGGGCGCGATTTGGATCCCTGGCGACGGCAAGGCCAACCCGACCGACTTGACGATGTCGCTGGCCAAGGGTGCCAGGCAGGGCGGCGCGACGCTGGCCGAGGGCGTGCAGGTCACCGGCGTGATCATCGAGACCGGCCCGCGCGGCGCTGGCCGTGTCGCGGGGGTGCGCACGCTGCAGGACGGCGTGGCCGGCGAGATCCGCTGCGAGACGCTGATCAACTGCGCCGGCCAATGGGCGCGGCAGTTCGGCGCGCTGGCGGGCGTCAACGTGCCGCTGTACTCGGCCGAGCATTTCTACATCGTCACCGATCGGATCGAGGGCGTGCACCCGATGCTGCCGGTGATGCGCGACCCCGACGGGCTGATCTACTACAAGGAGGAGGTCGGCGGCCTGGTGATGGGCGGTTTCGAGCTCGCCGCCAAGCCCTGGCGGGTCGACCCGATACCGGCCGATTTCCAGTTCCAGCTGCTGGGCGAGGACTGGGACCAGTTCGAGCCGCTGATGCGCAACGCGATCCACCGCACGCCCTGCCTTGAGACCGCGCCGATCAAGATGCTGCTCAACGGGCCCGAGAGCTTCACGCCCGACGGCCAGTTCATCCTCGGCGAGGCGCCCGGGCTGGCTGGCTATTTCGTCTGCGCCGGCTTCAACTCGGCGGGCATCGCCAACTCGGGTGGCGCGGGCAAGCTGATCGCCGAATGGGTGGTCGGCGGCGAGGCGCCTTGCGACCTGTGGGAGGTCGACATCCGGCGCTTCGGCAGCTTCACCGGCAACCGCCAGGCGCTGGCCGAGCGCACAGTCGAGTCGCTGGGCCTGCACTACGCGATGCGCTGGCCGCGCCAGGAACTCGCTAGCGCGCGGCCGCTGCGCACCTCGCCGCTCTACGACAGGCTCGCCGTGCAGGGGGCAGAGTTCGGCAGCAAGAACGGCTGGGAGCGTGCCAACTACTTCAAGCCGGCTGGCGTTGCCGCGCCTGCGCACAGCATGGGCCGGCCTGGCTGGCTGGACTGGGTGGTCGACGAGCAGCGCGCCACCCGCGAGGCGGTGGCGGTCTACGACCAAAGCTCGTTCTCCAAGCTGCTGCTGCAGGGCCGCGACGCCTGCGCTGTGCTGCAACGCCTGTGCGCCAACCAGGTCGACGTGGCTGTCGGTCGAATGGTCTACACCGCGATGCTCAACCAGCGCGGCGGCATCGAGAGCGATCTGACGCTGCTGCGGTTGGCGGCCGACAAGTTTCTCGTCGTCACCGGCTCGGCCCAGGCGCTGCGCGACGCCGACTGGATCGAGCGCCATGTCGGTGCCGGCCAGCAAGCCTTGCTGACCGATGTCAGCGCGATGACCTGCGTGCTGTCGTTGATGGGGCCCAATGCCCGCGCGCTGCTCGCGCGGGTCAGCCCCGACGACTTGTCGCCGGACGCGCTGCCGTTCTCGCACAGCGTCGAGATCGACCTCGGGCTGGCACGGGTGCGCGCCGCGCGCATGAGCTATGTCGGCGGTCCCGGTTTCGAGCTCTACGTGCCGGTCGAGATGGCGCGCCATGTTTACCTCGCGCTGCAAGCTGCCGGCGCTGACCTGGGCCTGCGCGACGCCGGCTACTTCGCGCTCGATGCGCTGCGCATCGAGGCCGGCAGGCGCGCCTGGGGTGCCGAGCTCTCGCCCGACGAGACGCCGTTCGAGGCCGGCATCGGCTTCGCGGTCAAGCTCGACAAGGGCGCCGACTTCATCGGCCGCGACGCGCTGCTGGCCGCGCAAGGCCGGCCGCTGGCCAAGAAGCTGTTGAGCTTTGTCTTCGACGATCCGGCCGACCACGCCTGGGGCGGCGAGGCGGTGGCCATCGCCGGCATGCCGGTGGGCGAGCTCAGCTCGGTCGGCTGGAGCGACCGCGCCGGCGTCTGCGTCGGCCTGGGCTATGTTCGCGGCGACATGGCGCTGCAAGCACACGCTGGCACCCCGGTCTCGGTCGACCTGTGGGGCAGGGCGGTGGGCGCCACGGCCTGGGACCGTTGGGTGGCGCCAAGCCATTGACAGCTCGGTTTTCTGGCTGGGCAGGGCATTGTCGCGGCTGACATCAAAGCGGCGTTTGTCGACGACATCAACGCCATCTTCCGCACCCAAGCCTGAGGCTTGCCATGCCTCGGGCAGATTCCGACTTGCGCTAGTGGGCACTGCAGCGCGCTCTAAACTACGCAAACACGCAATGCCTTGAATGTGCGCGCGGCTGTCGGGCGACGCTGGTATTGAGCCCTGGCGGCCTACCAGTTCGACCTTCAACCAGGACCTTGAGCATTTTGACCTTTTTGACGACTTTCAAGCCGCACCGGCTGTTTTTCGACTGGCGCGTTGCGTTGATCGCAGCGCTCGCGCTGGGTCTGGCAGCGCCGGTTCAGGCGCAGGACAAAGCCTCGCGCAGCGCGCTGATCGTCGGCGTCGGGACCTATTCGGTGCCCGAAATCCCGCCGCTGCCCGGCGTGGCCGTCGACATGGCCAGTGCTCGGGCGATCGCCAACGCGATGGGCATCGCCGACCAGCGCATCACCGTGCTGCGCGATGCGCAGGCCACCAAGCAAGGTGTGCTCGACGCGCTCGAGCAATTGGCGGCGTCGACCACCCAAGGCGGGCGGGTCTTCCTCTACTTCTCGGGCCACGGCACGCGCTGGTACGAGCCGACGATTGCCGGCTGCAAAGAAGGCTTGCTGAGCTTCGATTACAAGACCATCACCAACGAGGAGATCGCCCAGCGCACGCGCCGCATCAGCGAGGTCGCCGACAAGGTCGTGGTGTTGTTCGACGCCTGCCATTCCGACGGCGTCTCGGGCAGCCGCGCGCGCAACCCCGCGGTCACGCGGTCGATCGCCAGCGGCGCTGTCACGGCCAAGTTCTTTCTCAAAGGCGGCGCCGATGCCGACGCCTGCGCCAAGCCGTCCAACGTCAAGACGCGTGGCCTGCTGGCCGAGTCGACTCGGCTGGGCGCGCTGAGTGAGAACTTCGTCCAGATCACCTCGTCGCGGGCCGACGAAGTCAGCTTCGATTCCGACAAAGGGGGCCTCGCGACGCAGGCGGTGCGCGACTGCCTGCTCGGCAAGGCGGTGGACCGCGACGGGTCGGGTGCGGTCGCGATCCACGATGTCGAGCATTGCGCCCAGCAGATCGTCGAGGACAAGCTCAAGCCCTTCCCGGACCTCAAGCCGCACCACATCACCGTGACCGGCAACCGCAACATCGTGCCGGTGGCCGTGCTCAGGCCGCCGGCACCGACCGTGGTGGCCGTCGCGTCCAGCGCCAACACCGCAGCGCCGACAAGCCTGGCCTCACCGGCGCCAAGCCCGACGGTGCCTGCTGTGTTGCCGTCCGTGCCCGCTGTACCGCCGGCCGTGCCAGCCGCCAGCCCGGTGACGCCTGCGGTGGTGACTGCCGTGGTGGCGACGCCGACGCCGGCAACGCAGCCCGTTGTCGCACCTGCCCCGCCGCCTGTTGCCGCGCCCACCCCGCCACCCGTTGCGTTCCCTGCTGCACCGCCCGTCGCGCCGCCAGTCCAGCCTGTGCTCGCGTCCTTGGCCACGCTGCGCATGATCGAGCAACAGAGCAATCCACGGCGCAAGGTGGAGGTGGTGCTGAGCCGCAACAGCTTGAAGATCGGCAAGGACCCGCTGGCGCTGACGGTCAAGTCCAGCCACGATGGTTATGTGCACATGGTGCTGCTTGGCAGCGACCGCAAAAGCTTCTACCTGCTGTTTCCCAACGGGCTCGACAGCGACAACCGCATCCGGGCCAACCAGCGCCTGAGCCTGCCGCGTCCCGACTGGAAGCTGGTGGCGCAAGGCCCGGCGGGCACCGACCAGCTGTTGGTGCTGGTCTCGGATACGCCGCGCGACCTCAAAGCCTTGACCGCGTCGCTGCCCGACGCGGCAGCGCCTTTCACCTTCAGCCTCAACGACTTGCCAGGTCGCGCTGCGCTGATCGATTTCTTCGCCGGCCGAGGCGTGACCGGCGGTTCCGAGAGCTTTGGCGCAAAGCTGCTGTCTATCCAGGAGACACCATGAAGATCATCCTCTCGCTGCTGGTCGGCGCAGCCATCGCGAGCGCCGCGCAAGCCCAGCCGATCCAGGACGCGTCGGTCGATGAGCTGGTCCAGCAACTCGCGCCGCCCAAGGCCGCGACGCGGGGCCTGCGCAACCTGGCGCCCGAGAAGCGCCAGATCGACCTGGTGATCAACTTCGACTTCGACTCGTCAAGGTTGCAGGCCAGCAGCCAGCCGCTGCTGGAAAAGCTCGCCGAGGCGCTGGGCACTGAGCGGCTGCAGGCGCTGCGATTCAAGGTCGAAGGTCATACCGACGCCAAAGGCAGTGCCGCTTACAACGAGTCGCTGTCGGCCAAGCGCGCCCAGGCGGTGCTGGAATTCCTGCAAGCCCACGGTGTGCAGTCCGGACGGCTGCAAGCCCAGGGCAAGGGCTTTGCCGAGCTGCTCAACCCCGCCAACCCGCAAGCTGCCGAGAACCGGCGCGTTCGCATCTCTACCGCAGATTGAGAGCCACATGACTTCCTCCACACCCATCTCCGGCGCGTCGCCGCTGACGGCTATTCGGGCCCTGCTGGTTGCTGCCCTGTCGATCTTGGCCTGCGTCAACGTTCACGCGCAGGCACTGCTGGTGACCGAGCAGGAGGCCATCGCTTCGCGCGACGCGCCCGAGCCCTTCAGGGCCAAGTCCTTGCCGGTGCCCGACGCGCCCAGGATCAACGTCGTCACGCCCAGCGTGGTCAGCGCTGTGGCCTCGCCGACGCGGATTCAGGTCCAGTTCCAGCCGACCGCCCCGGCGCAGGTTCGGCCCGAGACCTTCAAGGTCTTGTACGGCACGTTTCGCATCGACATCACCGACCGCATCACCGCCGCGTCCAAGGTCACCGCCGATGGTATCGACGTCGCCCAAGCCAGCCTGCCCAAGGGATCGCACAAGCTCTACCTCGAGATCCAGGACTCGGCCGGGCGAAAAGGCGAGCGGCCGTTGCAGTTTGTGGTGGAGTAGCCCCTTGGCGACTCGGAGTCTGCGATGAAGTCATCGATCAAGCACCTCCTGGCCGCGGTACTGCTGGTGATCGCGGGTGGCGCCTTGGCACAGGCCACTCAGCCATTGACCCAGGACCAGACGAGCAGCGCAGCGCAACTGGCCGAGCAAGCCAGGCGGCTCGATGTCCGTTCACCTGTCGCATTGACGGGTCAAGCGATGCCGATACCGAGGAACAGCGTGTCGCGGGCGGGCATGACTGTCCTGGCCACGCCGCTGGCGACCCTCAATGCCCCGGCTGACGGCGTTGTGATCTACCAAGGCCCGGTCGCCACCGCCAATGGCGAGGTGGATGCTGGCGGGCTCGTGTTGATGCATGGTGACGGCCTCTACTCGGTCATTTCGTCGTCGATGGACTGGCAGGACGTCAAGCTGTTGCCGCCGAATGGCACCAGCGTGGCGAGAGGCCAATTCCTCGGCAATGTCAACGGCGGCGCAGTCGGGCGAATTCCGGTGACTTGGTCGCTGCTGTCGACGGCTGATGCCAGGCTGGTCGGCTTGCGCAACCTCGATCAGTTGAATGCATCGCTGCCGCCCCATCAGGCTGGTTTCAAGACCAGCTCCGAAGCGCTGGGGGCGATCACTTCAGCGCAGCAGATTGACATCAAGCGACTGCTCGATCTTGGCGTTCTGCAAGTCAATGTCGGCATCTGGAAGTCGGACGGGTACGGCTTTCGAACTGTCCAGGGCGCAAACGATCAGGGCATTGCGCAAGACCAGTTGAAGATCACGCTCAAGAGCCAGGCTATCACCTGGGGCGAGCGTCCGGTGTCGCTGGATGAGGCGGCCAATGTGGCTTTCTTGTTGGTGAAAGGCGTTCACGATGTGGAGATCAGCAGCGGCCGGATTTTCAAGACAGAGCAGAGGAAAAGTGTCGAAGTTCAGCCGGGTGGGGTCACGGTTCAGTGGATCGAGAAGGGCAGGCAAGGCGATGTGACGATCGCCAAGACGGGATTTGCGGCAAATGCCGCGGACACCGACCTGGACCGGTTGGTCGAGGGTCAGCGCGCGAGTGGCGGACGCGCGAGTGCACGGCAGGAGGCGCGAACTTCCGAGATCTTGCAAGCGCTCACAGCCGTTGCCGAGGCTCCAATGCCAGCAGGCGCAGCTTCAGCCGACAGCGCTGCGCTGGATCCGTTGAAGGCCACGGCTCAAGTTCAGCAAGCGCTGGCCCGGGAAGCTGAGGCGCAGCAGCGTTTGGCGCAGGCAGCCAAGGAGCGACAACGCCTGGCCCAGGAGATCGCAGCCCAGGAACAGCTACGCGTCGCGAAGGAAGCTGCGGCCAAGGAGCAGCTTGCTCGCGCCGCCGAGGAGCGCGAGCGTTTGGCCGAGGCCGCCAAAGCCAAGGAGCAACAACGCGTTGCGCAGGAAGCGGCGGCCAAGGAGCAGCTGGCCCGCGCTGCCGAGGCGCGTGAGCGTTTGGCGGAGGCCGCCAGAGCCAAGGAGCTGCAGCGTCTTGCCCAGGAGAGCGCAGCCAGGGAGCAACTGGCGCGCGCTGCCGAGGCCAAAGTGCAAGCGCGGTTAGCCGAGGAAGCCAAGGAGATGCAACGCGTCGCGCAGGAGGCCGTGGCCAAGGAGCGCCTGGCTGAAGCCGCGCGTGCGCAGGAACTTGAGCGGGTCGCGAAGGAGTCGCGCGTCAAGGAGCAGGAGCGCCTGGCGAAGGAGTCTGTTGCCAGGGAGCAAGCCCGGGTGGCGCTGGATGCCAGATCGCGCGATGAAGAACTGGTCAAGCTGCGCCAGCAGATCGCCAAGCTCGAAGACGCGAAGCCGGTGAAGGAGCAAAAGACCGTCTACGCCAACCGGCGGGCGCTGGTCATCGGCAACGATGCTTACAAACAGGTGACCAAGCTGGTCAACGCTCGCGAGGACGCCAATGCGATGGCTGACAGCCTGCGCAAGGTCGGCTACCAGGTCACGCTCAAGCTCGATTTGAACGAGAAAGAGATGAAGATCGCGCTGCGAACCTTCAAGTCCCAAATCGAGGGCGGCGACGAGGTGTTGTTCTTCTTCGCCGGCCACGGCGTCCAACTGGGCGCTTCGAACTACCTGCTGCCGATCGACATTGCCGGCGAGAGCGAGGAGCAGATCAAGGACGACGCGATGCAGCTGCAGAAAGTGCTAGACGATATCGGTGAGCGAAAAGCCAAGCTCACGCTGGCGCTGATCGATGCCTGCCGCGACAACCCCTTCAAGGTGGCGGGCCGGGCGATCGGCGGCCGCGGTCTGGCGCCGACGACGGCGGCCACCGGGCAGATGGTGATTTTTTCAGCCGGCTCTGGCCAGCAAGCGCTCGACAAGATGGGCCCGGCCGATAAGCACAAGAACGGCGTCTTCACCCGCGTCTTTCTGAAAGAGATGCAATTGCCGGGGGTCAGCATTGACCGGATCTTGCGCAACGTCCGAACCGAGGTGGTCGCCATGGCCAGGTCGGTCGGCCATGAGCAGGTGCCTGCGATCTACGACCAGGTGGTCGGTGACTTCTACTTCAGCAAGTAGCGGGTAGCGCTCACGGCTTTTTCCCGTATCACCCTCAGCGCGCAGTGCCGCCAAGACGGCCGCAAAATGTGCGCTACTCATCAACAGGAAGAGACATGACCAGCAATTGGACCCAACAGGTTGCCCTCGTCACCGGCGGCGCCCGCGGCATTGGTCGTGCGACGGTCAAGCACCTTGCCGGCCTCGGCGCGGCGGTGGCGATCAATTACTCCAGCAAGCCCGAAGCGGCCGAGGCGCTGGCTGCCGAGATCCGCGCCGCCGGTGGCCGCGCGATCGCCGTTGGCGCCGACGTGGCTGACGCTGCCGCGGTGAACGCGATGGTGGCGCGCGCAGAGGCCGAACTCGGCCCGGTCACCACCTTGGTCAACAACGCCGGCATCTCCTGGCCGGCGACGCTGGAGACTTGGGAGCCCGAGGGCTTTGCCAGGCTGCGTGCGGTCAACGTCGACGGCGTGATCCACACCATTCGCGCGGTGATGGCCGGCATGAAGGCGCGCCAATACGGGCGTATCGTGAACATCTCGTCGGTGGCCTCGCACGGCAATACCGGATTCACGGGCAATCATTTCTACGCGTCCACCAAGGCCGACGTCAACATCCTGACCCGGCGCTTCGCGCTGGAACTCGGGCCCCAGGGCATCACCGTGAACGCGGTGGCGCCCGGTCTGACCCGCTCCGACATGACGCAGGGCCGCAGGTCCGATGCCGAGTGGCAGGAGGTGGTGGCGAGCTTCGCGCGCATCACCATCATGGGCAGGGTCGGCGAGCCTGAAGAGATCGCGCGAGCCGTCGCTTTCCTGGCCGCGCCCGAGGCGGGATGGATCACTGCGCAGGTGCTCACCGTCGACGGCGGCCGGATGGACTACATCGGCCACGGCTGACCCGGCTGCCGGCGAATCCTCGTGCACGGCGCGAGCGTCGGCCAGAAGACCAGCGTCAATGCGGGCTGTTGCTGACCAGGGCCCGCATGCGGTCGACCGCTGAATCTGGCGACGTCAGCAGCGGCGCTTTCACAGCCCTGCGCGTGAGATCGAACGCTCGCGACGTTGAGAAATGCGCCAGCATGATCGCGTCGCAGTCGGCCAAGGCCGGTGCCCTTGCGGCGACCAGTTCGTTGTGTGTCTGCGCATCGCCTTTGCGCAGCGCATCCATCGCGCCGTCGACGACGATGGTGCTCAATGTCGCCTGTGAACCCGATTCGCGGACGAACGCATCGAACTCATTCGTCATGGTCAGCACCGACGGCGCGAAGGTCGCGAGCATTCCGATGCGCGTGCCCTTGGCGAGCGCAGCTTGGAACATCGCGTCGTTGGGTTTCAGCACCGGCATGGGCAACTCGCGTCCCATGTGTTCGATCGCCGGACCGAAGGCTGAACAGGTGACCAGGATGCCATTGGCGCCGATGCGATGCGCATATCCGCCGAGTTCCATGAACCGCTCGAACATGCGCGGCGAGAGTTCGTGGTCTTTCGCTCGATCGATGGACAGCGAGGCATCGAGCAGATCGACGATTTCGGCTTCTGGCCAGCGTGCGGCAAACGCCTGTTGAATCGGCTCCATCGCGACCGGCGTGCCGTGGAGCAGAACGATGCGGGGGCGTGCAGACATATCGGTGCCCCGTTCAACGCTGCGCGAGGCGGGAGGTCAGGCCGCCTTCGGCATAGGCTTTTGCGGCCGCCGACGACGTGAGGATGCGCAGGAATGCCTTTGCGCCCTGTGCGTTCACCGCACTGGCGAAGACTGCAGCGTCGAAGCGTGATGCCACTTGGATTTCAGCGGGAAACGGTCCGATCACGTCGATCCCTGGCACCGTCATCAATTCGCTGATCTGCTGCACGGCGAGATCGGCCTCGCCGTTGGCGACCTTTTCTGCAGTGAATCCCATCGGGATGATGACGGCTTTGGCGTTGACGACATCGGCGATGCCCAGGCGTGCGATCAGGTCTGCGAAATAGATGCCACTGGCGCCGGCCTTGGAATAGGCCACCGCGCGCGCATCGACCATGGCGCGTTTGAAAGCTTCGACCGTCGAAACATCGGGCCGAGGTGACCCCTGGCGAACACCGACACCCAGCGCCGAATCCGCCAAGGTGGTCCGTGTTTGCTGCTGCACGATGCCCTCGGCGACCAGTCTATCCATCGACCCGGCGATCGCGATCACCATATCGGCACGCTGCCCTTCGGCGATCGACTTCATCAGGGCTGCGGTCGGGCGCCAATCTATGTTGAGCCGTAAGCCCGACTCGGATTCAAATTTGGGTTTCAGCCAGCGGTTGATGGCCATTTCCATCGCCAGTGCACTCATCACATTCACGACGGTCGCGTCATTCTGAGTGGGCACAGTGTGGTTCCTCGCGCTGTCGCTGGTCTCAGCCCTTGCGCTCATTCGACGCGCACGTTGGCGGTCTTGACCACTGTTGCCCAACGCTCCTGCTCGGCTCGGGCGAAAGCGCCAAACTGCTCGGGCGTGCCGCCCGTCACCGCCCAGCCCTGGGCGCTGAGTTGATCGCGTATTTCGGGCGTGCGCAGTGCTTCGTTGAAGGCGGCGTTGAGCCGTTGCACCAGCTCGCGCGGCAGCCCGGCCGGTGCATAGATGCCGTACCAGGAGCTGACGTCAAAGCCTTTCACGCCGGCCTCGGCGAGGGTGGGCATGTCCGGCAATACCGCAGATCGCTGGGCAGCGGTCACCGCCAGCGCGCGCAGCTTGCCGGCCTTGATATGTGGTAACGGCAACGGAATGTTGTCGAACATGATGTCGATTCGCCCGGCCATGAGGTCCATCATCGCCGGTGCGCTGCCTTTGTAGGGCACGTGCTGCAGTGTCAGTCCATTGACTTGGCTGAACATCTCGCCAGTGAGGTGAGCCGACGAGCCATTGCCGGGAGAGCCGAAATTGAGTTTGCCGGGGTTGGCGCGAGCATGGTCAATGAATTCCCGGATGTTGTTGACCGGTGTTGCCGGGTTGACGATGGCCACGTTGCTCATTGTCGCGAGCGACACGATGGGCGTGAAATCCTTGACCGCGTCATACGGCATCTTGGCGTATGCGCTGACATTGATGGCGTGCGTGCCGATGGTGCCGATCAGCAGCGTGTAGCCGTCGCCTGGCGACTTGGCGACGATATCGCTGCCGATGTTGCCGCCGGCACCTGGGCGGTAGTCCACGAAGAAGTTCTGGCCCAGCAGCTGCCCGACTTTGGACAAGGTTGGCCGCCAATGCTCCATGTTGCCGCCGGCTGCGTACGGCACGATGACCTTCACAGGTTTGGTCGGGTAGGTCTGTGCAGCGGCAGAAGCGCCTGCTAGCAGCAACAGCGCCGCAGTGACGGCTTGTATCAACGAGCGCATATAGGACTCCCGGGAAGGACAACGAAGCAAAGCAGACCCCGGGTCATGATGCCATCGGTCGCCGCCCGATGCTGGCGTATGCCCAATCCAGTGAACTCAAGGCCGACCCGTCGAAACCGATCAACCCTTGCACCTGGCATCGCGAACCCAGTGCAGCGGTTGGCAGGCAAACAATCGACCATCGCTGCCGAGAAAATTTTCAGGTGCCGCGACTGCGTATCATTCGTGACTTGTCTTGGGATCGGCCGACACGGGCTTGGCCACCAGCAGAGTTTCAAGCTTGGCATCGAACAGCGAAGGCATCGGCATGAGCAGGTTGGAACAGCTTCTCAAGCAGCAACAAGCGATTGCTGAAGCCATCGACGCCGAAACGAGGAAGGATCGGGGCGAGGCATTGGCGACGGTGCGAAGCATCGTCAAGAGACATGCCCTCACCCCTGATGAAGTTTTCATGTCTGTCGGCGATCCTGAAGTGAATGGCCGGCCAGACCCGCCGCGGGTTCGGCCGACAAAGGGGGACGCCACGGCCCGCCCAGCGCGTGGACTGCGTTCGGTGTCGATCTCCGCTCAGGCGGATACGGCGAGTGAGATCGATGCGCTGGAGCGTCTGGCGACGGCTTTGGATGGCGCGGCGGCTTACAAACTCGGCAAGATCTTTGCCGACAAGAAGAGCGTTGGCTTTGACATCGCCAAGGCCATCAACTGGCTGTGGGTGGCGAGAACCCTCAAGAACCCCGAGGCGACAGATGAACTGAACGCGATCATCAAGAACTTGTCAAAGCCTCAATGGAGCCGTGCCAGGTTGGATGCCGAGGTGTTCGTCGATCATCTGCTGTGGGCCAGCGGCGTCAGGTAATGCGCCGGACGCTCGATCAACAGCCGCTGGTTCTGGTTTGACTTTCAGGGTTTGATCGTCTTACGCACTTTGGTCTCGAGCGCGCCAGCAACTCGCGCTGCGCATGGTCCAGGCCGGCAGCGACCAAGTCGAGGCGGACGAGGCTTGAGACGGCGAACGACCCGAGGTCGTGCGGCGCTGATCCGTTCTGCAGGCCCAAGCTTGACGCTTGGGAGGCCGCCTAGGCGACGGCGAACGGTTGGGGCGACTTGCCTACCGGCGCCCAGAAACAACAAAGCCCCGTCTTGTGGACGGGGCCCATTGCTTGATGCGTATGGTGGCGCTTCAGGGATTCGAACCCCGGACCTGCGGATTATGATTCCGACGCTCTAACCGACTGAGCTAAAGCGCCACGAGTCTGCGATTATAGGGGACCTTCCTGCGGGCCTCATGTGCCGCTGTCACCAGAATCGAAAATGTTCAGCTTCTTCAAGAAAAAGACGGCGCCAGCGCCCGCCCCGCACACCGACGCCTCGGCGCCCCTCCATATCGAGACAGCGATGCCGGTGCCTGTGCCTGTGCCGCCGACTGTCGTCCCCCCTGTTGCCGAGCAGGCTGCAGGGTCATGGTGGAAATCGACCACAGCAGCGGTTGCCAAACTCGTCGGTGCGGCGGCCGAGCCTGCCGACGTACCGATCGAGGCGCCTGCTGCGGCGCCGTCGCCAGCCGCGCTGGCCCTGAAGCCCGCCGCCTCGCCTGGCTCTGTGCCCAGCCGCCAATCCTGGTTGGACAAACTGCGCAACGGCCTGCGCAAGACCGGCAGCAGCATTGCCCAGGTCTTTACCGGCACCCAGATCGACGATTCGCTGTACGAGGAGTTGGAAGCTGCGCTGTTGATGGCTGACGCGGGCGTTCGCGCGACCGAGTTCTTGCTGCTGGACTTGAAGCGACGGGTCAAAGAGGCCAAGGCCACCGACCCGGTGCGCGTCAAAGGGTTGCTCGCCGAGGCACTGGCCGAGTTGCTGGCACCGCTCGAGCAGCCTTTGGTCGTGGGCCAGTTCCAGCCCACCGTGATGATGGTCGTGGGCGTCAACGGCGCGGGCAAGACCACCAGCATCGGCAAGCTCACGCACCACCTGGCCGAGGCTGAGCGAACGGTGCTGCTGGCCGCGGCCGACACTTTCCGCGCTGCGGCGCGCGAGCAACTCGAGGTCTGGGCCGACCGCAACAAGGTCGAGATCGTCAGCCAGGAAGGCGCTGACCCGGCCGCTGTGGCGTTTGACGCCGTGACGGCGGGCAAGGCGCGCGGCCGCGACGTGGTGATCGCCGACACTGCGGGCCGGTTGCCGACACAGTTGCACTTGATGGAGGAACTGCGCAAGATCAAGCGCGTGATCGCCAAGGCCGACGCCGGCGCGCCGCACGAGGTCTTGCTGGTGGTCGACGGCAATACCGGCCAGAACGCGCTAGCCCAGGTCAAGGCTTTCGACGAGGCGCTGGGCCTGACGGGCCTGATCGTCACCAAGCTCGATGGCACCGCCAAGGGCGGGGTGCTGGCGGCGATTTCGCTGTGGGCGCGAGAGCGTTCTGCTCGTGACCCGGCGCTGCGTCCGGTGCCGGTCTACTTCATCGGCGTGGGCGAGAAGCTGGAAGACCTGCAAACTTTCAGCGCCAGCGAGTTCGCGCAGGCGCTGCTGGCTTGACAGTTTCGCAGGCGCTCAGCCCAGCATCCCCTTCATGCCGCCCATGCGTTTCATCATCTTCATCAGGCCGCCGCCCTTCATCTTCTTCATCATCCCCTGCATCTGCTCGAACTGGTTGAGCATGCGGTTGACCTCCTGAACATGCACGCCGGCGCCGGCAGCAACGCGGCGCTTGCGGCTGGCCTTGAGCAGTTCGGGCTTGCGGCGCTCGAGTGCGGTCATCGAGTGGATGATGCCTTCCATCCGGCGCACGTCTCTCTCGGCCTTGTCCATGTCGACCTTGCCGGCCTTGGCCGTCATCGCGCTAGGCAGCTTGTCCATCAGGCCTGAGAGCCCGCCCATCTTCTTCATCTGCGAGATCTGCATCAGGAAGTCGTTGAGGTCGAAAGCGTCGCCTGACCTGACCTTGTCGGCCAGTTGCTGTGCGGCACCGAGGTCGACGCCTTTTTGCACTTGTTCGACCAGCGCGACGATGTCGCCCATGCCCAGCACCCGGCCGGCATGGCGTTCGGCGTCGAACACCTCCAAGCCGTCGATCTTTTCGGACACGCCGGCAAACTTGATCGGTGCGCCGGTGATTTGGCGAACCGACAGCGCAGCGCCGCCGCGCGAGTCACCGTCCAGCTTGGTCAGCACGATGCCGGTGATCGGCAGCGCCTCCTTGAAGGCGCGCGCGGTGTTGATCGCGTCCTGGCCTTGCATCGCGTCGACGACGAACAAGGTCTCGATGGGTTTGAGCGTGGCGTGCAGTTCGCTGATCTCGGCCATCAAGGCTTCATCTATGCCCAGCCGGCCGGCGGTGTCGACCAGCAGCACGTCGAAGTAGTGGCGCCTGGCATGGTCGAGTGCGGCCAGCACGATGGCTAGCGGCTTTTGATCCGGGGTCGACGGAAACCATTCGGCACCGGCCTGGCGCGTGACGGTCTTGAGCTGCTCGATCGCTGCCGGGCGGTAGACGTCGGCCGAGACCGTCAGCACCTTCTTCTTGCGCCGCTCGATCAGGTGTTTGGCCAGCTTGGCGGTCGTGGTGGTCTTGCCCGCGCCTTGCAGGCCCGCCATCAGGATCACCGCCGGCGGCTGGGTGGCCAGGTTGAGGTCAGAGACCCCTTCGCCCATGGTCGCGGCGAGTTCCTTGTGAACCACGCCGACCAGCGCCTGGCCCGGGTTGAGCGAGCCCACCACCTCGGTACCCAGCGCTTTGTCCTTGACGCGGGCGACGAAGTCGCGCACCACCGGCAATGCCACATCGGCCTCGAGCAAGGCCATTCGCACCTCGCGCAGCATGTCTGCGACGTTGCTGTCGGTGATGCGGGCTTGGCCACGCATCGTCTTGACGAGGCGTGACAGGCGGTCTGAGAGGGTCGATGCCATCGTCGGAAGAGCGGGCACTTGGCAGGCCGCGAAAGTACACTGTCGGCCATGATTCTATCGTTCGCCCCTGCAGCCAATCTGGGCGCCGCGCCGCTGGTGCTGGCCTTGCTGGCGATGTTGGCATACGCCGTGGCAGCGCTGCCGGCCAGGGTGCAGTCGCGGCTGCCCGCGCCAGCCTTGGCGGCAGCTTGGCTGCTACACGCCGTGCTGCTGGCGCTGGACGTGGGCGGCTGGGGCCGCGCCGAGCCCGGTGCGCGACTCGGTTTCGGCCCAGTGCTGTCGCTCACCGTCTGGCTGGTGCTCGCGGTGTACGAGGTAGAAAGCCGCTTCCTGCTGTTGCCAGGCGTGCGGCGAGTGCTGGCTTTGCACGGTGCGGTCGGGGTTTTGCTGGCCTGGGCATTCCCTGGCGAGGTGCGGCCCACGCTCAACAGCTGGGCGCCGGTGCACTGGGTTCTGGGCGTGGCGTCCTATGCGCTGCTGGGCGCTGCGGTGCTGCATGCCACGATGCTCGATTCGGCCGAGCGTCGGTTGCGGCTGCGTGGCGGTCAGGCGGCGATGCCGGTGTCGGATCTCAGCCCGGCGCCGGCAGCGATGGGTCTGCCGCTGCTGCGGCTTGAGCGCTTGACCTTTCGCTTCGTCGAGGCCGGTTTCGGGGTCTTGACGCTGGCCTTGGTGCTGGGTGTGGCCACCGCGCCGCAATGGCGTTGGGACCACAAGACCGTGTTCTCGCTGCTGGGCTGGGCGGTGCTGGCCGCATTGCTGGCAGGTCGCCGCTGGCAGGGCTGGCGCGGCCGGCGCGCCACCCGCTGGCTCTACGTCGGCGCCGTTTTGCTGCTGCTGGCCTATGTCGGATCGCGCTTTGTGTTCGAGGTGTTGCTGGGCCGTGGCAGCAATTGATCGTCGCCTGGCACGAGCCAGGGGCGGGGGGCTCGGGGGGCGACACTGTCGGCGAGCTTTGTTCATGAAACGGGATAGCGCGTGAAATACTTGCTGGTGCTGTTGGTGGTGGGCGTGGGCATCTGGATGCTGGTCAAGCGCCTGCGTTCGGACGGCGGGTCACCCGGGCTTGCCGAGCGGGCCGCGCCGGTGGCGATGGTCGAATGCGCGCATTGCGGCGTGCATCTGCCGGCGGCGGACGCGGTATCCGAGGGCTCACGCCTGTACTGCAGCGAAGGTCACCGGCGGCTCGGCCCCGCACCCATCCCGCCGGCTTGAGGGGCCCGCTTGGCTTGGTTATCCTGCGCCCGGTACTGTGCTGTGGGTTGGCGAAGGCTGATAGGGCCTCGCCTGGGCGGGCTTCTAGACTTGTCTGCTCTCGCTCAGCGCAAGGCCGCAATTGACCCGGTAGTCGCAAGCGACAGCCGGTTCTTGGCGCGCGAGGCCAGGCGTTTGATGTCGACCGAGGGCGCCGCGCTGCCGCGCATCCTGCGCACCTATGTGGCTGCTCGCGCAGCGCTCGGCCTGGCGCTGTTGTTCGCGCCCTGGTTGGCTTCGCTGATGGGCGGGCACACGCCGCTGCTGCTGTTGGCCTTGTGTCTGGCGTATGCGGGCCAGGCGGTGTCGCTGTGGTTGTTGGGTCAGCCCGCAGGCGCCAGACCAGGCTCGCTGCGGCAGTGGCTCTGGACCATCGGTGTTGACCTGCTGGTCTTCTCGCTGCTGCGCCTGCTCGACCCGCTGGGGCAGTTCAACTTTGCCGCGCTACTGGTGTTGCCGGTGCTGATGGCCGGTGCGTTGACGCAGCGCCGCCTGGCGATGGCGACCGCGGCCGGCGTGACCTTGGTGTTGTTGGGTGGCGCCTGGCTGACGGCGTCCGACGGCGTCGTGATGCTGGCCCAGTTGTCTCAAGCCGGGTTGGCTGGCGCCGGCATGTTCATGGTCAGCATGCTCGCCAGCGAGTTGGCACAGCGCTTGGCGCGCGAGGAGCGCAGTGCTCGCAGCAGCCTGGGGCTGGCGCACCAGCAAACCCTGCTCAACCGGTTGGTGATTGAGGAGCTGACCGACGGCGTGATGGTGCTCGACCGGCAAGGCCTGGTGCGCACCCTCAACCCTGCGGCGCGCGCATTGTTGGGTGCGATGGGCCAGGCCATGGTGCTGCCTTGTGCGCTGGCAGAACAGCCTGGTTTGCACAGCTTGCAGCAAGCACTCGACCAGGCTTACCAGCAAGGACGCTGGCCTGACGCTGCGCGCGAGATCTGCTTGGCGCTGGCCGATGGCGATGTCCGAACGCTGCAACTGAGGGCGCGCTTCACGCGGCGTGGCGGCATTGGTGCCGATGACAAGCCGCCAGAAGACATCTGCGTGCTGTTCTTGCAGGACATGCGCAGCGTCCGGGACCAGGCTCGCCAGCACAAGCTCGCGGCGATGGGACAGGTCTCGGTCGGCATCGCGCACGAGATCCGCAACCCGCTGGCAGCGATCTCGCAGGCCATCGCGCTGTTGCTCGAGGACGAGCTGCCGGGCGCGCAGCTACAGCTCGCGCACATCGTTGCCGATAACGCCTGGCGACTCAAGCGCATCGTCGACGATGTGCTGGCGGCGGCCCCGGGTGCTGTGGCGACACCAGTGGTGATCGACGCTCGGGTCGAGGTGGCGATGGTGTTTGACGACTGGTGCCGCGGCGCGTCGCCGGAAACCCGGATCGCCGATCGGCTGATCTGTGAATTTCCTACCAATCCTATGCCCGCTTATTTCGATGCTGAGCATTTGCGCCGTGTGCTGGTCAACCTGCTCGACAACGCGGTCCGCCATGCCGGTCCTTCGCCTGGCGCGGTGCGCCTGCGCCTGGCGGCCGGCCCGCTGGTCGGTGCGGTCACGCTCAGCGTGGCAAGCGACGGCGTGGCGATTTCGGCCGATGTCGAGCGCCATCTGTTCGAGCCCTTTTTTTCCACCCGCAGCCGTGGCAGTGGCCTGGGTCTGTATATTTGCCGCGAGCTTTGTGATCGCCATGGTGCGAACATAGAGTTCAGCCCGGGGCCAGCGGGTTCGCGCTACAGCAATGTCTTTGCTGTCGTGATGCGAGCTGGCCCTGCGGTCTGACGCTGCTGCGTCGACCGGTCCACTCTTCCATTGCAGCCCTCCTCCAGACTCGCCACCATGACCGCGCCGTTCAGCCTGCTGGTGGTGGATGACGAGCCCGACTTGCGCACGCTCTATGAGCTGACCTTGTTGCGTGAGGGCTACGACGTTTACAGCGCTGGATCGCTACAGGAGGCCTGGGAGCGCCTGAGCGAACGAGGCTACAACGCCGTGATCACCGACATGCGACTGCCCGACGGCAGCGGGCTCGACTTGTTGCGCAGGATCGAGGCAGCAGGGCGCAGTGAAAAAGCGATCGTGATCACTGCCTACGGTTCGGCCGAGAACGCGGTGGAGGCGCTCAAGGCCGGCGCTTTCGACTACCTCACCAAGCCGGTGGACCTGCGGCAGTTCCGCAACGTGGTCGCCGCTGCGATAGGTCGCGATACCAGTTTGGCGTCGACAGCTCCCAAGGCGCAGGCCAGGCGGGCGCTGGGCTTGCCCGGTGCGGCAGCGGTGGTGCGCCAGGTCGCCGGCGAGCGTACGGCGATGCAGCGTCTGGCCGGTGCTGCACCGGCGATGCAGCAGGTGCGATCCCTGATCGAGCGGGTGGCGCGCGGCATGGCGCCGGTGATGGTGCTGGGCGAGTCGGGCACTGGCAAGGAGTTGGTTGCGCGCGCGCTGCACGAGGTCAGCGCGCGCGCTGACCAGGCCTTCATCGCGGTCAACTGCGGTGCGATCCCTGAGCAACTGCTCGAAGCAGAGTTCTTCGGCTACCGAAAGGGCGCTTTCACCGGTGCGGCCGAGGATAGACCCGGGTTTTTTCAGGCCGCTCAGGGCGGCACGCTGTTCCTAGACGAGATCGGCGATCTGCCGCTGGCGATGCAGAGCAAGCTGCTGCGTGCGATCCAGGAGCGCGCGGTGCGGCCGCTGGGTGCGGTCAGCGAGCACCCTGTCAACGTGCGCATCGTCAGCGCCACGCACAAGGACTTGGGGCTGGAGGTCCAGCAAGGGCGGTTTCGACAGGACTTGTACTACCGGCTCAACGTGATCCAGATCCGGATCCCGCCGCTGCGCGAGCGGGCCGAAGACCTGGCGCTGATCTGTGCTGCAGTGCTGGAACGCATTGCTCGCGACGCTGGGGTCTGGCCGGCACCGCAGCTGTCGGCATCTGCGTTGGAGCACTTGTCGCACTATGGTTTTCCAGGCAATGTGCGCGAACTCGAAAACCTGTTGCATCGGGCGGTCACGCTGGGCGACGCCGAGCTGATCGATCGCGACGACCTGGGTCTTGGCGAAGAGGCCTTCGCCGACAGCGAGTGGCAATCGTTGGAGTTGCCGGAGCGCGTGCCAGTGGTCAGCGAAGGCCTTGCGCTGCCCAGCGACTTGGTGGCGCATCTCGATGCGGTCGAGCGCGACATCATCGTCCGCGCGCTCGAGCGCCACCGCTTCAACCGCACGGCAGCGGGCAGCAGCTTGGGGCTGTCGCTGCGCCAGATGCGCTACCGCATGGCCAGGCTGGGCATCCAGGTTGGTGACCATGGCCTTGACTGACCAGCCCATGTCGGGCCGCTGGCGCCAGGGTTGGTGGTCGCCGGCGCAGCGTCTGGCCTCCCCGAATTTCGGACTGCGGCCCGCAGGCCTGGCGGTGGAACTGGTGGTGCTGCACTCGATCAGCCTGCCGCCCGGGGTGTACGGTGGCGATGCGATCGAACGCTTGTTCACGAACCGCTTGGACCCGTCGGCTCACCCCTACTTCGCGCAGATCGCCGGCCTGAAGGTGTCGGCGCACTTCCTGTTGCGGCGCGACGGGGCCTTGCTGCAGTTCGTCTCCTGCGACCGACGGGCTTGGCATGCCGGGCAGTCGAGTTGGCGCGGTCGCGACAACTGCAACGATTGGTCGATCGGCATCGAGCTTGAGGGCCTGGAGGGGCACGACTTTGAGCCGCCGCAGTATCTTGCGCTGGTGTCGCTGCTGCAGGCGATCGTCCGCCGCTACCCGGTGCGCGAGTTGGTCGGTCACGAGCAGGTGGCCCCTGGCCGCAAGCACGATCCCGGCGCGGGCTTCGACTGGGTCGCGCTGTTCGAGCAAGCCGGCTTTCCAGCGGCCCTGCGTCGGGCTGGCTAGCGGTCAGCGCCGCTCATGACGGCCTGGTCTAGCCGCCAGGGCGCAGCCAAGCAGCCCCTTGGCTTTGCTAGGGTATACACGCTACAGGTAGTGCTTGAAGCCTCGAAAGACCCTAGATATAGTGTATTTCGTGCTATCCTTTCGTCCTTCAAGATCCTGTTGTCCAGCCCTTGCGCGGGCTTGGCGAACAGGATCAAAGAACACCGCATCCCGTCTGAGGTGCTGGTTAGGTTTCACCGTGCTGGCCCACTGGGCTTGGTGGCTGAGGTCTGACCTTGCTGCCCGCTGCGGGCAGGCCGTCCAGCCCAGACTCGAACCCAGCTTTCCGACTCGCCGTCACGGCGGCCTAGGCCGCTAGCCACTGAGGAAAACCAATGCAAACCATTGTCTCCAGCAGCCTAGCTGCCATGATCCCGTCCCGCGCGCCAGCCCAGAGCGGCATCGCCTCGTCGGCCTATACCGGTTTCCAGATCATCCGGCGCAACGGTTCGGTCGTGGCTTTCGAGCCCAACAAGATCGCTGTGGCGCTGATGAAGGCATTCCTGGCTGTGCATGGCACCCAGGGTGCGGCCTCGGCCAGCGTGCGAGAGACCGTCGACTCTCTGACCGAGAGTGTGGTGCGTGGCCTGCTGCGTTCGCGTCCGGGCGGCGGCACTTTTCACATCGAGGATGTGCAAGACCAGGTCGAGCTTGGGTTGATGCGGGGCAGCCACCACGAGGTGGCACGAGCCTATGTCTTGTACCGCGAGCGCCGCACCCAGGAGCGCGCACGTCAGGTCAAGCCGGCAGCGCCGCAGGCACCGTTGCTGCACGTGGTCGACCGTGGCCAGCGTGTGCCGCTGGACTTCGGCGCCCTGCAGGCGCTGATCGTATCGGCTTGTGAGGGGCTGGGCACCGATGTCAAGGCCGACCCTATCCTGGCCGAGACACGGCGCAACCTGTACGACGGCGTGCCGATCGACGAAGTGCACAAGGCCAGCATCCTGGCCGCGCGCACGCTGATCGAGAAGGAGCCGGCCTACACCCGAGCCACCGCGCGCTTGCTGCTGCACACCATCCGCAAGGAAATCCTCGGCGAAGAACTCAGCCAGGCCGAGATGGCTGTGCGCTACCCAGACTATTTCCCGCAGTTCATCAAGCGTGGGGTTGAGGCCGAACTGCTGGATCCTCGTTTGCAACAGTACGACATGGCCCGTCTGGGCGCTGCACTCAAGCCCGAGCGCGATTTGCAGTTCGATTACCTCGGCCTGCAGACCCTGTTCGACCGCTACTTCCTGCACATCGATGAACTTCGCATCGAGATGCCTCAGGCCTTCTTTATGCGCGTGGCGATGGGTTTGTCGCTGGGCGAGATCGACCGCGAGGCGCGAGCGATCGAGTTCTACAACGTGCTGTCGAGCTTCGACTTCATGTCGAGCACGCCCACGCTTTTCAACGCCGGTTCGCTGCGCTCGCAGCTGTCGAGTTGCTACCTCACCACGGTGGCCGACGACCTGGACGGGATCTATGAAGCGCTGAAGGAAAACGCGCTGCTGAGCAAGTTCGCCGGTGGCTTGGGCAACGACTGGACAAGAGTGCGTGCGCTGGGCAGCTACATCAAGGGCACCAACGGCAAGAGCCAGGGTGTCGTGCCTTTTCTGAAGGTTGTCAACGACACCGCAGTGGCGGTCAACCAGGGCGGCAAGCGCAAGGGCGCAGTCTGTGCCTATCTGGAGACCTGGCACCTCGACATCGAGGAGTTTCTGGAGTTGCGCAAGAACACCGGCGACGACCGGCGTCGTACCCACGACATGAACACCGCCAACTGGATCCCCGACCTGTTCATGCGCCGGGTGATCGAGGGTGGCCAGTGGACGCTGTTCTCACCGTCGAACTGCCCCGACCTGCACGACAAGTTCGGTGCCGATTTCGAGCGCGCCTATGTCGCCTATGAAGAAAAGGCCGATCGCGGCGAGATCAAGCTGCACAAGCGCATGGCGGCCAAGGACTTGTGGCGCAAGATGTTGACGATGCTGTTCGAGACCGGCCACCCTTGGGTGACCTTCAAGGACGCTTGCAACGTGCGCTCGCCGCAGCAGCATGTCGGCGTGGTGCACTCCAGCAACCTGTGCACCGAGATCACGCTCAACACCAGCGACACCGAGATCGCGGTCTGCAACCTGGGTTCGATCAACCTGGCGCAGCACCTGGTGGATGGCCCTGAAGGCAAGGTGGTCGACCAGGTCAAGCTCAAGCAGACGGTGCGCACAGCGATGCGGATGCTCGACAACGTCATCGATATCAACTTCTATGCCGTTAAGAAGGCCCGCGACAGCAACCTGCGGCATCGCCCGGTGGGGCTGGGTCTGATGGGTTTCCAGGATGCGCTCTACGAGTTGCGTGTGCCCTATGCATCGGACGCGGCGGTCGAGTTCGCCGACCGATCGATGGAGGCGATCTGCTATCACGCCTACTGGGCCAGCACCGAATTGGCCGAGGAGCGTGGCCGTTATTCCAGTTACCGCGGCTCGCTGTGGGACCGTGGCATCCTACCGATCGACTCGCTCGACCTGCTCAGCGCAGCACGTGGCGGCTATGTCGAGGTCGACCGTTCGACAACGATGGACTGGGACGCGCTGCGGGCTCGCATAGCGGCCCACGGCATGCGCAACAGCAATTGCGTGGCGATCGCGCCCACCGCGACGATCAGCAACATCATCGGCGTCGACGCATCGATCGAACCCTGCTTCGGCAACCTGTCGGTCAAGAGCAACCTGTCGGGTGAGTTCACGATCGTCAACGAGTACCTGGTTCGCGACTTGAAGCGTCTGGGCCTTTGGGACGATGTGATGGTGATGGACTTGAAACATTTCGACGGCAGCTTGCGCCGCATCGACCGCGTGCCCGATGACATCAAGCAGCTCTACGCCACGGCTTTCGAGGTCGATGCGCAGTGGCTGGTCGAGGCGGCGTCGCGGCGCCAGAAATGGATAGACCAGGCCCAGAGCCTGAACATCTACCTGGCCGGCGCGTCGGGCAAGAAGCTCGACGAGATCTACAAGCTGGCCTGGCTGCGCGGCCTGAAGACCACTTATTACCTGCGGACCATGGGCGCGACCCATGCCGAGAAGTCCACCGTCACGGCTGGGGCGATGAATGCGGTATCCAGCGGCCCATCGGGCGGCATGTCGGCACTGGATGCCGCGGCCGCAGCAGCCCAACATGCAATCGACGCGACGCCAGCGACCGACATCAAGTTCTGCTCGATCGACAACCCCGACTGCGAGGCCTGCCAGTAGGCGCTTGGCGACCATCGGCAAAGCCAGGTTGCGGTCGGGAATTGCCCAGGCCGCGATCTGGCTGCCGAGATCTCTCTCTCTGCCTAGCGCAAGGCTTGGGCTGCGTTCTGGCAAGCAGCCTGAATTGCCTGTGAAGTAGTGCTTGGTTTTTGAACACAACGCTCCGATAATTCGGGGTTACCGAAAGTACATCTATGCTGGTTTGGGAAGACGAAGTCAAACTCACGCCGACGTCATCGTTGCCCGTCCCCGTGCCGCAAGCCACGGGTCTGTCGCGGGCCTTGCCAGCTTCATCCTTGACGCAACTCGACAGTGCCGTTTCGACGTCGACGCTGGACGCAGCGATGGCTTCGGTCAGTGCGGCGCGCAGCGTGAAGGCAGCGCCCAGTTCTGACAGCGGCGCGGGACGCGTCAACATCGCCGAGAAGCGAATCATCAACGGACGGACCGACGTCAACCAGTTGGTGCCGTTCAAGTACAAGTGGGCCTGGGAGAAGTACCTTTCATCCTGCGCCAACCACTGGATGCCGCAGGAGGTCAACATGTCGCGCGACATCGCGACCTGGAAAGATCCGAACGGCCTGACCGATGACGAGCGCCGCATCATCATGCGAAACCTCGGCTTTTTCGTCACTGCCGATTCGCTCGCTGCCAACAACATCGTGCTGGGCACCTACCGTCACATCACCGCGCCCGAATGCCGCCAGTTCCTGCTGCGCCAGGCTTTCGAGGAGGCGATCCACACCCACGCTTACCAGTACATCGTCGAGTCGCTGGGGCTTGATGAAGCCGAGATCTTCAACGCCTACAACGAGATCGAATCGATCCGCGACAAGGACCAGTTCCTGATCCCGTTCATCAACGCGATCATGGACCCGACCTTCAGCACCGGTACGCTGGAAAACGACCAGACCTTGCTGCGTTCGCTGATCGTCTTCGCCTGCCTGATGGAGGGTATGTTCTTCTACGTCGGGTTCACCCAGATCCTGGCGATGGGGCGGCAGAACAAGATGACGGGCGCTGCCGAGCAGTACCAGTACATCCTGCGTGACGAATCGATGCACTGCAACTTTGGCATTGACCTGATCAACCAGATCAAGGCCGAGAACCCCCAACTGTGGACCTCGCAGTTCAAGGCCGAGATCAAAGCCTTGTTCGAGCGCGCAGTCGAACTGGAGTACCGCTACGCCGAGGACACAATGCCGCGCGGCGTGTTGGGATTGAACGCGTCGATGTTCAAGGGCTACCTGCGCTACATCGCCAACCGACGTGCGACCCAGATCGGACTCGAGGCCTTGTTCCCGAACGAAGAGAACCCGTTCCCCTGGATGAGCGAAATGATCGATTTGAAGAAAGAGCGTAATTTCTTTGAAACCCGCGTCATTGAGTACCAGTCCGGTGGCGCGCTGAGTTGGGACTGAGGGCGCTGGCGTCCAGAAGCCATGCCCAAGGTGCCATCAGCAAGTCAAGATTCGTGCCCTGTTCCGCCGCCATCAGAAGTGGTCTGGCAGGGTGCATCCCCCGTTCATCGGTGTGGAGGCGGACCCAACCGGGTCCTGTCAACGCTTTGATGAATCGCCCCTCCGCTAGACCGGTTGGGTGTATTTCGTAACTTGATCAAGGAGATTGTCATGGCAACTGCGAAGAAGGCCGCTCCGGCCGCAAAACCAGCGATGAAGAAGACCGCGGCTCCCGCCAAGAAGGCGGCACCGGCCAAGAAGGCAGCAGCGCCTGTGAAGAAGGCGGCAGCACCTGCGAAGAAGGCAGCGACGCCTGCAAAGAAGGCTGCAGCACCTGCGAAGAAGGTGTCAGCACCTGCGAAGAAGGTAGCAGCACCGGCGAAGAAGGTGGTAGCACCTGCGAAGAAGGTAGCAGCACCGGCAAAGAAGGCAGCAGCACCGGCAAAGAAGGCTGCAGCACCCGCGAAGAAGGCAGCAGCCAAGAGGGCGTCCGCAAGCGCCGCGGCACCTGCATCAGCGTCGGCGAAGACAGCGCTGAGCCCTGCCGCAGCTTGGCCATTCCCGACGGGCAACAAGCCCTGATGCCTGTCTGGGCAACGTCAAAAAACCCGGCAATTGCCGGGTTTTTTTTGCAGGGTTCAGGAAAACCTGATCGCTTTCAGGCGTGAGCGCAATGTCGCTTGAAATTGGCGATGGCTTGCGAGGGCCGCGTTGGCCGTCGCACGATAGCTTGATGTGGCGTCACTGCGACCACAGAGGTCGGCAATCTGAGAGATTCTCGAGTTGATATAGGCGACGTCATCGGGTTCTGATTTCTCGCGTGGCTGATTGCCTGCCAGCATGGCGAATTGCCATGCCTTTTCGAAATCACCAAGGTTGGCCGTGCACCAAGCTGTATCAATGGTTATGAGTGAAGATTCTGTTATTTCCGAAGTGTTTTTGTCGATTTCGATAAATATTTTCAAAGCATCGGCGTAACGTTTTGACAAGGTCAATATCAGCCCATTCAACATCTGAGTCGAAAATGCGAGCGCGGTGTTTCCAATCGCAGCATCGTAGTTGAGTGAAGACGACAACTCCATCGCGGCGCGCTGGGTCTCGCCTGAGTCCTGGACGCCAAAAGTATCAGCCAGGCGGGCATTGGCCGCGCGCATCGCCGCAACGTTGTAGAGCATGGCGCTGATGGTTGTCTCATCGCCTTCAGCCGCCGCGCGCTGTCGAGCCTGCTCATACCAGGGTCTTGCAGACTCGAAATCGTTGGCCAGATGAAAGGCGGCAGCCAGTACCAAAGCTGCGCGTGCCACCGCTTGATGGTCCTGCTGCTGAGCCGAGGTCAGCGCCTGCTCCAGGTGGATCGCCATCGGCTCGTACTTGGATTCAATGAATTCGGTGTGCGCCATCCACGCGGCACAACTGGGCAGTGCTGAATCGATCTTCAGCGCGACAGCCAGTCCATAGGCGCGCTGGATTCGGTCGTAGGCATCGCGGAGTCTTTTCTGGAAGTAGTGCAAGACCCCTTCGGCGAGCATCAGCCAGGAGGTGACTTCGGCGGGTATCTCATGGCCGAACTGAGACCTGACGACGGCGATGGACGTCAGCGCTTCAGCTGTACTGCCTTGCCGCGCAAAGTGCGACGCTGCCCGGCACAAGGTTCTGGCCCACAGCACAGGATCTCCGGTGCTGCCGGCTTGGAAATTCAAGCTGGCGAGCAGCCTGGAATCCATGGTTTCACCTGCTGAGCAATGCCGATGTCGCGGCTTGGTATCGGGCCGCAGTGGTCTCGGCAATTTGTTGGGGCATTTCGGGTGCTGGTGCCCGCTTGTTCCAGGGCGCGCCAGCCACTTGCGCAGTTTCCAGCCAATCGCGCAGGAACTGCTTGTCGTAACTGGGGGGATTGACCCCCTCCTGGTAGGACGCCAGCGGCCAGAACCGCGACGAGTCGGGGGTGAGGATTTCGTCCATCAAGGTCAGCGTGCCATCCGCTGACAAGCCGAATTCGAACTTGGTGTCGGCGATGATGATGCCGCGTGTCAGTGCATAGGCGGCGGCTTCGCGGTATAGGCGAAGCGAGATGTCGCGCACCTTGCCTGCCAAATCAGCGCCGATGATGCCGGCCATGCGAGCCAAGCTGATGTTCTCATCGTGCTCGCCCATCTCGGCTTTGGTGGCGGGGGTGAAGATCGGTTCGGGCAGTCGGCTGGCATTCTTCAGACCTGGTGGCAGTGCCACGCCACAGACTTCGCCGTTGTGCTGGTACTCCTTCCAGCCTGAACCGGCGAGGTAGCCTCGCACCACGGCTTCAACCGGCAGCGGCTTCAGTCGCTTGACCAGCATCGCACGACCGATAACCTGCGCGATCTCGTCTGGCGCGACCACGCTCTCGGGCGCCTCGCCGGTGAGGTGGTTTGGCACGATATGGGCCAGCTT
Organism: Bordetella parapertussis; assembly: GCA_945878355.1. Classification (GTDB taxonomy): domain Bacteria; phylum Pseudomonadota; class Gammaproteobacteria; order Burkholderiales; family Burkholderiaceae_C; genus Pseudaquabacterium. The sequence continues at coordinate 21,135 of CAMCTC010000002.1, read as the reverse complement.
GTCGAACCAGAACAGTGCCATCTGGGTCAACAGCTGACCCTTGCCCGGAATCGGCTCGCCCATCACCACGTCGAAGGCAGAGATGCGGTCCGACGCCAGTAGCAACAGCCGATCATTGCCGACTGCGTAGTTGTCACGGACCTTGCCGCGGGCCAGCAGCGGCAGCGAGCGCAGATTGGATTCGAAGAGGGCTGGGGTGCTCATGGCGGGTGTCTCGGGCATCATTGCGGCGGTCTGCGGATCGCCCGATTGTGCCCTTCGGCCGCGCCTGTACCCAGCCTGATCGGGCCCACCTGACGCACCCGATCAGTCGGTTCTCCAGCCCAATTGACCCGTGCCGACCGACAGACTCAGGTCACCAACTGGGCCAACTCGCCACTGGCATAGCGCTGAGCCACGGTGACGAGGGGCAAGGCCTTGATCTTGCTGCCCTGGCCCGAGCAGCCGAACTGCACATAGCGCTGCAAACAGATCGCCTTGGCGGCTTCACGCGCGGGCTTGAGGTAGTCGCGCGGGTCGAATTTACTCGGGTTCTCGGCCAGGTAGCGGCGGATCGCACCAGTCATCGCCAGCCGGATGTCGGTGTCAATGTTGATCTTGCGCACGCCGTACTTGATCGCTTCCTGGATCTCTTCGACCGGCACGCCGTAGGTCTCTTTCATGTCGCCACCGAACTGGCGGATCTCGGCCAGCAAGTCCTGCGGCACGCTAGAACTGCCGTGCATCACCAAGTGGGTGTTGGGGATGCGACGGTTGATCGCCTTGATGCGGTCGATCGCCAGGATGTCGCCAGTGGGTTTGCGGGTGAACTTGTAAGCGCCATGGCTGGTGCCGATGGCGATCGCCAGCGCGTCAAGCTGGGTGCGCTTGACGAAGTCGGCGGCCTGCTCGGGATCGGTGAGCAGTTGCTCGCGCGTCATGGTGGCCTCGGTGCCGTGCCCGTCTTCCTTGTCGCCCTTCATGGTCTCTAGCGATCCCAGGCAACCCAGTTCACCCTCGACCGTGACGCCCAGGCGGTGCGCCAAGTCGACCACCGCGCGGGTGACGTCGACGTTGTAGTCGTAGCTGGCGATGGTCTTGCCGTCGGCCTCCAGCGAGCCGTCCATCATCACCGAGCTGAAACCCAGGTCAATCGCGCCCTGACACACAGCGACGCTCTGGCCGTGGTCCTGATGCATCACCAAGGGAACGTTCGGCCAGGATTCGACTGCCGCAGAAATCAAATGTTTGATGAAGTGCTCGCCAGCGTATTTGCGGGCGCCGGCGCTGGCTTGCAGGATCACCGGGGCGTCCACTTCGGCCGCGGCCGACATCACCGCTTGAACCTGCTCGAGGTTGTTGACGTTGAAGGCCGGGATGCCGTAGCCCATTTCGGCGGCGTGGTCCAGCAGTTGGCGCATCGAGACGAGTGGCATGGTCTATCCTGGTCGAGAGGGTGTGAAAGCGGGCAGTCTGGCCACGCAGCACCAGGGTTGTTGAACCCATCCTGTGTCCGCGTGCGCATGTCTGGTGGATTCTAGCGATCGCACTTCCGGCGCAGACCCCAAATTTGCATTGCCAAGCTGCGTTCCGTGTGGCCGATGTCATGCGGCATCGGGTCTTGTCGCTGGACGGTTTTCAGCCGACCCGGCAGACCTTGAGCATGTTGGTGCCGCCGGGATAACCCATGGGCTCGCCGCAGGTGATCGCGTAGGTGTCACCCGGGCGCAGCACGCCGCGCTCGACCAGCGCCCGCTCGGCTTCGGCCAGCGCAAGGTCGCGGTCACTGTGCGCGGGCATCAGCAGCGGCCGCACATTGCGGTACAGCGCCATCCGCGCTTGCGAGCTGGCTTTGGAGGTGAGTCCGAAGATCGGCACATGGATGTTGTGCCGGCTCATCCACAGCGCTGTCGAACCCGATTCGGTCAGCGCGACGATGGCTTTGCAGCCCAGGTGGTAGGCGGTGAACAGTGCGCCCATCGCGATGCTTTGGTCGATGCGGCCGAACACGCGATCGGTGAAATTGGCGTCCAGCCGCACGTCCTCGGCCCGCTCGGCTTCGAGCGCGATCTGCGCCATCTGCTCGACGGTTTCCACCGGGTACTTGCCGGCGGCGGTCTCGGCTGACAGCATCACCGCGTCGGTGCCGTCGAGCACCGCGTTGGCCACGTCGCTGACCTCGGCGCGCGTGGGCACCGGGTTGACGATCATGCTCTCCATCATCTGGGTCGCGGTGATCGCGATCTTGTCCATCTCGCGCGCCATCCGGATCATCTTCTTCTGCAGCGCCGGCACGGTGGCGTTGCCCACCTCCACCGCCAGGTCGCCGCGTGCGACCATGATGCCGTCGCTGGCGCGCAGGATGGCTTCCAGCTGCGGGATGGCCTCGCTGCGCTCGATCTTGGCGATCATTGCCGGCTTGTGGCGCCAGGGCTCACCCGCGACGTTGGCCAACTGGCGCGCCATCTCCATGTCGGTGGCGTTCTTCGGGAAGCTCACCGCCAGGTAGTCGCACTGGAAGGACATGGCGGTCTTGATGTCTTCCATGTCCTTGCCGGTCAGCGCCGGCGCTGTCAGGCCGCCGCCCTGCTTGTTGATGCCCTTGTTGTTGCTCAGTTCGCCACCGACCTTGACGATGGTATGGACCTGCTCGCCGCGCACCGCATCGACAGTCAGCACGATCAGCCCGTCGTTGAGCAGCAAGGTGTCACCGGGTTTGACGTCGCGCGGCAACTCTTTGTAGTCCAGACCCACGCCGTCCAGGTTGCCGGGCTCGGTGCGGGCGGCGTCAAGCACGAAACGCGTGCCGTTGACCAACTGCACACGGCCTTCGTCGAACTTGCCGACCCGGATCTTCGGGCCCTGCAGGTCGGCCATGATGGCCACGGGCTTGCCGATCTTCTCGGCGATCTGGCGCACCAGCGCGGCGCGGTCGATGTGGTCTTGTGCCTTGCCGTGGCTGAAGTTCAGTCGCACCACGTCGACGCCGGCTCGCAACAAACGCTCAAGCACCTCCGGATCGCTGCTGGCAGGGCCGAGGGTGGCGACGATCTTGGTAGCACGCGGCATGGTTCGGTCCAGCTGTGGAGTAAGCCCCGATTATCGGTGTCGCTGGTGTCCCGGCTGCTTAGGCTGAGGATTCTTTCACGGACCCGGCGTCCCTCGATTCTGCGGCGTCGGCCACCGCAAGTGCTGTCATGTTGACCAAGCGGCGCATCGTCGCCGAGGGTGTCAGGATGTGCACCGGCGCGGCGGCGCCGAGCAGAATCGGGCCTATCGTCACGCCGTTGCTGGCCGTGACCTTGAGCACGTTGAACAGGATGTTGGCCGCGTCCAGGTTCGGCAACACCAGCAGGTTGGCCGAGCCGGTCAGTGTCGCGTCAGCCAGGAAGCTCGCGCGTATGACCTCCGACAGCGCAGCGTCGCCCTGCAATTCGCCATCGCATTCGATCTCGGGTGCCCGTGCGACGAACAGGTCGCGCGCGGCACGCATCCGGCGCGCCGATGCCCGAGGCGAGCTGCCGTACATCGAGTGCGACAGGAACGCCACCTTGGCCGGCATGCCGAAGCGACGTACCTCGGCAGCGGCCATCAGCGCGATGTCGGCCAGTTCCTCGGCGCTGGGTTCTTCGTTGACGAAGGTGTCGGTCAGGAACAGCGTGTGCTGCTCGAGCAGCAGCGCGTTCATCGCGGCCATCGTGCGGGCACCGGTCTTCAGGCCGATGACATGGCGCACATGGTCGAGGTGGGCTTCATAGCGGCCGACCAGGCCGCAAAGCATCGCGTCGACCTCGCCGCGTTTGAGCATCAGCGCTGCGATCAACGTGTTGCTGCGTCGCACCGCCGCTTTTGCCGCTTCGGGCGAGACGCCTTCGCGTCCCATCAGCTGGTGGTACAGCTCCCAGTAGCTGCGGAATCGCGGGTCGTGCTCAGGGTCGCAGACCTCGAAGTCGGTGCCTGCCGTCAGCCTCAGCCCGGCACGCTCGATTCGCATCGCGATCACGGCAGGTCGGCCGATCAGCACCGGCCTGGCCAGCCCCTCTTCGAGCACGACCTGCACCGCGCGCAGCACACGCTCGTCTTCACCTTCGGCATAGACCACGCGCGCAGCGTTCCCGGCGCAGGCAACGCGGGCGGCGGCAAACACCGGCTGCATCACCATGCCGGTCTGGTAGACGAAGCGGGTGAGCTGCTGCCGGTAGGCTTCTAGATCGGCGATCGGCCGCAGCGCGACGCCGGACTCGGCAGCGGCCTGGGCCACCGCTGGGGCGATCCGCAGGATCAGCCGCACGTCGAAAGGCGTAGGGATGATGTAGTCGGGGCCGAACTTGAGCTCCTTGCCGGCGTAGGCTGCTGCGACCTCGTCGCTCGCCTCGGCCTTGGCCAGTGCGGCGATCTCGCGCACACAAGCCAGTTTCATCGCCTCGTTGATCGTGGTGGCACCGCAGTCGAGCGCACCGCGGAAGATGTAAGGGAAGCACAGGACGTTGTTGACCTGGTTCGGGTAGTCGGAGCGGCCGGTGGCGACGATGCAGTCAGGCCTTGCGGCCTTGGCGAGTTCGGGTCGGATCTCGGGTTCGGGGTTGGCCAGCGCCAGAATGATCGGCTTGCTGCCCATGGTCTTGACCATCTCCGGCGTCAGCACGCCAGCTGCTGAGCAGCCTAGGAAGACATCGGCGTCAAGGATCGCGTCGCTCAGCGTCTTTGCCTCGGTGCGCTGGCAATATCGCTGTTTGGTCTCGTCCAGGCTGCCGGCGGCCACGTCGGCGCGGCCTTCGCGGATCACGCCTTTGGAGTCGCAGACGAAGATGTTCTCGATCTTTGCGCCCAGGCTGACCATCAGGTCGAGGCAGGCAATGGCCGCAGCGCCAGCGCCTGACACCACCAGCTTGACGTCGCCGATCGTCTTGCCCACCAGTTCGAGCGCGTTGAGCAGCGCTGCCGACGAGATGATCGCGGTGCCATGCTGGTCGTCGTGGAAGACGGGAATTTTCAGCCGCTCGCGCAGCTTGCGCTCGACGACGAAGCACTCGGGCGCCTTGATGTCCTCCAGGTTGATACCGCCCAGCGTGGGCTCGAGCGCGGCGATGATCTCGACCAGCTTGTCTGGGTCGCGCTCCGCGAGCTCGATATCGAACACGTCGATGCCGGCGAACTTCTTGAACAAGCAGCCCTTGCCTTCCATCACCGGCTTGGCTGCGAGCGGACCGATGTCGCCCAGACCGAGCACCGCGGTACCGTTGGTGATCACGCCGACCAGGTTGCCACGCGAGGTGTATTCGGCCGCCAGGCTGGGGTCGCGCTCGATGTCGAGGCAGGGATAGGCCACGCCCGGTGAGTAAGCCAGGCTCAGGTCGCGCTGGTTGGACAGCGGCTTGGTAGGGGTGACTGAAATCTTGCCTCGAGTCGGACTGCGGTGGTAGTCGCGCGCAGCCTCGCGCAGCGCATGTTCGGCGGGGGACAGGGGCTTGTTCATGACAGCGAAACCTTGGACGGTGGTTGACAACCCGAGGTTACGCCTGATTCGGGCTGCGCTGCACTGGTGCAAGCCCAGGCTTGCGCTGTGTCGTTGCGGCTCAACCGTTGGCGCGCTGCGCCAGGATGTCTAGCGCCGGCAGGGTCTTGCCCTCGAGCATCTCCAGAAATGCGCCGCCGCCGGTGGAGATGTAGCCCACATTGCCCGCAACACCATATTTGGCGATGGCGGCCAGCGTGTCACCGCCCCCGGCGATCGAGAACGCCGGGCTGGCCGCGATCGCGCGCGCAATCACCTCGGTGCCGTGCGAGAAGGCGTCGAACTCGAACACCCCCACAGGGCCGTTCCAGACGATGGTGCCCGCGGCTTTGAGCTGCGCGGCCAGGATCGCAGCGGTCTTGGGTCCGATGTCGAGGATCAGGTCGTCATCGTCGACCGCATTGGCGTCCTTGACAGTGGCCGGGGCGTCCGCGGCGAAGCGCTTGGCGCACACCACATCGACCGGGATCGGCACGGCCGCACCGCGTGCGGCCATCGCTGCGATCACTTCCTTGGCGGCGTCCAGCAGGTCGGGTTCGGCCAGGCTCTTGCCGATCTTCAAGCCCGCCGCGAGCATGAAGGTGTTGGCGATGCCGCCGCCGACGATCAGCCCGTCGACCTTGGCTGCCAGGCTTTGCAGGATGGTCAGTTTGGTGCTGACCTTGCTGCCAGCGACGATCGCCAGCAATGGGCGCTTCGGCGCGCTGAGCGCCTTCGTGATCGCGTCGACCTCGGCCGACAGCAGCGGCCCGGCGCAGGCCACTGGGGCGAACCTGGCGATGCCGTGGGTCGTGCCTTCGGCGCGGTGGGCGGTGCCGAAGGCATCGTTGACAAAAATGTCGCACAGCGCCGCCATCTTGCGCGCCAGCGCCTCGCTGTTCTTCTTCTCGCCCGGGTTGATCCGGCAGTTCTCGAGCAGGACAACCTGGCCGGGTTCGACCTGAACGCCGTCGACCCAGTTCGAGACCAGGCGCACTTCGCGGCCCAGCAACTCCCCCAGTCGCTGGGCGACCGGCGCAAGCGAGTCCTCGGGATTGAACTGGCCCTCGGTGGGCCGACCCAGGTGTGAGGTGACCATCACCGCTGCCCCGGCGGCCAGCGCCATCTGGATGCAGGGCACCGAAGCGCGGATCCGGGTGTCCTCGGTGATGCGGCCGGCGTCATCCTGCGGCACGTTGAGGTCGGCACGGATGAACACGCGTTGGCCGGCCAGCTTGCCTTGGGCGACGAGTTCGTCGAGTCGGAGGATTTTCATGGTCAGCAGCGAGGAGGGTTGGGAAGGCCTGGGTTCAAACGGCGAGTGTGGCAGATCACCAGCCCAGCCCAAGGCGCAGCATCAACATCACACCCGTGCCCACGATGATCGTGCTCAGCATGTCACGCCGCCAGACGTACCAGACCACCGCCGCTGCCGCGCCGAACAGCCTCGCGTCGGCCCAACTGGTGATCAGCTGTCCTTGGCTCATCACCAGCTCTGGCGCGATCACCGCCGCCAGCGCACCGATCGGCGCGTAGCGCAAGCCCTCGCGCAGCCAATCGGGCAGCGGCAGCTCGCGCGAGGGCAGGATGAAGAAGCCGCGCGTCAACAGCGTGATCAGCACCATCCCGGCAATGGTCAAGAGGGTCTGCCAGTAGTTCATGCGGCGTCCTTTCGGGCCCGCGCAACCCCTGCTGGCGATGTGCTGCGGTAGATCACGGCGCGCTGGCCGGTCGCGGCGCTCGGGTGTGGTCAATCACCGTGCCCACCACCACTGCCGCTGCAATGGCCACCAGCATGTTGAGCCTTAGCGGCAGCGCGAACGCCGCGACCGCTGCGCTGCCGCCCACCAAGGCGGGCAGCCAGGTGCTGCGGTCCGACAGCAGCGAGCAGGTCATCGCCAACAGTGCGACGGTGCCGGCGAAGCCCAATCCCCAGTGCGCCGGTATGTGGTGCCCCAGCGCGATGCCCAGCAGCGACCCCAGATGCCAGGAGCCCGCATTGACCAGCACGCCACCCCAGAAATAGGGGATCTGCTCTGGCAAGGGTCTGGGTTCTGGGAAGCGCTGCATGAACAACACGTAGTTCAGATCGGCGGCGAAAAAGGCCATCCGCGCGCGGCGCCCCAGGGGCAGGTGTGCCAGGTAAGGCCGCCAAAGCGCGCTAAAGACTGCGAAGCGCAGGTTCAAGCAGGTGGCGGTCGCCCACACCACCCAGATCGGCGCGCCGCTGGCGATCAATGGCGCGACGGCCAACTGCGCCGTGCCCGAGAACACGGTGACCGACATCAGCGCGGCCAGCCAGGGGTCCATGCCACTCTGGACCATTGCCACGCCCGTCACCAGGCCCCAGGCGCCCAGGCCCAGCGCAACCCCGCCCATCTCGCGCGCGCCGCGTCGGTACTCGGCATGTCGGATCAGGGCTTGCCAGGGGCTCATGCAGTTGATTGTCCGATGTTTGGCCTTGCAGGCTGCCGGCCTGGAACGGTTCAGCGGCGGACCAGCGTGCGCAAGTCGATTTCCCAGCCCTTGAGCTTGTCGACTGCCCGCCGGCGCTGCGATGGCGTGCTGCTGTTGTGCAACTTGGCCATCAGCGTGCAGTTGGACTCCATCAAGCGCTCAGCATAGGCCCGGTATTCGCTGCGCGGCGACTGCGAGAGCTCGGCCCCCAGCCTGCGTAGCCCGGCTTGCACGGTGGCCGAATCGCTGTACTCGGCCTGCCACAGCCGAAGGTTTCGCACGATCTCGAGCTGGCGCTGGCGCCGTTCGGTCAGCCAGCGTTCGGGATCGAAGGGCGATGCCGCGAGCTCGGCCGTCAGCAAACGGCGCTGCGCCTCGTCGAGCTTGCCGTACAGCGATTCGGCCCGATCCAGCGAGCGCTCGAAGTTCAGCTTCTGGCGCTCGGCCAACGTCGGCTGCAGGTATTCGGCCACGGCCTCTTGGTGCTTCTTGGTCTGTTGCCTTTCCAGGTGCCGGATCTGCTCGGGCGACAGCGTTCGGACTTGCTCGGCCAGCGCCGGTGTGGCGTGCTCATAAGCGCGCTCGAAGCGCTGCTGCCAGGCGTTGACCGTGCTGCAGACCTGGGCCGGGGTGATTTTGTCCACGACCAGGGCCTGCGTCGCAGCCAGCGCCTGAGCGTAATCGGGCAATTGGCTGGCACGATGCCAGGCAAACCAGTCCTCGAGCGCAATCTTGACGCGCGGCGACTGTTCGGCGCTGAAATCCACATAACCATCAAGCCACCAGTAAGCCAACGTCGGGCCTTGGTTGTAGCTCAACTGCAGCGCGCTGCAGGCCGCCAGCAGCGGCAGCAACAGGATAATCCAGCCTCTCAACCGCATCAGCACAGGCATTCTCATGGCATTGGATATCGTGATCATGGCAGCGGGCAAAGGCACCCGGATGAAGTCCAGCCAGCCCAAGGTGCTGCACCGCTTGGCTGGCAAGTCCTTGCTGGCCCATGTGCTGGCCACCACCGCGACGCTGGGCGAGCACCGCTGCTGGGTCATCACCGGTCACGGTGCAGAGGCGGTGGAGTCTGCCATCGCCGGCACGGGCGCGCAGGCGGTGCGCCAGATCCCGCAGTTGGGCACAGGTCATGCGATCGCGCAGGTGGCGCCGAAGTTGGCGGATGAGGGCACCACGCTGATCCTCAACGGCGATGTGCCGCTGATCGAGGCCGGCACAGCTCGCGCGCTGGCCGAGGCCTGTGGCGGCCAGCGCCTGGCACTGCTGACCATCAAGCTCGACGATGCCACGGGCTACGGCCGCATCCTGCGATCGGGCGATCCTGACGGCGGCCGCGTGCTGGGTATTGTCGAGCACAAGGATGCGAGTGCGACGCAGCGCGAGATCTCCGAGGTCTACACCGGCATGATGGCTGCGCCCACCGCGCTGCTCAAGCGCTGGGTTGCCGCGCTGAACAACGACAACGCCCAAGGCGAGTACTACCTGACCGATATTGTCGCGATGGCGGTGGCCGACGGTGTGCCGGTGGTCGCCACCCACGCTCGTGATGACACCGAGGTCTTGGGTGTGAACAGTCCGCTGCAGCTCGCCGACTTGGAGCGCCGACTGCAGCGCCGCCAGGCCGAGGCGCTGATGGAGGCCGGCGTGCGGCTGGCCGATCCGGCGCGCTTCGACCTGCGTGGCACGCTGGCCACGGGTCGTGACGTCGAGATCGACATCGGCTGTGTCTTCGAGGGTGCGGTGACGCTGGGCGACGAGGTCCGAATCGGTGCGCACTGCGTGATCCGCGATGCGGTGATTGCGGCTGGTGCGGTGATACACCCTTTCAGCCACATCGAGGGCGCCCAGGTCGGTGCCGGTGCGCTGGTGGGGCCTTTCGCGCGCCTGCGCCAGGGCGCCGAACTCGGCCCGGACGTGCACATCGGCAACTTCGTCGAGGTCAAGAACTCGACCCTGGCCAGGGGCGCCAAGGCCAACCACCTGGCCTACCTCGGCGACGCCACTGTCGGCGAGCGGGTGAACTTCGGCGCCGGCAGCATCACCGCCAACTATGACGGCGCGAACAAGCACCGCACGGTGATTGGCGACGATGTTCATATCGGGAGCAACTGCGTGCTGATCGCGCCGCTGAACATCGGCGAGGGCGGCACGGTGGGTGGCGGCAGCACGGTAAGCAAGAGCACGCCCCCAGGAGACCTGACGGTGGCGCGCGGCAAGCAGGTGTCTATCACGGGGTGGAAGCGGCCCGCCAAGACGGCCAAGGCCAGCAAGGGCTGAGGCCCGCGGCTGCGCCGACCTTGCCCGCGTCAGTCGGCTCGCGGCTCCAGGCAGGTCGCCGCCAAGCACAGATCTTCCCAGGCGCGGGCCTTGTCGGCGGGCTGGCGCAGCAGGTAGGCCGGGTGGTAGGTCACCACCACCGGCACGCCGCGCCAGCTGTGCAGACGGCCGCGCAGCTTGCCGATCGGCTCGTCGCTGCCGAGCAGCGAGCGCACCGCGAATGCGCCCATCGCGATGATGACCTTCGGCTGCACCAGCGCCACCTGTCGCTGCAGGAAAGGCTGGCAAGCGGAGAGTTCTTCGGCCGTGGGGTTGCGGTTGCGCGGTGGCCGGCACTTCACGGTGTTGGTGATGAATACCTGGCGTGCCGCATCAGCGGGTTCGGTGGCGTCGCGACTCAGACCCAACGCCCGCAGCATGCGGTCGAGCAGCTGACCCGAATCGCCGACGAAGGGCTTACCGCTGGCGTCCTCCTGTTCGCCCGGTGCTTCACCGACGACCATGCATTGCGCGCGCAGGTGGCCAAGCCCGAACACGGTCTGGCGTCGGTTTTCGCACAGACTGCAGGCGCGGCAGCTCTCGACCGTCGATTGCAGTACCGGCCAATCCATCGTGGCAGCTGTCAGCGCCAGACCTGATGTGGCGCTTGGCGGCGCGCCGGACATCGATTTGCTGGACCCAGCCGATTCGTCAGCCGGCGCATGGCTGGGCCCGGTTGCGACAGGCTCGGCAATGTCTGGCCCTGCGGCTGCTTGAGGCAGCCACAGACGCAAGCCCATCTCGCGAAGCATGGCCCGCTGTGGCTCAGACCAGCGCATCTTGGCCTCGCTCGCCCAGGCCGCAGCCCTCGGCGCCCAGTCCCAGCCGCAGCACGAGTGCGTCCTCGCGCTGTGGCTGGTCGGTCGGGTAGTAGTCGCGCCTGCAGCCGACCTCGACAAAACCGGCGCGCTGGTACAGCGCGCGCGCTGGCAGGTTGCTCGGCCGCACCTCCAGCCACAGCGCATGGTCGCCGCGCTGGCGGGCCAGCGTGTGCAGCCGCTCAAGCATCGCCCTGCCGTGCCCGGCGCGCTGCGCAGACGATGCCACCGTGAGGTTGAGCAAATGGGTTTCCTCGAAACCTTGCAAGGCGACAAAGTAGCCCAGCAGACGCCCCGCGCCGTCCAGCCTCAGTTCGGCGGTGTAAGCCGCCGCCAGCGAGTCGATGAAGTTGCCTCGGGTCCAGGGATGGCTGTAGGCGCGCAGTTCCAGCGCCAGAACGCCATCCAGGTCGGCCACCGTCATCGGCCGGTGCCAGGCAGCGGGCAAGTGACGCTCTTTCATGCGAGTCTTGCCACAGGCGCCACGGTTTGGCGTTGTACCAGTCGTTCAGCGGTGGTCAGCGCCACCTTGTCGCGCAGGTACAGCGGCAGCGCTTGGTCGGCAGCGATGCCCCGGCCTTGATCCCAGGCCGCACGCGCCAAGCGCAGCAGCGCGCTGGCACGGTTGTGGGTCTCGGGCCAGCACTCAATGTCGCCCCAGGGCAGCCGATCGCCAAATGCGCTTACAGCACTGCCGGCCACGCGCAAAGGCGGCTCGGCGAGCCATGCGCGTGACAGCGCTGGCAGGGTCCACAGTTGCGGCGCCATGCTTGTCTGCCAGCCCTTGCTGTCATGGACATATCGAGCGGCGTAGACCTCGTCCATTCGGGCATCCATCGCGACCCACCAGTCTTCAGGTGCGCTGGTGATATTCAAACCGGTGGGGGTCTTGGCCGATCCCGCGCATTCGGTTGCTTGCGCCCTCGCGTCCTCGGCAATCAGCAGCAGACTGTCGATTGCCAGCACCGGGGTGTTGCCGGCGAATGCCAATCCCTGCGCTACGGCGCATGCGGTGCGCAGGCCGGTGAAAGCACCCGGCCCCTGACCGAAGGCGATCGCCTGGACCTCTGACAGTGCCACGCCAGCGTCGGCCAGCAACTGCAGCAGCAGAGGGATCAGCCGAGCCGAAGCCAGCGGTCCGCCGCGCTCGTTGGCGAGGTACTCGCCGGCCGGCGTGAGCAGTGCCACGGCCATCAGGTCGGTCGATGTGTCGAGTGCGAGCAAGCAAGGCGTCATGGCGGGCGCAGAGTTTAGCGGTCGACACCGCAGCCGCGTTCTTGTCGGCGGCTGGGTAGGCCGGTCATGCGTCAAATGCTGCCGGTGTATCGCCGCATCGACGTTCGCTGATCCTGTGCCTAGGGGCTCTGCGCTCGGTGATGAACTGCCGCTCGACGCACCGGACGCTCAGAACGGGTTGCCGGTGGCGCGCGCTGCCGCCTGTGACCCGATACTGCTGTGCGCGTTGACGCCGAGGTGGCGGTCGCTGGCCCACAGGTGGCTGGTAGCTGTCGCGCCGCCGACCAGGTTTTTGAGGTCGCAGGCTAGCAAGGCGGTGGCCACTGCATTGGCGCTGGTGTCGTTGGGCAGGATGCAGGCCGGCATGTTGGTGACGGCAGGTACGGTCAGGAACGATCCGGGTGACTTGGCCATCGCGGCGACGATATCGTCGGCCAGCACCAGGCCGTAGTTGCGTCCGTCGTAGGCGCTCGAATCGATTTGGGTTCGCAGGTAGGCGTTGAACTGGTAGGTCAAATCGCTCAAGAGTTGAGGTGCACCGGGGTCGCGCAGGCTGGCGCGTGCTGCGTACGGACTGCTGCTCAGGTCAGGCACCGTGAACACGATCGCGCGGGCTCCCGTCGCGAGCATCGCGTTGACCTGGACCGCGGCCAGCGCGCCGCGCCGCTGCGCCTCGGCCAGGGCGTCGGCCCGCGCGAGCCCGCTTTGGGTGCGTTCGTAGAGCGCGATGATGTCATTGCTGCCGATCATCACGCTGACCAAATCCTTTCGATTCAGATCGGCTTGGCTGGCCAATTGCTGTGCCAGTCCGGTGCGCGCGTCGTCGACCGTGGCCAGGCGCTGCGCGCGGATGAAGGCTTTGGGCATGTCGCCATTGGGGTTGCACTGTTCGAAAACAAACCCGTACAGGCTGGCCAGGCTTTGCGCAAAAGTCGGCAGCGCCAGGCACTTGCCCGTGCTGGCACTGCGATCATTGACCGTGTACTTGAAGCCGTCGCCGTTGCCGTCGTTTTCGATCATGCTGTTCTCGTCACCGAACACGATCAGCCTGGCGGGCACAAAGGATTGCACCTGTTGGGTACCGCCGCCGCAGGCCGCCAGCAGTGCCGTCGACAGCATCACCGGCGCCAACAGGGTCGCGCCCAGGCGGCGCAGATCACGAAAGAGAGTCATCAGATTTCCATCAGTCACACATTGCGCCTGCGACGGTTGGCGCCTCAAGAGGCGGCCGCCCGCCGCAGACGATCCATCACACCTTCCCACGCCGGATCGTCGCTTGCTTGCTCGACCCAGATCTCGGCCATGCCTGCAGCATCGAATCGCCGCAGCACGCCGAACAACTCATGCGCCGCCGCTGCCGGATCGTCCGGCATGCGCCGACCTCTCGGGCCGACGTCGATTTCCTGGCGGGAATATACCGCCACGCCCGCCGGCAGCTGCCCAAGCCGAGCCAGTGCCTCGGCCAAGGCCTGGCTTGACCACAGACTGACCTTGGCGCTCGGCGCGTAGTGCGACGCCAAAGTGCCCGGCGCGCGCGGCGCCTGGTTGTCAGGTTCGCGCAGCGGTTCGCCGAGAACGGCTTCGAGTTTGGCGCGCGTCAGCACGCCTGGTCGCAGCAGCACCGGGTGACGGCGGCTGAGGTCGATGATGGTCGATTCGATCCCCAGCGCGCAATCGCCGCCGTCCAGCACCCAGAGGTCGGGGCCGAACTCCTGTGCCACATGGGCGGCGCTGGTGGGGCTGACACGGCCGAAACGGTTGGCGCTGGGCCCTGCCACACCGGCCACGCCCAGCGCAGCCGCTTCGCGCAGCAGCGCCAGCGCCACCGGGTGGGCCGGGCAGCGCAAGCCGATGCTGGACTGGCCGCCAGCGGCTGCGTTGGCCATGCCGGTTGCCCGCGGCACGATCACCGTCACTGGACCGGGCCAGAAAGCTTGAGCCAAGCGCTGCGCTGACTCTGGCAGCGTGGCGGCAAAGCTGGCGGCCTGCGCCAGATCGCTGACGTGGACGATCAGCGGGTGGTCGGCCGGCCGGCCCTTGGCGTTGAAGATGCCTGCCACGGCCAAGTCGCTGTCAGCACGAGCACCCAGGCCGTAGACGGTTTCGGTCGGAAATGCCACCAGCCCGCCGTCGGCCAAGCGCCGGGCAGCGGCGGCCAACGCGTCCGGGTCATCGCCGCGCAGCAAGCCCATGTGGGTCAGGCAGCCGACCAGGTCGGCAAGCCCAGGATCTCGGCGGCCTGCAAAGCTCCGGCTCGGGCGCTGTCAGCGTCAATCCCCGTGACGGTCAAATGGCCCATCTTGCGGCCTGGCCTGGCGCTGGCCTTGCCATAAAGGTGCAGGTGCACGCCAGGTAGCGCCAGTACGCGATCCCAGGGCGGCGTTTTCTCTGTGGCGCTGTCGACGAACCACAGGTCGCCGAGCAGGTTGAGCATCACCGCGGCCGAATGCTGGCGCGGTGCTGTCAGCGGCAGGCCGGTGAGGGTGCGTACCTGCAACTCGAATTGGCTGATGTCGCTGCCGTCGATCGACCAGTGGGCCGAGTTGTGCGGTCGCGGTGCCATCTCGTTGGCCACCAGGCTGCCATCGGCCAGCACGAAGAACTCGACACACAACACGCCGACATAGTCCATCGCTTCGGCCAGCGCCGAGGCGGCCTGGCTGGCCTGGGATTGCTGCGCGATGGTGGCGTCGGGTGAGGGCACCTGGGTGACGGCCAGAATGCCGTCTCGGTGCAGGTTTTGCTGCACCGGCAGCTGGACCGTCTGGCCGGTCGCGCTGCGCGCCACCACCACGCTCAACTCCAGCGCCAGTGGCAGCAGTTTTTCCAGCACGCAGGGTGGCTGGCCGAGTTGTTGCCAGGCTTCGGCCAGCGCGGCGCGGTCGGCGACGCGGCGTTGACCCTTGCCGTCATAGCCCAGCCTGGCGGTTTTGAGGATGCCTGGCAGCAAGTCGTCGCTCACGGCAGCCAGGCGCTCGTGCGTGTCGATCAAAGCGTGGGGCGCACAAGCCACGCCGCAGCGGCGGAACCAAGCCTTTTCGGCCGAGCGGTCCTGGCAAACCGCCACGCCGTCGGCCGCTGGCGCCACCCGCCGGTAAGCGCCCAGTGTGACGAGCGCGCCTGCGGGCACGTTTTCGAACTCGGTGGTGATGGCTGCGCATCGCTGCATCAACTGCGCCAGGCCTTGTTCGTCTAGGTAGTCGGTGGCGATGTGGTAGTGCGCCACCAGTCCGGCTGGCGAGGTCGGGTCGGGGTCTAGCACCGCAGTGAAGTAGCCCATGGACTGCGCTGCCTGCACGAACATCCGGCCCAGTTGACCGCCGCCCATCACACCCAGTGTCGCGCCAGGAAATATGACTTTTTCGTTCACGGTAGATCCAATTCGGCGGTCATGGCTTGCGCTGCGGCGGTCTGGCTGGCGCGGAAGGCCTTGAGCTTGGCCAGCAGCGTGGCATCGCCGCTGGCGAGCATCGCCACCGCAAACAAGGCCGCGTTGGCCGCGCCAGCCGCGCCGATGGCGAAGGTCGCCACCGGGATGCCTTTGGGCATCTGGACGATCGAATGCAGTGAGTCAACCCCGGACAGGTGCTTGCTGGGCACCGGAACGCCCAACACGGGCACGGTGGTTTTGGCCGCGAGCATGCCGGGCAGATGGGCTGCGCCGCCAGCGCCGGCGATGATCGCGCGCAAGCCTCGGCTTGAGGCCGCCTCGGCGTAGGCGAACATCTGGTCGGGCATGCGGTGCGCCGAAACCACCCGGCATTCATGGGCGACGCCAAACTCGGCGAGAATCTGGGCGGCCTGGCGCATGGTTTCCCAGTCGCTGGACGATCCCATCAAGACGCCGACCAGGGCGTTGGCGTTGTTTTCCGTGCTGTTTTCCACATCAGGCAAGGCCAAGGCTCCGGCGGGTCTGCGAGCATTGAATTGTAGGCGGCTGCCTCTATCTGTCCTGACTTGGCTGTTCCCTGTCACCCTTTCCCTGACCCCTCACATGAGCCTGCTGCTGACATCATGAGCGACATCACGATCCAAAATATCGAAGCCGAGCTGATCCAGGCATCCCAGCAGCAACCGGTGCTGTTGGACATCTGGGCGCCATGGTGCGGCCCCTGCCGTAGCTTGGGACCTCTGCTCGAGAAGGTTGAACAAGCCTACGCGGGCCGGTTCAAGCTTGCCAAACTCAACAGCGACGACCAACCCGAGATCGCAGCCCAGCTCAGCCAGGCCTTTGGTGTGCGGTCGATCCCCTTCTGCGTGATGTTCAAGGACGGGCAACCGGTCGACGGTTTTGTCGGCGCCTTGCCCGAGGCGCAGATCTGCGAGTTTCTCGACCGCCATGTGGCGCCGGCCGATTTGGTGGAGGCCGAGGTTGAGGAGCCTGAAGAGTCTCCTGCGCTGGACGACGACGTCGACGCTGCGTTGGCCAAGCAGGCCCATGCGCTGGCCGCCGACCCCGCTGACGATGCGGTCAGAGGCGACTATGTCAAGCTGTTGATCGAAACTGGGGCGCTGGCGCTGGCGCGCGAGGCCTGGCAGCCGATGGCACCCAGGGGCATGGTCGATGGTCGTATCGCCGCACTTGGGCTCTGGCTTGCGGCCTGCGAGAAAGCGCCCGCCACCCGCTCGCCCCAGGATCTGGCCGCAGCGATTGCGGCCAATCGGCGCGATTTCGAGGCCCGCTACGAGCTGGCCCAACAGGCCATGGCGGCGGGGCGATTCACTGAGGCGATGGACGAACTGCTCGAGATCGTGATGCGCGACAAGAGTTGGAGCGACGAACTGGCGCGCAAGACTTATGTGGCGATCCTCACCCTGATGGGCAAGCCCGCGCCCAAGCCTGCGCCTGGGAAGAGCGCCGCGGAGCCTGCCAAGGGCGCGCTCGAGGTGATCGGCCGCGCTGCGGTGGCGCCCAGCGACCCGGTGATCGACCAGTACCGCCGCAAGCTCAGCATGGCGCTGTTCTGATCCCTGCACCGGGCTGCGCCTCGGACCCGGGTTGCCAGGCAGCCCACCTACAATATCGAGTTGACCCGCAGCCGTGCGGGCGTTCAGCCAAGGATTTCCATCGTGTTCATTTCCCAAGCCTTTGCCCAGACCGCGCCTGCTGCTGCCGCAGGTGGCGGTCTCGAGTCTATGTTCGGCTCGCTCGGCCAGTTCCTGCCGCTGGTGCTGATGTTCGTGGTCTTGTACTTCATCATGATCCGGCCGCAGATGAAGCGCCAGAAAGAGCACAAGTCCATGATCGACGCGTTGGCCAAGGGCGACGAAGTCGTCACCACTGGCGGCTTGATCGGGCGTGTGGCCAAGATGGGCGAGAGCATGCTGCAGATCGAAGTGGCCAACGGCGTCGAGGTGCAGGTCCAGCGCAGCGCCGTGGTGCAGGTGCTGCCAAAGGGTAGCTTCGGCAAGTAAGTCCACAGGCCGCCAGCCAGCCGGCGGCCGCTACGGCGACGATGGTGGTCTGAGCTGGGGCGCTTCGCGTTCCAGCCGATTGAACCGACCGCCCTCGAGTCCGCTGAAAGCCCGCTCTGCGCCCACCCGGGCGACAGGGCTGAGGAACGCACGATGAATCGCTACCCCTGGTGGAAATACCTGATCCTGGCGCTCGCGCTGTTGATCGGCCTGCTCTACACCTTGCCCAATCTGTACGGCGAGGCGCCGGCGGTTCAGATCTCCAGTGCCAAAGCCACGGTCAAGCTTGATCAGGCGATGGTCGTGCGGATCGAGAAGACGCTTACTGGCGCGAGCCTGACGCCAGATTTTGTTCAGTTCGAGGGCAATTCGGTCAAGGCCAGGCTTCGCAACACCGACGAGCAAATCAAGGCCAAAGATGCGATCGCGAAGGCGCTCAACCCCGATGTGGCCGATCCGTCCTACATCGTCGCGCTGAACCTGCTGAGCCGATCGCCGGCTTGGTTGACGAAGCTGCATGCGCTGCCGATGTACCTGGGGCTGGACTTGCGCGGTGGCGTGCACTTTCTGATGCAGGTCGACATGAAGGCCTCGTTGACCAAGAAAGCCGAAGCCACTGCCGGTGACCTGCGCAGCCTGCTGCGCGACAAGAACATCCGCCACGCTGGTATCAGCCGCGATGGCAATCTGGTGGTTTTGCGCGTGCGAGACCGAACCGTGTTGGCCCAGGCCCAGGCCTTGCTCGCTGACCAGTTGCCCGACATGCAGTGGACCGAAAGTGCTGACGGCGCCGAGTTCCGTCTGACCGGTGCGCTCAAGCCAGTGGCGGCTCGCGCAGCGCAGGATGCGGCGATCAAGCAGAACATCACCACCTTGCACAACCGTGTCAATGAACTCGGTGTTGCCGAACCGGTGATCCAACAGCAAGGCAGCGACCGGGTGGTGGTGCAATTGCCTGGCGTGCAGGACACGGCCAAGGCCAAGGACATCATCGGCCGCACCGCCACGCTTGAACTGCGGATGGTCAACACCTCGGCCGAGGCGCTCGAAGCCGTGAGAGGTGGCGGGCCGGTGCCTTTCGGCAGCGAACGCTACCTCGACCGCGACGGCTCGCCGATCATCGTCTTCCGCCAGGTCATCCTGACCGGCGACAGCCTGACTGACGCCCAACCCGGTTTCGACAACCAGGAGGCTGCGGTGCACCTGACGGTTGACGCCAAAGGCGGCCGAATCATGCGCGACATCTCGCGCGAGAACGTTGGC
Organism: Bordetella parapertussis; assembly: GCA_945878355.1. GTDB lineage: Bacteria > Pseudomonadota > Gammaproteobacteria > Burkholderiales > Burkholderiaceae_C > Pseudaquabacterium. The sequence continues at coordinate 2,148 of CAMCTC010000002.1, read as the reverse complement.
AAGCGCATGGCGATTCTGTTGTTCGAGAAGGGCAAGGGCGAGGTCGTCACTGCGCCTGTGATCCGTGGCGAACTCGGCAACCGTTTCCAGATCTCGGGCCGTATGAGCACCAGCGAGGCTGCTGACACCGCTTTGTTGCTGCGTGCCGGCAGCTTGGCCGCGCCGATGGAGATCATCGAGGAGCGCACCATCGGCCCCACCCTGGGTGCTGAAAACATCGCCAAAGGCTTTGCCAGCGTGGGTTATGGCTTTGCTGCGATTGCCTTGTTCATGTGCTGCTATTACCGGTTGTTCGGCATGTTTTCGTCGCTGGCGCTGGCGTTCAACCTGTTGCTGCTGATCTCCGTACTGTCGATGCTGCAGGCCACATTGACATTGCCGGGCATCGCCGCGATCGCGCTGACGCTGGGCATGGCGATCGACTCCAACGTGCTGATCAACGAGCGGGTTCGCGAGGAGTTGCGCGGCGGCGCCTCGCCCCAGGCGGCGATCAACGCCGGTTACGAGCGTGCGTTTGCGACGATTCTTGACTCCAACATCACCACCCTGATCGCGGGTCTGGCTTTGCTGGCTTTCGGCTCGGGCTTTGTTCGCGGCTTCGCGGTGGTGCATTGCCTGGGCATCATGACCTCGATGTTCTCGTCAGTGATGTTCTCGCGCGGTCTGGTCAACCTTTGGTACGGCGGCCAGAAGCGACTGAGATCGGTGTCGATCGGCCAGGTCTGGCGGCCCGAGGGCTCGACCTTGCCCGGCACTGACCTCGCCAACGACGAACCCGTCGCCAAGTCCTGAAGCGCCAGAGGGAAGAACAAAATGGAATTTTTCAGGATTCACCGCGACATCCCGTTCATGCGGCACGCGTTGGTGTTCAACATCATCTCGTTCGTCACTTTTGCGCTGGCTGTGTTCTTCCTGGTCAGCCGTGGCCTGCATCTGTCGATCGAGTTCACCGGCGGCACGGTGGTGGAGGTCGAGTACACCCAGGTCGCCAACCTGGAGAAGACCCGTGCCGCGGTCGACAAGCTCGGATTTGGTGAGGTGCAGGTACAGAATTTCGGTACCTCGCGCGACGTGCTGGTTCGTCTGCCGGTGCGTGCGCAGGTCAAGCAGGCCGATGTTGCGCCGCTGGTCTTCGCCACGCTGTGCAAGAGCGAAAACGGCGCTGTGGTCACCAAGGCCTACACCACGCCACAGGGTGAACAGGTCAGCCGACCATCCTGCGTCACGGCCTCTGGCGACGAGCCGATCAAGCTTTCGCGCACCGAGTTCGTCGGTCCCGCGGTCGGCGATGAACTCGCCAGCGACGGTGCCAAGGCGCTGGCCTTTGTCGTGATCGGCATCATGGCCTATTTGGCGCTGCGCTTTGAGTGGAAGTTCTCGGTCGCCGCGATCGTCGCCAACCTGCACGACGTGATCATCATCCTGGGTTTTTTCGCTTTCTTCCAATGGGAGTTTTCATTGGCGGTGCTGGCCGCAGTGCTGGCGGTGCTGGGATATTCAGTGAATGAATCGGTGGTGATCTTCGACCGGATCCGCGAGGCTTTCCGAAAGTACCGCAAGCTGACGACAGCGCAGGTGATCGACCACGCGATCACCAGCACCATGAGCCGCACGATCATCACCCACGGCTCTACCCAGTTGATGGTGCTGTCGATGCTGTTTTTTGGCGGCCCGACCTTGCACTACTTCGCCGTGGCGCTGACCATCGGCATCCTGTTCGGTATCTATTCGTCGGTGTTCGTCGCTGCGGCGATCGCGATGTGGCTGGGTGTCAAGCGCGAAGACCTGATCAAGTCCAGTGGCAAGGAGCAGGACCCCAACGACCCTAATGCGGGTGCGGTAGCCTAGCCGGAGAGCCTATCGCCACATCGACGCGCTGCGCACAGGGGTTCGGCAAGTCGATTCAGCTGGGTCGGCTGAGTGTCTCACTCGGCATCGAGAGTGTTGGACTTGAGTGGTACGCCCACCCTCGGTGAGAACGGTTTGATCTGACGCGTGGTCAGTGGATCAGGCGCTCTTCCGGTGCGACGAACAACTCGTCGAGGATCAAGGCATCGGGCTCTTCGCCCAGGCTCCAGAACACCATCAGCACGATCACTTTGAGGTCTTCGAGCGCCAGCGGGCTGTCACCCACCGCACTGGCACGGT